>DAINRP010000101.1:0-10808 GCA_036741755.1 Gemmatimonadales bacterium
ATGGCACGGCCATCTCGGCGGCGGGGGAGATGTTCATCACCCTGCCGACGACCGTGTTTGGCGTGAGGGGCAACCTTTCGGAACTGGCGTTCAGCGACACGCTGACGACGCTCAACGATCCCCTCGGCGTCTCGTTCCATCCGTCCGGCATCAAGGCCTACGTCGCGGAGCGGTTCGGGTTTGATGTGGCGGTCGTCGACCTCGCGACTGGAGGCGTCACCCATTCCGCCACGATCGGTAGAGGCGCGGTGATCTACACTACCGTGATCTCCCCCGATGGTCGGTACCTCTTCGTCGGGACCTCGGGCTGGGTCTATCGCCTCAACGCCTCGACCCTCGGGATGATCGACTCGGTCGCGGCCAATACCGCGATCAACCTCGCCGTCCATCCGACCCAGACCAGACTTTATGTGAGCAACTTTGGTGACGGGACCGTGTCGGAGGTGGACTGGACCACGATGACCGTGACTCGAACCATCGGCTCGGGGAGCTTCAGTCAGGCGATGGCAGTGTCCGCCGACGGCGCCACCCTCTATGTAACCTACGAGGGAGGTGGCGTCGTCATCCCCTACGACCTCGGCACCGCTGCGCCGGGGACGTCCATCTCCGTCCCCGGCGCGACGGGGCTCGCCATCGCGGGGAACACCCTCTACGTCACCGCCTCCAGCCCGGGGCTGGTATACGCCTTCGACCGGACTACGGGTAGCCCGATCTACATCAAGACCGTCACCGGAACGCCTCGGCGCCCGGCGATACTCCCGGCCGGTGGCGTCCTTATCGTCCCGAACGAGGGAGGCTGGGTGGACTTCATTCAATAGGTTTGTCTCGGAGCAGCCGAGGCACGCGCTGGCCGCTCTCATTCCTGGTTCCGAAACGAACGACCCCCCGACTATCCGTCGGGGGGTCATTCCCTTCTCTCCGTGGGACTCTCCACCTACGGACAGACCGAGCCGCTCCAGGTGCCGGTCCCGCCGGTCTGATTGTCGAACGTTCCGGACACAGTGGTGCCTGACTTGGTGCCGGTGGCGAGATAGGGCGCGGTAGTGCTGCCGGGAATGAAGATGTTGATCGTGCTGCCCGAGAAGGTGCCGTCCAGCGGGATCACCGAGCCGTCCTGGCTGGAGACGGCGTTCCCCCGGACCTTTGATCCCGCGATGACAAAGCTGAACGTGCCGTCGTCGGTGCCCCCTGCGGTCTGGGTGTAGGTACCGCAGTAGGCCGCGGCCGAGTTCGACTTGGCCGTGACGAAGGTGCCGGACGCGGCCCCGCTCATGACCCCCTCCAGCCGGTCCACCCCGTCGAAGTTGCCAGCGAAGCTGTAGCCGCCCCCGGAAAGGGCGAGGGCATCCGTGACGTCGTCATAGGTGCCGGTCAGCGCCACGGCGGGTGCGCCGTCGTAGTTGAGGCTGCCGGTCACGCTCGAGGACCCCATGGCGTACGGTCCGGTCGGCGCGGTGCGGATCAGCGAGGTCGAGGCGATGGTGAAGGTCAGGGCCCCGCTGGCGAGCCCATCATCACTGGTCACGATGCCGGTGAAGAGGCTGGAGGTGCCACCTCCACCATTGTTGCTGGTGCTGTCACTGCAGGCCGCCAGGAGGACCAGGGCGGTCACGGTCGGAAGGCGCCAGTTGCGCATGCGATACCTCGGCGAGGGGGGTGGGGGAGATGCGGCACCCGCGCCACAGGGGGCGGGACGCCGGAACGCAGTGTTCACGGCCGAATCTGAGCACCCCTCCTTATCGAGCCCTCACTTTTCCCTTATGTTCTCGCCAACGAGTGCCTAACCCCCCCAATCCCGCTGAAATCCTCGGCAGAATGCGCCGCTTCAAGACGCTCGGCACGCTCAGTCTCTCCGACGACCAGGAGTCGCCGGACACGCTGGCCGCCCTGACCCAACCGAAACGCACCGCCTTGCTGCTGTATCTGGCCCTCGCCCGGCCGGGGGAATGGCAGCGCCGTGACCTCCTCCTCGGCCTCCTCTGGCCCGAACTGGACGAAAGCCGCGCCCGCAATGCGCTCTCCCAGGCGCTGCATCACCTCCGCCGGAGCCTCGGCGCCGAGGCGCTGCCGGGGCAGGGGGCGGAGCTGGTCCGGCTGGATGGGGGACGGGTGTGGTGCGACGCTGCTGCCTTTCTGGCCCTGCAAGAGGAGGGGAGAAGCGGGGAGGCACTCGCCCTCTACCAGGGAGAGCTGGCCCCCGGCTTCCATGTGGCCGATGCACCGGAGTTCGAACGCTGGCTGGACGGCGAGCGGGACCGGTTCCGCACCCTCGCCTTCGAGGCGGCGCGGACGACGGCTGCACAGGCTGAGTCGCGGGGGGATCTCCGGGCCGCCGGCGAAGCGCTGCGCCGTGCGGTGCAACTCCGCATGGAGGACGAAGAGACCCTTCGCCGTCTGCTCACGATGCTCGATCGCGCGGGAGACCGGGCCTCCGCCATTCGGGTCTACGAGGAATCGGCGCGCTGGCTCCGGGACGAACTCGAGGTCGATCCCTCGCCGGAGACGATCGCGCTCGTCGGCGCGATCCGGAACCGGCGTCAGGCTGCACCGTCGGCAGCGACACCGGATGCGAGCTCTGTCCTCCCGGCACCCGCACCCGCATCCGCTCTGCCGCCATCATCGGTTCCTGCTCGCGAATCCCGCTGGCCGCTCGGAATCGCCGCACTCCTCGCTCTGGTGCTGCTGGCCGGTGTGGCCATCGTCGCACGCGGACGATCGGCGGGCACCGCCGGCACCCGTACCGTCGCGATCCTCCCCTTCCGGACCCGGGGCGACCCCGCGCTCGGTTTCGTCGGGGAGGGGATCACCTCATTGCTGGAAGGCAAGCTGGACCGTGCGGGCGGCGTGCGGGTGGCGGATCCACGCGCGCTCCGGGCGCTCACCGAGGCGATCGGCGACCGGCCGGACGCCGACCGCGCGGCCGCAGACGCGGCCCGCCGCCTCGGCGCGACCTTCGTCGTCATCGGGGAAGTCACCGCGATCGGCGAGCAGGTACAGGTGCGCGCCGATGTCCGGCGCTCCGACGCGCCGGAGCAGGTGGTGGTCACCGGCACGGTGACCGGTGCCCGCGACTCGCTCTTCACGCTCGCCGACTCGCTGGCCATCCGGCTGCTCGCCGAGGGGATCGGTGTGGGCCGGCGCAACCTGCTGGCCGCCGCGATGCTGGGCACCGCCTCGCTGCCGGCGTTCCGCGCCTTTCTCGATGGCGAGGCCGCGATGCGCGGCGGCCGGTACGCGGAGGCGGCGGATCGCTACCAGGCCGCGGTCGCGCTGGACAGCGGGTTTGCCGTCGCCGCCTATCGCGGCGCGGTGGCGCTCGACTGGGCCGGCTTCATCGGCCCCGACGCGATCGCGATGCTCGACCGGGCCCGGCGCGGGGCCACCCGCCTCACGGAACGGGAGCGGCATCTCCTCGCCGGGGCAACGGCCTACTACAACCAGCACGGCGATCGGGCGGAGGCCGAACTCCGCGCGGTACTCGCGGACGATCCCGACGCGATCGAGGCCTGGTATCTCCTCGGCGAGACCCAGTTCCACCTCGGGCCGCCACGGGGCCACAGCTGGCGGGAAGCGCGCGACGCCTTTGAGCACGTCGTCGCTTACGACCAGGACGACCCCGAAGCGATTCTCCACCTCGCCCGGATCGCGGCCGCTGATCGCGATCTCGGCCGGCTCGATTCGCTGCTCGGTCTCGCATTGCCGAGCCTGGGCACCTCGGTGCGGGCGTGGGAGCTCAGGGCATTGCGCGCCTATCTCGGCGGGGACTCGGGCGAGATCCAGAGTCTGCTCGCCGGGCTCAGGACCGCACCGCCCGGCAGCGCCGGTGAAGCGGCGCGTGGTGTCGCCGTCTTCCTCGAGGATCTTGACGCCGCGCGCATCCTTACCGGCCTCGGCCCCAGAGGGCGGGAGGGTCCCCGCACCGTCGAGTTCGCCGCCGCCGCCGGTCAGTGGTCCGGCGCCTTTCAGATCATCGAGCAGAACCCGTCGCATGAAACGTTCGTCGCCTACAAGCGGCTCTGGCTGGCGGCACTCCCGGGTGTCCCCGTGTCCGATGCGGAGGCGCGGGCGTGGGTCCAGGCGGTCGAGGCCTACCCGCCCGGTGAACCGGCGCGCAGCCTCACTGTTGGGCAGGGAGTTCTGCGGGCGTTCATCGTCGGGCGTCTGGCTGGCGTGCGTGGCGACACCATTCGCTGGGAGCGGGAACTCCGCTGGCTGCGCCACATCGAGGACAGCACCGGCGGGAAGTACCCGGCGCTTACCGAGTACGCCACGATGGTTGAGGCGGCGGGCACCCGCGACACTGCGCGCCTGAAGCAGCTCGCCGACTCGCTCGCACAGTGGGCCACGGCGCCGCGTCCCGAGGGGACCGCGATCTACGGCGATGTCGCCTTTCCGGCCCGGCTGATCGCCGCCGACCTCTTCGCGGCGGCTGGGCGCGATGGGCTGGCGCTGCCGCTGTATCAGAGTTTCCCCGATGCCTCCGGCCGCGATCTTCATTACCTGCCCTACGCCCGGCTTGGGGAGGCACGCATTCACGTCCGGCGCGGTGAGTACGGGTTTGCGCGCCAGCGTTACGAGACCGTGCTCCGCTTCTGGAAGAGCCCGGATCCTGCCTTCGAGCCATTCGTCGACTCGGTTCGCCGCGAGTACGCGGCAGTCCCGCCCTGAGCCCGCGCGGACTCTAAGTTCCGCTTCATTTTCGTGCCATATCGCCGCACTCAATTCCGACTTACCTTGGCACAATAACTCGCACCGAGAGGCCGTTCTGCTTCCGCACCCGCCATACGCCCATCAGTTGAGTCTCGAGGCCGAGCTGGCCGCCTTCGAGAAGCTGAAGCCGCGCCTGACCGAGGTCTGGCGGCTGCTCAACTCGGAGGCGTCCAACCCCTGTACCACCGTGGTGGTGCCGTCGCTGACGCTCGACCAGGCGGAGCTCACCAAGCTCGAGGGGGCGTCGTTCTACGAGGAGCGGCTGCTCTTCCTCCTGATCCGGCTCCGGGACCCGCGCGCGCGGGTGGTCTACGTGACCTCACAGCCGGTCCACCCGATGATTCTCGACTACCTGCTTCAGCTCCTGCTCGGCATCCCGGCGAGTCACGCTCGGGCCCGCCTGACGATGCTCTGTGCCTACGATGCCTCGCCCCGCTCGCTCACCGAGAAGATCCTGGAGCGGCCCCGGCTCATCGAGCGGATCCGGGCCGCGATCCCCAACACCGCGCAGGCCTATCTCAGCGTCTTCAACGCCACTCCGCTCGAGCGGAAGCTCGCGGTGCTGCTCGACATCCCGCTCAACGGCGTGGATCCGCAGCTCGCCTCACTCGGCACCAAGTCGGGCAGCCGGCGGGTGTTCCGCGAGGCCGGCGTCGCCTGTCCCGCCGGGTTCGAGGACCTGCGGGACGAGCACGATGTCCTCAACGGCCTGATCGAACTCCGGCAGCAGCGCCCCGCCATCCGGCGCGCGGTGGTGAAGCTCAACGACAGCTTCTCCGGCGAGGGCAACGCGGTCATGGAATACCCCGAGGTGCAGGGCCGTTCGGCTGTCGAGCGCGCCTTCCGCCGGCTGCACTTCGTCGCGCGGAGCGAGACCCACGAGGATTACTTCGAGAAGTTTGCGCGGGGCGGCGGGATCGTGGAGGAGTTCATCGAGGGGAAGGAGAGCCGCTCGCCCAGCGCGCAGCTCCGCACCAGCCCGGGCGGCGGGGTGCAGACGCTCTCCACCCACGACCAGATTCTCGGGGGAGCGAGCGGGCAGATCTTCCTCGGCTGCCGCTTCCCGGCGGACGACGGCTACCGGCTGGCGGTGCAGGAGGCGGGGATCCGGATCGGCGCCGTCCTGGAACGCTACGGCGCCATCTCCCGTTACGGCGTGGACTTCATGGCGACCCGCGACGGTCCGGCCGATCCGTGGCGCCTCCACGCCATCGAGATCAACCTCCGGTTAGGCGGCACCACCCACCCGTTCCTGGCACTCCGGTTCCTCTGCGGCGGTGATGTCGACGCGAAGACCGGGCTGTACCACTCCGCCAGCGGCCGGCTCAAGTTCTATCGCGCCACCGACAACCTGCAGTCGCCGCGCTATCATGGGCTCCTGCCCGAGGATCTGATCGAGCTGGTCACGATCAATCAGCTCAACTTCAGCCATCGGGATGACACCGGGGTGCTCTTCCACATGATCGGTGCGCTCTCCCAGTACGGCAAACTGGGACTCACCGCGATCGGCAACAGCCACGAGGAAGCCGACACGCTTTTTCAGGGGGCACTCGGGGTCCTCGAAGCGGAAACCTGCTACGGCCGTTAGCCGCCGCCCCTGGGGAAGAGTTCCCCGTAGGCGGCGTAACCCGCTCTCCGCACGATCGCCCAGCCGACGATGGCGCCGCTCGCCGCCACCAGGAAATCGGTCACGTCCGGCTGCCGTTCGCGTATCACCAGCTGCACCATCTCCAGCATCAGCGCGAGCAGCACCGCTGGCCCCGGCCCGGCGAGGATTCCGCGCCGGCGTACCGGCCACGCCGCGAGCATGGCCCCGAAGGGCAGATAGAGAAAGAAGGGGGCGCAGACCAGCACCACGCTGAGCAGGTCGAGCTGGTACTCCGACGAGGCGAGCGGGATGTACCAGGGCCGCGCGAGTTTGGCGCGGACCGGCCACGCCGACCATTCAGGCAGGAAGGGGCGCCAGGCCCAGGCCGCGAGCACCAGTGCGTAGCCGAGCAGGAATCGCCGGGCGCGCGCCGGTCCGGGAGGCGCGCTGCCCAGGCGCGGCAGCAGCCGCGCCCCCCACCAGGCGCCGGTCACGATGGCCGCGGAGCGGAGCAGGAAGGAGCCTGCCAGCATCTCCATGCCCAGGAAGCCGTGCGTCAGTTCCGCCACGAGCGCCACCGCCACGCCGGCGGGCGCCACCCGGCGGAAGGCTGTGCGCGGGTCGAGGCCGAACTCCGTCACCGCCGCGACCGCGAGCGCGCCGGCGGGGAAGAAGATCGGGAGGTCGCTGATGGTCGAACTCAGCAGCGAACTCCAGCGGAACGCCGCCGCGCTCACGGCGAAGCGGGAGAGCGGCCAGCCGTAGCCGCCGGGCAGGGTATCGTGCCAGAAGAGCGGCATGATCGCCTCGAGGCAGGCGGCGGTGCCATAGCCCCCCGCGAACACCAGCATCGGCAGGCCTAACAGCGACTGTCCGTTCCGCCGCTCCCGGGTGAAGGCGATGAGCATGAGCAGCGCGAGCGCGCCGCCCAGGGCCCCGATGGTGTTGGTGGTGACATCGAGCAGGCTGGCGTTGCGGTTCCAGGAGAAGAGCTGCGCAGTCTCGATCAGGATGCTGATGCAGATCCCGGTGCCGGTGGCGCGGAGCATGGTGCGCCGCGCGCTGCCGGCCGCGGTGAGGGCCCAGATCACGCCATATCCCCCGAAGAGCAGGATGTTGCGGGCGGCGTCCACCACGTCGGCGCCGCCGAGTTCGGGATGCAGGGCCCGGTGGATCCGTTCCGCCACGTTCGCCGGCGTGGTGTCGGGATAGAACGGCTGCAGCGTCGCGTAGAAGAGCACCAGCATGTACGCGAGCCGAGCCGGCCAGCGGTAGCGTGCCCGCCAGCTACCCGGGGTATACGGGCTGATCACGTCCGGCCGGAGGTCCGGATCTCGATCCGTGCTTCGCCGACCGTCACCGGCCAGAGCGGGGTCACTGAGCGGCCCTGGACCGTCGTCTCGATCTCCTTCTCGGACTTGGCGACGGTGGCGATATCGTACGCCCACACCGGCGTCGCCGGAGTGCAGGTGATCTCCATCGGGCCGGAGTAGCTCACCTCCGGCGCGAAGAGCCCCCGTCCGCCGAGTGCCGCGGAATTCCAGGTGAACTCGGCGACCAGCCCACCGCCGCTGATGAAGTGGTAGCGCTTCTCGAACACCGTCACCCCGGCTTCGACGGAGCGGAACGTGACGCCGACGCCGTTCGGTTCCTTCGTCACACTCATGTCGAGCCGGGCGCCTGACACGCTCCAGATCGGTTCGTAGTCGCTCCGGTAGTTCATCCCCTCGTCCACTTCGGCACCGAGCAGCCGCTCCCGGATGAGGGCGCGGGGTTCGGGGTCGATCGGCGGCAGCTCGTTCTGCTGCTTCAGGTCGTCGTAGTCCCGGGCGCTCGCGGTGCCGCTCTCGTCGTGGTGGCTCACCCGGGCGCCGTGATTGGTGCCGGCCTCGTGATAGGCCTCGCGGCGGCGGGTGAGCGTGTTGGCGTAGTTGATCCGGTGCGCGAAGACCGAGTACTCCTCGATCACGCCGCCGCGGACGGGACTGATGATGGCGGAGAAGCTCTCGTCGTGGATCCAGAGTTCCTCGTGGCCGTCGCAGTCGATGTCGCGCATCTCCCACGCCGGCTCCTGGCCTTCGCGGAGGATCGCTTCGGCGCCGGTAAGTTCGTGCCAGACGTGGTCGCGGAGGTGGGGCAGGTAGAGCCCGCCGAACACCCCGTGCCAGTAGGCGTCGTTGCACTGGGCCCGCCCGATGGCGCGGCGGGCATCGGCCGGATCTCCCGCGGCGCGGCAGAGGGCCGAGAGCGCCGTCATCTTCTTGTGCATGCGGTTGGCCTCGGCGTACTTCACCATGAAGTTGCGCCAGTGGGCCCCGCGGATCAGCGCGCCCTCAGGGCTCGCGATCCGCTCCTCGCCTAACTCCTTCTCCAGTGCTATCAGCCGGCGCGCGGGTTCGGGAGGGAGAGCCCAGCCCTCCATTTCGCGGTAGGAGGCGGTGGGCAGGTAGGCGAGGCCGCCGGAAGGGATGGCCGTCAGTGCCTCACTCAGCGTCGTCAGCAGCACCTCGCCGCCGTCCACCAGCGCCGAGATGGCGGTGAGGAACTGGTCCAGCCACCCCTCCTCGTAGACCCACTGCTTGGTGCCGGGCCAGCCGCCGAACTTCTCGCCGTCGTCGGCGAGGACGGCGAGCGGCTTGCCGCGCGCCCGGAGTTCGCGGAGGTAGGCGGCGGACTCCGCGGGAGGGCGGAAGGGGGTCAGGTAGCGGAGCTTCTCGTCGATCGAGAAGAGCGCGAGCTGGCGGCCATCGCTCTCGGTCATGTAGGGCACATGCAGGTCGTCGCGGCGGAAGCCGGTGACGAGGAAGTGGCGGTCGTCCACGAGGGCGTAGCGGACGCCGGCGTCCACCAGGTCGGCGGCGAGTTCCGGTTCCCAGACCCGTTCGGTGAGCCAGAGGCCGGTGGCGTTGACACCGAAGCGGCGGGCGATCGCGTCGCGGAGCCAGCCGATCTGTTCCACCCGGTCGCGACGGGGGAGGGCGGCGAGCACCGGTTCGTACATCCCGGCGCAGAGCAGCTCCACCTTGCCGTCGCTGGCCAGCCGGCCGAGCAGGTCGAGGTACTTGCTGTCGTGGGTTTCCAGCCATTCGAGCAGCGGGCCGGAGAGGTGGAGGACGATCGGCAGGAAGTCGCGTTCGTCCACCTTCTCGAGGAAGGGGCGGTAGACGTCGTCGAGGTGCTGCTGGAACACCCAGTCGAAGTTGCCCACCGGCTGGTGCAGGTGGACGCCGAAGACGAAGCGGATGGGATTGGGCATGGCGGAAAACTACGGTGCGGCGGGGCGGGGGGTAGGGGCGACCGGCGGGCCGCCCCATCCCTGTCGGCTACTTCTTGCTTGCCCAGATCTGGCAGAAGGAGGAGTTGTCGGTGCCCAGGATCTCGGTCCGGCCGGTCACGTAGACCGCGTTCATCAGCGCCTGCGGGGCGTACTTGATGTCGGCGATCTGCAGCCCGTCGGCGGCGTCGTGCTTGGTCACGAACACCTTGCCGAAGTGGGCGAGTCCCATCGCGTGGCCGGTCTCGTGGGTGAGGATGGTGTAGAAGTCCACCACGTTCCGGGCCAGAGTGCTGCCCCACGCGAAGCGGGTGTTGTAGTAGATCTCGGCGAGGCCGGTGTCCCGCTTGCCGTCGCCGTTGATGTCGGTCGGGATGCCGTTCCCGTCCACGTACCAGAAGGTGAAGGTCACGCCGATGATGTTGTTGCCCGCGGGGCCCGCGATCGTGGTGAAGAAGGACGGCACCTGCCACCCCCCCTGCACGATATCGGAGACCTGCACATAGGGCCGCCCGCCGTCGGAGCCGAGGAAGATCTGGTCGAGGAGGTCGGGGTCCACGCCGGCGGGTACCGGCACGCTGGTGACCGGCGCGCTCAGGCAGTTGCGGCTGCGCCAGGCCGCCATCGTGGTCTCGAGGATTGGATCGAGTTCGGAGAACGGCATCTGGCGGAGGCCGGAGCCGTCGGGGTTCCGGGTGAAGGGATTGCGGCCCTGGAACGGATCAAAGGCGTAGGTCACACCCACTCGGCCGCCGCGCCGGGGATCGCCGGCCACCCATTCGGAGCTGAGACCGCGGGCACGGTCGTTGGCAATGAGTGTCTGGGAGCCGCCGATGTAGTTGCCGGTGTCCACGATGAACTCGGCCTTAGCGATGCGCAGGTTGGAGCCCTGGGCGGCGAGCATCATGTCCAGGTTGGCGAGCACCGGGCTCACCATCGGCGGATCATCGGGGACGGGAGCGGCCACCGAGGCCGCCTGCACATTCGCGGCAGTGGGCGCGTTGGTGAGGAGGCGTTCGCTGGTGCAGCCGGTGACGACAGCGCCGGCGGCGAGACCGAGAAGCAGGGAGCGGAGCTGCATGGGTCGTCCTGGGTGACGGTGGGGGTACGTCATGTGGACCTGTTCCGGGCAGCGGCAGGCCGGGAATCCGACCGGTGGGGGTCGGTAATTCGGCGTTGGTGCCTGACGTTGCGGGATGCTGGATGCTATTCAGAACTTGCGGGGATGGCAAGGAA
>DAINRP010000102.1:0-7995 GCA_036741755.1 Gemmatimonadales bacterium
CGGGCGACCGGACTCGAACCGGCGACGTCCAGCTTGGGAAGCTGGCATTCTACCAACTGAATTACGCCCGCGAAACAGCGGCCAAAGTTGGCCCGCCGTGGATGGGGTGTCAATGGTGGTTCGGATCCAGTCGGTCTCCAACACCGCTCGGGCGAGTGAATGCTCCGGCCCCGGTGTCCACCAGTACGCACCATTACTTGATCCGGTAACGCCAGCCCTTCACACCTGCCACCTTGGTGGTGGCGTTGAAATCAGCCGTCTGACCGGCCTTCATGGCGGCGACCGGAACTTCCTGAGTATCGAGTACCGCCCCACCCTTGCCGAGGAACTCGACGAGGAGGGTCAGGGCATGTGGCACGACCAACTTGTTGTTCTCATCTCGTGCCTCCCGACCAGTGATCTTGCCGACGAGGCTGGCGCCATCAGCCGTCTGGCTCAGGCTCACTTCGACGTTCAGGAGCAGGGCTTCCCGGGCGATGCTGGCCTTGAGCAGCCCATCCTGATTGCCGGCCATCCGATAGCCCTCGACCCGCATGGTATGGTCGTACTCCGCCAGCGGCTCGATTTCGATGAGCTTCTCTGCCGACGCGGCGAGGTCTGCACCCTGCTGCAGCGCGAGATAGGCGTTGGCCTGATTGAACAGCGCGTTCCGGTTGTTCGGATTGAGCGAGAGCACCCTTCCGAAGGTTGCGGCGGCTTCCTTGTAGTCCTTGTCGGTGAACTGCTTCACCGCAATAACCATGAGGTCTTCCTCGGAGATGCCTTCGCCCTCCGCCCCATCGGCTTCAGCGCCGGCGTTGGCCACCAGCACCCGCTCAAGCGCCTGTGCGCTGTCCGCCATACCCGCCCCACGGTAGGCCCTGGCGAGCGCCTTCTTCGCGGCGAGGTCGGTTGGTTCGAATGCCAGGTAGCGCTGGAGGGCGGCTACCGCCTCCGCGTTCCGATTGCTGTTGAGCAGCAGGACACCCTGATTGTAGGCGGCCTTGTTACGGACCTTCACATAAGAGGGATCTGTCGGATTGGTAGCGGCGGCAAGACCGAAGTACACGATCGCGCTATCCACCTGGCCGGCGTCATAGAAGAGACCGGCCAGGCCGTTGAAGCCATGGGGAGCCTCCCGGTTGATCTGATCCGCGGCGCGATAGAGCACCATCGCGGAATCGGTCTTCTTCTGCTCGACGAATTCCTGCGCGCCCACCACCAGACCGCCCCACGCGCGCGTCCGGTACTTCTGGATGTCCGTCTTGCACTGCGGCGCGAGGGTCGCGGCCTTGGTAAATGAAGAATCCGCGCCGGTCACATCACCTTGAAGCAGGTTCACTCGGCCGAGCCAGTACCAGGCCCCGCCGTTCTTGTCCTGCCCCTTCGTCGCGATTGCGTCTCGGATAACCTCGGCACCTTCTCGCAGCAGGCGTGCCCCGATCACGGGATCCGATGTGTTCGCGTAGCTGCTCAGCTTGGTCTTGGCACTGCTCACGAGGAAGTGACCTTCCTTGAGCTGGCAATCAGCGTCCTGGAACTTGCCGCCGAGTTGTGCGGAGACACGCGTGGCGATGCCGTTCTGCTGCGCCGCCACGGGGGCGGCCGCGATCAGCGCCGCCAGCAACCCACCCACGATCGCCTTGGTCATCCCTGCTCCTTCAGTGATTGTGAACTGCTGCCCGCGGTCTCGGCGAGCAATGCGCGGGCGGCGGTCTCGATTTCTCGCGCCACCTCGATCGCCGGGCGCCCCAAACGCAACGCCGCCCGTCGCACATCCTCGTACTCCGCCTTGACTCGCGGTCCTGCGGGGGAATCGAGCACCTTCACGGCCACGGATATGCCGTCTGCGGCCGGGATCTGAACCTGCCTTCGAGGCAGTGTGACTCGCTCCGAGGACACTCGACGCACTCCCGAGGTGGTACTATGCAGGAAGAGTGCCTCAGTGACCCGGTCTGTGGCCGCGGTGTCGCAGATCACCTCGATCCGAAATCCGGGCCTGCCTTTCTTCATCATCGTGCCCCATATCTGCACGTCCAGCGCACCGGCGGTCGTGAGCGCCTCCCGCAGGGGTTCGAGATATTCCGGGCTGAAATCGTCCACATCCGACGACAGCGCAACGACTTCTCCGGCCTCGGCGGCCGTCTCTGCCAGGATGAGCCGAAGGGCGTTGGGGTAGTGCTCCGTGTCGCGACCACCAGCACCCCATCCCGTGGCACCTGACCGCCAGTGCGTCGGCGGTGTACCATGGCCCAGGACTCGAAGCAACACTGCCCCAGTCGGCGTTGTCGCCTCCCCTATGACCGGACCATTCGGACCAATCTCCACGCCATCGAGGAGCCGCATGGTCACCGGAGCGGGGACGGCGATGACGCCATGCGCCGCACGAACCCAGCCGCTGCCGAGCGCCACCGGCCGGCTGTAGACGGTCTGGATTCCCAGGATTTCGAACCCTTCGATCGCGCCGACGATGTCGATGATCGCGTCCACCGCGCCGACTTCGTGCAGGGCCACGGAGGAGGCGGGCATCCCGTGCACGCGTCCTTCCTCCTCGCAGAGCAGGCGAAAGGCGCCGGAGGCGCGCTCCTTGACCCAGGCGCTGAGGGGTGCGCGATCAATAATCGTTAGGAGCTCAGGCAGGTGGCGATGCTCTTCGCCGCCGTGGTGAGAATGCGGGTGTGTCTCCACCGTCGTGTGCGCATGATCCGCGGCCTCGGGGCCATGCCCATGGCGGTCGTGGCCGTGCGGCCCAGGCGCCACGTACTCCTCGCTGGGGAGCTCGGATCGTCCTCCAGGGAGCCTGATGCTCACCTTGGTGCAGGCGATTCCGCAGCGGAGCACTCGGCCAATTTCGACCCGGACTCCGGGGAACCCCAGACGATCGGGGAGCGAGGTGAGCCACGCCGCGGGCGCTCCCGCGTCGAGCAGCGCGCCGAGCAACATGTCGCCGCTGATGCCGGCGGCGGGGTCGAGAATGGCGAAGCGTCGGGGCGACATAGGGCGGTAATATCGCCCCCGGGTCACGCGGGGGGCAAATCACCGGACGGCCGGTACAGCCAGCCGGCGCCGGTGTTGAAGACGACAACCCGGTCTTCGGTGCCGAGCAGGCCTCGTTCGCGGAGGATGCGCGCGGCCGCGAGCCCTGCCCCGCCCTCCGGGGAGAGATCAATGCCCTCTTCCCGAGAGCCCAATGTCGCCTCATTGGAGAGGTCGGCGTCGGTGACGGCGACGGCGTTGCCACCGCTCTCGCGCAGCGCGCGGAGGATCAGTCGGTCGCCGAGGGGCGCCGGTACCCGGAGGCCGCTGGCGACGGTCCAGGGATCGGGCCATGGCGTTGCGTGGTCGGTTCCAGCGCTGAACGCCTCGACGATGGGAGCACAGCCGGTCGACTGGACCGTGAACATCTTTGGCGGCTGGTCCGTGACCCACCCAGCGGTCCGGAGCTCCTCGAATGCTTTCCACATCCCGATCAGGCCGGTCCCGCCACCCGTCGGATAGATGATTGCATGCGGCAGCGTCCATCCGAGCTGCATCGACAGTTCAAGTCCCAGGGTCTTCTTCCCCTCGATGCGGTACGGCTCACGCAGGGTCGACAGGTCCATTGCCCCCGACTCGGCACCGTAGGCACGCGCAGCCTTCCCGCAGTCGCCGATGTGACCGTCGAGCAGGTGCAGGTCACCGCCGAAGGTCACGATCTGCGCCAGGATCGTGGCGGGCGTTGACCGTGGGGCATACACCCGAACCGAGGCTCCTGCACGAGCGGCGTAGGCCGCGGCGGCCACGCCCGCGTTTCCAGCGGTCGGAATGACGAACTGGCGGACTCCTGCCGCGAAGGCCCGGGTGATGGCCGGACTCAGGCCTCGTGCCTTGAACGAGCCGGTCGGGTTGACCGCCTCGTCCTTGATCCAGAGATCCGAGAAGCCCAGGCGCGCTCCCGCTCTCGGGCAGCGAAGCAAGGGTGTGTCGCCCTCGCCAAGCGTCACTGCCTGCTCGTCAGGCATCAGCGGGAGAAAGGGCCGGTAGCGCCACATTCCATGGCCGCGACGCACCTCCGCGCGGGCGGTGAGCGAAGGGAGCACCCGGCCAGGATAGCGAACCAGCCACGGCTGTCCGCAGACCTCGCAGACGGTCGGGAGGCCGTCCGGGCCCCGGGTCTTGCCACAGCCGGAACACTCGAGCTGCCAGTCCATCGTAGATCGTCTGAGTAGGTCGGAGTTGATGAGGAGCCCGCGTTGCTCACACGCTCAGGAAACGCTCGGCGAGCTGCTCGAGGCGGTCGTTGCCCTTGGCGCGGGCGTGCGCCAGAATCTGTTCGACATGAGGGCGGAGCGATGGTTCGCCCCAGCGATATCCCGTGGCGGCTTCGGCGCCCATCGAATCACCACGATTTGCTCCTTCCAGGAGGGCCCAAGCGGCGGCCTGGTCGTAGCCGGCGTCCTCCCGTGGAGGCAGTTCGTAGCGCTCCGGGACTTCCTCAGGGTCTTCCTTCACGAATGCGCGGGACATGCGGCAAAGATAAGGCATCTCCTGCCGAGTGGCATGCGCAGGATCGCTAGGGGACAGCAGCCAGACTGGCCATGATCCGTTCGGCGAGTTTGGTGGAGAAGCCCGGCAGGCTGGCGATCTCGGCCGCGGTGGCGGATTTGACCCCGGCGAGGCTGCCGAAATGTTCCAGCAGGACCCGGCGTCTGGAGGGGCCCACACCAGGGATCTCGAGCAGCGCCGAGGTGATGGTCCGCTCGGTCCTCCGTTTGCGATTATAGGCCACCCCGAATCGGTGGGTCTCATCGCGAATGCGCTGGAGCAGCCGAAGCGCTGGGCTTCTCCGGGAGAGTCGCAGGCTTTCCGATCGGCCCGGGAAGAAGATCTCCTCTTCTTTCTTGGCCAGGCTGACCATCGGGAGTTCGCCCAGCCCAAGCGCGGTGGCCGCCTCGCGCGCGGCGGAGAGCTGGCCCTTCCCTCCATCAATCACGATCAGGTCCGGCAGCGGCTTCTGCTCATCGCGGCGGCGGCTCAGGTAGCGGGTCATCACCTCGTGAATCGCCGCGTAGTCATCCTGCTGGCCAACTCCCTTGATCTTGAACTTGCGATACTCGCTCTTCCGCGGGCGGCCTGCCTCGAACCAGACCAGCGAACCCACGGTGTCGCGACCCTGGTTGGTGGAGATGTCGACGCAGATCATGCTGCGCGGAACCGCGTTCAGGCCGAGATCGCGTCCCAGCGCGTAGACCGGATCGCCGGAGCGCTCGTCGGTCTCGAACGATTCGATCCGCAGGCTTTCCATGAGGTGCCGCGCGTTCTGGTCCGCGAGGTCGAGCCAGCGGCGGGCGGTGCCGCGCTGCGGCACGTTCCACTCGGTGTCGGGCATGAGCTCCTGGAGCAGGTCGACATCGGCCGGTGGAAACGGCAACACGAGGCGCCTGACACGATCCGGGGCCGGGATGTAGGAGCGGACCAGGAGGAAGTTGAGGATCTGGTCGTCGGTCTCGTCGGTGAGATTCTCGAGAAAGGCGTGATCGCGGGCGATCACCCGGCCGTCGCGTACCCGCATGAGAACGCCGACGGCATCATCGCCGTCGCGAGCGTAGCCGATCACATCGGCGTCGCCGGTGCCGATGACCTCCACGCTCGACGGCGCGTCGATCTGCTCGAGCCACTTGAGCTGGTCGCGCAGGAGCCCGGCCCGCTCGTAGTCCTGTCGCTCACTGGCGGCCGTCATCGCGGTCCGGACCTTTCCGCGGACGTCGACGGTGCGGCCCTCCAGGAAGTCGAGCACCTCGGCGATCATGGCGCGATAGTCCTCCTGCGCCTGCCATCCGACGCAGGGGGCCCTGCAGCGTCCGATGTGATAGTCGAGGCAGGGCCGTTCGCGGCGCTCGCGCGGGAGATCGTCGTGACAGCTGCGGACCGTGTAGAGGCGGCGGACCACGGCCAGGGTACGGCGGAGCAGCGCGACGTCGGTGTACGGGCCAAAATACCTCGCGCCGCCGAAGTCGCGCCGGCGGGTCACCAGCACGCGGGGAAACGGCTCGCCGACGGTGACCACGATCGAGGGGTAGCTCTTGTCGTCCTTGAGACGGACGTTGAACTTCGGCTGGTACTCCTTGATCAGGTTGTTCTCGAGCAGCAGCGACTGCGCCTCGTTCGCCACGACAATCGTCTCGACATCCGCGATGTGCCGCACCAGCCACTGATTCTTGGCGCTGAGCGCATGGTCGGCCGCGAAATAGCTGCGCACCCGGCTCTTCAGGCGCTTCGCCTTCCCCACATACAGGACATTTCCCGCGGCGTCCTTCCAGAGGTAGACGCCGGGCCGGTCGGACAGCGTGTCCAGCCTGCGCTGCAGGAGTTCGGGGAGGTCGGCCATGGGTGTGCCGTCGGCCATGCTCAGCGGTTGTCCGGCCTGAAGCGCCCGAGCAGGCGCTGCGCGACGGCGCGGGCCTCCGGCAGCCCAGCGGCCAACGTCAGCGACAGATAGACGATGCCGAACGGCGCCAGGACCAGCACCGCCTGGGCCAGCGGGCGCGCCAGGGAGATCCATGTCCCCAGGGCGAAGCTCGCCGCTGCCGCGATCAGCGCCGCGGCCCAGAGGCCCACCAGCAGGCGGATGGGGAGTCCCGTTTCACCGATGCGCAGGTTCAGCCCTCTCCTGAGCAGGAAGAACTCCAGCCAGCCAGCGATCCCGGCCGAGGCGGTGAGGCCTGCAGCGCCCCATTTGGGATCGAGTCCGAGCAGCGGCGGCAGCGGTACGGCGCAGAGGTAGCCCAGTGCCGTGGTCAGTACCACCCGTAGGATGGCGAACTGGAGCGGCGTCCGGGTATCCCGGAGGGCGTAGAACCCCGAGCTGTACAGCCGCCCCATCGTGGCGGCGAGCAGCCCCACAGCGGAGCCCGCCAGGATTGCCCAGACGTAGCGGCTGTCCGCGGCGGTGAATTTACCGGTCTGGAAAAGCGCTCCCGCGATCACTCCGCCGAATGCGAGGAACGCGGCGGCCGACGGGACGACGAAGAACGCGATACGCCGGAGTCCGGCGTTCAGCCGGTTGCGGAGTGCCTCGGCGATCTGCTCCTCGGTCCCTGTGGCGCTCGACATCGCCGGGAGTTCTGACGCCGACACCGACATGCCGAAGAGGCTCACCGGCAGTGTGTAGAGCGCCTGCGCGTTGGCCAGACCCGTCACTGCGCCGGTGCCGAGGAGGCTCGCCAGGATGCTGTCGACGTAGGCGCTGATCTGCACGACGCCCCGGCCGATGAAGACCGGCCCGAAGTTCCTGATCACAATCCTGACGTGCGTGGACTGATGCTCGAGCGAGGGACGGAGGTGCCCCATGACGGAGATCACGGTCGGCAGCTGCACCAGGACTTGAAGCGCTGCCCCCACGACGGAGCCAAGCGCCGCGGCGATGGCGATGGTGGTTTCGTCCTTGCGGCCCGCCACGGCGGCAACGGTGGCGATGATGGCGACGTTCCAGATCACCGGCGCCGCGTACGACAGCAGGAAGCGGCGGTGGCTGTTGAGGATGCCGAGGCACCACGCGGAGAGGACAAAGAGCCCGGCTCCGGGGAACAGCATCCGGACCAGCCGGATTGTCAGGTCGCGCTTTTCGCCTCCGAAGCCCGGGGCGATGAGACTGGTGAGTGGCGCGGCGAGCAGCATGCCGAGGAGGACGAGGATCGACGCCGTGAGGGCGAGGAGCCCGAACACCGCGTTCGCAACCGCCCGCGCCTCGTCGTCGCGTCCCTCGGCCCGCAGCCGGGCGTAGACGGGAATCAGGGAGGCAGAGAGCACTCCCTCGCCGAGCAGGTTCTGGAGGAAGTTGGGAATGCGGAAGGCGACGTTGAATGCATCGTTCGCGTCGCCAAGCCCGAGGTATTTCGCCAGAATGCGCTGGCGAACGAGCCCGAAGATGCGGCTGAGGAAGATGCCGGCGCCGACCAGCGCCGCATGGCTGGCGCCACGCGGCTGCGAGGTCACAGGAGCAACGGCAGAGACTGGGCTCGTGTCAGGCACGGAGGC
>DAINRP010000102.1:8095-10684 GCA_036741755.1 Gemmatimonadales bacterium
GATCCTACTGCTGCTTGGGCGGCGGGAGCGTGGAGCGGTTGGGATGCTCCTCGAGCAGGCGCTGGAGAAACTGGTTCTCCTCCTGCAGCGACGTCACGGCGCGCTGCAGATCATCGACCTCGCCGCGAAGCAGATCCACATCCCGGGCGAGATCCGTCAGATTCGCGGGTTCGGCGACCGGACCCTCGAGCCGGCGGGCGAGGGCCTTGCCGATCGGGGAGTCGATGACAAGCCCTGCGATCGGAATCATGAGGGCAACGAGGAGGATGATACCGAGGAAGACCATGGATCGAGTCTACTGGGAGTGCGAGGCCCCTTCAAGGCCCGCGCGGTACCAGGTTTCGATCGTGGTGAGCAGGTCGGTCAGGAGCGAGGGACCGTACCTGGCCAGCCAGGGCGCCAGTGTATGCACCCGCTCCTGGGGCTTCCCCAGGGGGAACACCAGTTCGCGGGCGCGTGCGATCTGTTGCGTCTCGGTCACCTGGCGCTTCTTGAGATGGCTCACGATGCGCTTTTCGGCGTCCTGCGCTCCCGTAAGGGCCTGCGTCGCAAGGTTGCGGATCGGCTTCTCGATGGTCGGGTCGATGGTGGCCGCTGCGCGGGCGAGCACCTGGTATTCCCGCTCGATGGTGGCGCGAAGCTCCGCGAGCGCGTGCCGGGCTTCGTCGGGGAGCTGCTCGCGCACGACTCTGGTCTCCAGCTGCCGTCCTGGCGCGAGCAGTTCCTCCATGGTGGACCCGAACTTCTCGATGACCCGGTCGGTACGGGCGTCCACCATCATGCCGGACCAGCGGGGCAGCGGGAGCTGCTCGGGAATGCCGAGGGGGGCGTAGATGGCCTGGGCAAGGGGGAGGTAGCGGAGTTCGCCCGGGCCGGCCATGTACGCCACCGTGGGGAGAATGGCGCTTTCGATGGCGGGGCGCAGCAGCACGTTGGGTGAAAAGCGCCCGGGATCATCCGCAGCCAGCCGTTCGATCTCGGCGAGCGAGAGCTGCTCACGGCTTCGCCGCGCGATGAAGCCGGGCGGGCGCGCCGAGAGCCGGTCGCGGCCCTGCTGGCCCTCGTACATGACGAGGGTCGCGCCATCGCCAACCGTCACACCGGCGTCGCGGCCCTGTGCCCTCAGGCTGGTATTGCGCGCCACCAGCGCCTGGTCGATCGCCGCCGCGTCGGTGAGTGCCCGCAGCAGGAATGGCATCTGGGCGCGTTTCACCGCGGCATGGGTCGCATCAAACACCACGATGCCGAAGGGCGCCAGCAGCTCGGCCAGCACGTGCGCACAGCTATCGGCCAGCGTCGCCTCCGGTCGGTACCAGCGCCGGAACAGTTCCAGCACCTGGTCCCGGAACTCCGACGGCGGCAGATCGGCGGCGAGCTGATCGAGGACAGGGCCGATCTCCGGCCCAACCCGCTCCCGGTAGAGGGGTGTGAGCGGGGCATCGGGAGCCCGCTCCCTGAGCGTCATGGTGACCGTCGTGCCATCGGCCGCGGGCCAGGAGGCGTGGTTCCCTTCGGCGAAGTCGTGATCGCCGCCGGCGGCCCAGAACACGGGAACGACCGGCCTGCTCCAGCGTGCCTCACAGAGCCGCGCCATGGCGACGGCAGAGAGCGCCTTGTGGATGGTGTAGAGCGGCCCGGTCAACAGGCCGGGCTGCTGACCGGTGGTGACGACCAGGGTGCCGGGAGCCCTGAGCCGGTCGAGCGCGGCGCCGGTCCCGTCGGCGAAGACGAATGCCTCGAGCAGATTCGGGTGGACGCCACCCGGGCGTGGCTCGGGCCAGCTGAGCGGAGCCGGGATGGGCGTGGTGACAATGCGCAGGCTCACGCCGCTACCCTGGCAGTCAGAATCGTGCGGGTTCCCCCGGCGAGCGGTCCTCCCGCGTAGTCGCCATAGCGTCCCATGACGCACGCGCCATGGGAAGCGATCATCCGTTCCAGATCCGCTGGGCCGAGCAGCCGCACCCGTTCCTCGAAGCTGCGACCGGCGGCCATGGTGATCGTCTTCCGGACGAAGCGGCCATCCGGCGTGATCATGCGCCGAATCTCTGCCAGTTGATCCCCGTAGCGCGCGGTTTCGGCAGGAATGAGGGCGTCGCGCACCTGCTCGGCATTGAGGAAGTCGATCACGAAGCAGCCCCCGGGGCGGATCGTCGACAGCATCTGGCCGATGGCATCGTGGTGTTCCTCGTCAGCGGCGAAGTAGCCGAAGCTGGTGAAGAGATTCACCGTCAAGTCCATGCTGCCGGCACGAAACGGCAGGGCCCGCATGTCGGCGCGGACGAGCGGGCGATCCGTCATCTCCGCCGCGCGCCGAAGCAGGAGCGCGGAGAGATCGAACCCGAAGGGGACCGCCCCTGCCCGCTCCAAGGCTGCCAGGTGGCGTCCCGCGCCGCAGGCGACGTCCAGGACCCGCCAGCCCGCGCGCCACGGCAGCACCCGCTGGAGCAGCGCGATGACCTGCTCCGCATCTGCCTCGTTCCGGTGCGGATAGAGGTGCAGGTACTCCTCCCCGAACCACTCTTCAAACCATTCGGCCATCAGCCGTCCGCCTCTAACGATCTCGCCGGCGGCCGCCGTGACGTGCGGGCC
>DAINRP010000103.1:0-10473 GCA_036741755.1 Gemmatimonadales bacterium
GTCCCCCCCGGCCACGAGTGCCAGATCCGGCCCCGCTCCGGGCTGGCACTCAAACACGGCATTACCCTTCCCAACAGCCCGGCGACCATCGACAGCGACTACCGGGGCGAACTGATGGTTGCCCTGGTCAATCTGAGCCGGGAGCCCTTCGAGGTCACCCGCGGGATGCGGATCGCGCAGCTGGTCTTCGCCCGGGTGGAGCCGGCAAGCTTCTCCGAAGTGGCGGTCCTGCCGCCCACGGACCGAGGTGAAGGCGGGTTCGGGAGCACCGGGACCGGGCGACTCGGGGGGGTGAGTGGCCGGGTGTCGGGGTGATGCCCGTCACCGGTGCGAAGTCGTCTAAATATCAGTCTTGTCCCATCTTAGGCCCACCGTTAGCTTTTGGCCCAATTCGCTAGCCTGGCTCCGGTGATGAAGTTTCCGTCCTTAAAACTCGGTTCGTTTATCCCTGCGAATGAAATCGCAGTGGACCTTGGCACAGCCAACACCCTCATCTATGTGAAGGGTGAAGGCATCGTGCTGAACGAGCCGTCTGTCGTGGCCATCGAGAAGGCCACCGGCAAGATCAAGGGCATCGGCCTCGAGGCGAAGCGGATGCTGGGCCGCACGCCTGACGGCATTCTCGCGGTGCGTCCGCTCAAGGACGGCGTGATCGCCGACTTCGACGTGACCGAGAAGATGCTGCGCTACTTCCTCAAGACCATCATCGACAAGCACGTGTTCCGGGTGCGTCCCAAGGTGATCGTCTGCGTTCCGTCAGGCATCACCGAGGTGGAGCGCCGCGCCGTGCGCGACTCGGCCGAAACCGCCGGGGCGAAGCAGGTTGACATGGTGGCCGAGCCGATGGCGGCGGCGATCGGCGTGGGGCTGCCGGTCGAGACACCGACGGGCAACATGGTCATCGACATCGGCGGCGGCACGACGGAGATCGCGGTCATCGCGCTCTCGGGCATCGTGTCGGACACCTCGATCCGGGTCGGCGGCGACGAGCTGGACCAGGCGATCGTCCAGTTCATGCGCAAGAACTACAACCTGCTCGTCGGCGAGCCGACCGCGGAGTCGATCAAGATCAAGATCGGATCCGCGGCGCCCACCGGCGACGAGCGGGAGATGGAAGTGAAGGGGCGGGACCTCGTGTCAGGCATTCCGAAGACGGTGCGGGTGCATTCGAGCGAGATTCGCGAGGCGGTGCAGGAACCGATCCAGCAGATCGTGGACGCCGTGCGCCGCGCCCTGGAAATCACTCCTCCCGAACTTGCCAGCGATATCGTCGACCGCGGCATCGTCATGACGGGCGGCGGGGCGCTGATCCGGGGGCTCGACATCCTGCTCGCCCAGGAGACCGGCCTGCCGATCCACGTGGACGAGGACCCGCTCACCTGTGTCGTGCGAGGCGCCGGCCGGATCCTCGACGACTACGAGAAGTACCAAAGCGTCCTCTACCGGTAATGGCCACCGGGTCGGACCGCTCCCTCTCCCGGCGGGACTCCGCCCTCTTCTTCGCCTGCGTCGTTCTCTCGCTCGTGATGCTGGCCCGGCCCGACTGGGGTGCCACAGTCACCGGCGCCATTCGTGGTTCAGTGCTTCGTCCCTTCCTGTGGATGCAGGCCCGGGCTGAAGCCTCCCGGACCAGCGCGGCCGCATTCGATATCCTCCGTTCGGAACGCGATTCCGCCACCCACGCGGCGGAGTTCCTGCCCTCTCTGCGCGACGAGAACCAGCGGCTCCGCAGCCTCCTCGGCCTGGGGGCGAGGCTGCCCGGCCGGTACATCGCCGCGGAGGTCCTTCACCAGAGCTACCCGACCGATGGGCGGACCCTGGTGCTGTCGGCTGGCAAGCGCGCGGGCGTGTCGCTCTTCGATCCCGTCGTGTCCGCGGAAGGGCTCATCGGCGTGGTACGGATCGTGGAGCAGGAGCGGAGCATCGCGATGACTTGGATTCATCCCGAGTTCCGGGCGAGCGCCTTCACGCTGCCGGGCAACGTGTTCGGCGTGATCTGGCCGGGCGCACAGGTGACGGGCACCGAGCAGCTGCTGCAACTGCGCGGCGTGGCCATCCGCGACTCCATTCCGGAGGGAACCCTCGTGGTGACCTCGGGACTCGGTGGCGTCTATCCGCCAGGGATTCCGGTGGGGACTGTGATTGGCCAGGCGAATGAGGAGACTGGCTGGGAGCGGATCTACGTCGTCCGCCCAGCGGGAAACCCCGCGAGCGCGAGCCAGGTGCTCATCCTCAAGACTGCGCCGGACACCAGCCTGGTCCGCGCCTTCCAGGCGGACACCACGCCATGATCGCGATCCGCGCCGATCGCAGCCGACTCTGGGTGGTCCTCGGGCTGCTGGCCGTGCTCCAGTTCGCCGTGCGCCCCCGTCTCGGGTACCCGCTGATCGCACCGGACTTCCTGCTGCTGGCGCTGATGCTGTACGCCATCCGCAGCCGGCCCGGCGCCGCGGCACTCGCCGGCTTCCTGGTGGGTCTCGCGGGAGACGCGGTGACGCCGGCGCGGGTCGGGGCAGGGGCGCTCGCGCACACGCTGGTGGGCTATCTCGCCGCGTGGGGCCGGGCGGTGTTCTTCCCCGACAACCTCTTCATCAACGGCGTGGTAATCGCGCTCGGCGTCTGGATCCGCAATGCCGTGCAACTCATCGCGAGCGGGACCGGACCCGGCGGGCTCACCACCCAGCTGTTGGTCTGGGCACCGTTGCAGGCGATCACCACCGCCCTGATGGCAGCACTGGTACTGGTGGTCTTCCAGCGCTGGCTCGATATCCGGCTCGAGGCATGAACGAGTTCCATCCTTCCCGTCTGCGTGAACGCTCCGGGCGGGCGCAGTGGGTGCTCGCCGCGGCCTTTCTGGTGCTGGTCGGGGCCTTCTTCAGAACCCAGATCCTGCAGTTCGATCAGTATCGCCTCCGCGCCCAGAACAACCGTCTCCGCCCGGTGCCGCTCCAGCCAGCCCGGGGGACGGTGTACGACCGCGCCGGGAAGGTGATCGCGGAGACCGTCCCCGGCTTCTCGGTAGCGCTGCTCGCCTCGTCGACCGACTCGCTGCGCCAGGTGCTGCGCCGCTTCCGGCAGGTCGTCCCCGTCGACTCAGCCGATGCCGAGGAAGTGGTCAATCGTTATCTGCAGGCGCGCTACCAGCCGGCGATGGTGCTCGGCAGTGCCACCCGGGAGCAGGTGGCGCGGCTCGAGGAGCATCGCACCAATCTCCCGGGACTCGTGATCCAGTCCGAGCCGCGGCGGATCTATCCGCGGGGGACGGCAGTGGCGCATCTGGTGGGCTATGTCGGTGAGGTCAATCAGGGCGACCTCGACCAGTCGCGGTACGCAGGGGCCCGACTGGGCTCGGTGGTGGGCCGCTCGGGCATCGAGCAGGAATACGATGACACCCTGCGTGGGACGCCGGGGATGCGGTACATCGAGGTGGACGCCCGTGGCCGCCTGGTGCGGGAGCAGGGCGCGGCTCCGCCGCTTCCCTCCGTCGCCGGCAAGAACCTGCGGACGACCATCGACCTGGATCTGCAGCTGTTCGTCGACAGCATCTGGCCCAAAGGCCAGCTCGGGGCCCTCGTCGCGATGACGCCGAAGGGTGAGATCCGCGCGCTGTATTCGACACCCGCCTATGATCCCAACGACTTCATCGGCGGCATCTCCTCCGCGGAGTGGCGGCGGCTGAACGGCGACCCGACGTTGCCGCTCCTCAACCGTGCCCTGCAGGTGAAGTATCCCCCCGGCTCTCCGTTCAAGCTCGCCACGGCGGTCATGGGGATTCGCCGAGGGCTGGTGGGCTTCGATACCCACATGCCGCAGCCGTGTACCGGTGGCATGCAGTACGGCAACCGCTACTTCAAGTGCTGGGACAAGCGCGGCCATGGGTCGCTCGACCTGACCCGCGCGATCGCGCTCAGCTGCGATGTCTACTTCTACCAGCTGGGCCTTCGGGTTCAGCTCGCCAACCTGCTGGCCGACGGTGTCTCGATGGGCTTCGGTGACCGGACCCATGTGGACCTCGTCAACGAGACCACTCCGATCTGGCCGACGTCGACGCAGTGGTTCGACAAGCGCTACGGCCCCAGGGGCTGGAGTGGCGCGGCGATGCTCAATCTCGCCATCGGCCAGGGCGAGAACACCCAGACCCTCATGAACATGGTGCGGTTCTACGCCGCGCTCGCCGGGGACGGCAAGACACCGACGCCCTATCTGGTTCGGCCCGACACCGTCCCACCGCATGACCTGCACCTCACGGCGCAACAACTTGATGGTCTGCGAAAGGCGCTGATCGCCGTGGTCGAAGGCGGGACGGCCGCGCGCAGCCGCATCAAGGAATTCACGGTCGCGGGCAAGACGGGCACCGCGCAGAACGCGGGCAAGGATCACGGCTGGTTCATCGGATTCGCTCCGGCGGAGAAGCCCGAGATCATCATTGGTGCGATTTTCGAGTTCGGGGGGCACGGCAGTGCCGTGGCCCCGTACGTGGTGCAGGCCATCCGTCGCTATGTCCTCGGGCCCGACTCCACCGACACCCGCATTCCCCGGCGACTCGATCTACCCGGCGACGCCCCGACCCAGCAGCGGCAGAACACGCCCACCGGTCAGGAGCAGCCAGCGGTGAATCCGACGGAGACCCACTGATGGCCCGCTCCCGGAATCTCGGACTGGACCGGCCCTTCCTGCTGGTCATCGGGCTGCTGCTGCTGTACGGCGTGATCGTGCTCTACTCCGCCGGGCAGACCGATGTGCCCAGCTTCAGTGCGGCCGGAGCGTGGCGGCGGCAGATCGTCTGGATCGGTGGGGGCGCGCTCGTCGCGTACCTCGCGTTCCGGCTTTCCCCGCGACTGCTCGAATGGGCCGCGCTGCCGGTGTATGTCCTCGGCCTGCTGCTGCTGGGGATCACGCTGATTATCGGGCGAGGGGCCGGCACTGCGGCCAGCAGCAAGAGCTGGATCTACATCGGGGGCCACGCCGTCGGGCAGCCGGCGGAGTTCGCGAAGCTCGCCGTAGTCCTGATGCTCGCCCGGCACCTCTCCGGCCGGCGTGAAGCTCCCGAGACCATGCTGGATCTGCTGCCGGCGGTGCTGATCGCCGGAGTGCCGGCGTTGCTTGTCCTCGCCCAGCCGGATCTGGGGAGCGCCCTGGTGTTCGCCGGGGTACTCTTTGCGATGCTCTTCTGGGCCGGCACCCCGCCTACACTGCTCCTCATGCTCGCCTCACCAGTAGCGAGTCTCCTGCTGGCGTTCAATTTGTGGACGTGGCTCGTCTGGATGGTGGCGCTGGGGGGGCTGATCGCAGTCTGGCGGCCCTACTTCTGGGAAGGGGTAGCAGTCTTCGCGGGCAACTCCGCAATGGGGTTCCTCGCCCTTCCGGTCTGGCGAAAACTTGCGCCGTACCAGCAGAACCGCCTGCTCACCTTCCTCAACCCCGAAGTCGATCCCCAGAAGGCGGGTTACCACGCCATCCAGTCAAAGGTGGCGATCGGCTCCGGGGGGTGGTTCGGGAACGGCTATCTCGAAGGGCCGCAGAAACGGCTGGCATTTCTGCCCGAGCAGCATACCGACTTCATCTTCGCGGTGGTCGGAGAGGAACTCGGGTTTCTCGGGGTGCTCCTCGCCCTGATCCTGTTTCTATCCCTCTTCCTTGTCCTGGTCCGAATCGCCCGCCGGGCCACCGATCCGTTCTCCGGCTTGATGGTCTTCGGTCTCCTCGGGCTGCTCTTCACCCACGTCTTTGAAAATGTCGGGATGACCGTGAACGTGATGCCAATCACGGGGATCCCGCTGCCCTTCTTTTCCTATGGGGGATCGTTCCTGCTGGCCACGGCGGTGGGGGTCGGGCTCTGCCTGCGGACCGCGTGGGACTCGAGGCTCGGCGGGTATCTCGATGTCTGATAAGGAGTTACGTAGAAGGGTCTAGCGCAGGGGGCCGCACCTCCCCAAATTGGGTGATCCTGAAGTGGCCCTGAAGTCAGCCTCACATCTCTCCCTGAACCCACATGGCCGTCATGGCATGGTTCAAAAAAGAGAGGAAGCCCCGCTCATCAGTGCGGGAGCGCCTCGAGATACCCCCGGACGCATGGGAGAAGTGCGACACCTGCGGGCACGTCGATATCCGAGAGAAGTTTGAGCGGGTACTGAACGTATGCCCCGAGTGCGGGCATCACCGCCGGTTCACTGCGGAAGAGTATATCGAGTTGTTGACGGACGATGGAACCTGGCGGGAACTCTATGCCAACCTGCGTTCGGCCGATCCGCTGAATTTCGAGCACTACCCGCAGCGCTTGGCCGCCTCGCAGAAGAAGGTCGGCACGTCGGATGCCATCTTCACCGGAGCCGCCAAGCTGGAAGGGGCGCCTCTCCACCTCGGCGTCATGAATTTCGCCTTCATGGGCGGCTCGATGGGGTCGGTGGTGGGGGAGAAGATCGCGCGACTTGCGCGGCGCTCCGCCGAGAAGCGGATCCCGATGGTGCTGGTGTGTACCTCTGGGGGTGCCCGGATGCAGGAGGGTGTCTTCTCCCTCATGCAGATGGCGAAGACCTCCGCCGCAATCGCCCAGCTGTATCATCTCTCGGTTCCTTACATCTCCATCCTCACCAATCCGACCACCGGCGGCGTCTCCGCATCCTTCGCGATGCAGGGTGACGTGATTCTCGCCGAACCAGGCGCGGTCATCGGATTCGCGGGTCAGCGAGTGATCAAACAGACCATCGGTCAGGACCTTCCCGAGGGATTCCAGACGGCGGAGTTCCTGCTGGAGAAGGGGCAGATCGATGACGTCGTCCCGCGGGCCTCGATCCGGGAGACGACGGCACGACTGCTCCGGCACATGCGCGGCCAGCGGCTGGCGGAAGAGCCGGCAGAGTAGCTCTCGACCCTGGTGTGAACCCAGCAAGTCCTGCATGCCCCCGCCCAGTGTCGCGGGGGCATGTACGCTTTCCCCGTGGCGGTCCCACGCGTCCCAGAGGCCCTCACCATGGCCCTCAAGTGCAGTAGAGGCCTTCCCCCCGTGCCGCTGCTTGCCTCGCTGGGTTTGGCGGGCCTTCTGGCCGCATGCTCCAACGCCGCCGATCCCACCGCTCCGGGCGGGGGGGGAGGAAACCGATTCACCGCGAGCATCACGGTCCAGAGTGTCTCGCAGCCCACGTACGGCGTCTCTCCCGACGGCGTCGCGATTCTCTCCTGCATCGTGCTGCTGCAAGCCGAGGGACATGGAAGAGGTGGGGCTTCGTGGAGCGGAGCCACCTTCCGGTTCTACCCCGGGACCGATCTTCGCAGCGCGTTCGACTCCGTGGTGTTCACGGCACAAGACGTGGCAAACTCGTGGGGCAACGGGTCGCTGAGCGTCGGGCCGGTGCAGACCTCGGGCTGGAACTTCTCCGGCACCATCCCGTTCACTCTCGCGCTGGATTACCGGTATCGACCCACGGGTGCGGCGTCGGATTCCACGGCCTCGGCGCAGTTCACCTGCCAGCCCACGATCCCGGCAAATGCCCAACCGCCTGCCATCACCGGTCTCACCCTCCAGCCGGCAGGGGGGACGATCGAGCCGGGGGACACGCTTGCTATCAGCTTCACCGCCGCTGCCCCAGCGGGACTCTGGCAAACGATCATCGATCTCAAGGGTACCTGTGACACCACGCTGTTCTTTCCCGGTCAGCTCGCCCGCTCCGCAAGCTACAGCGTACGACTGCCCGTCACCCGGGGCTGCACCCTGAACGCCACCTTCGGCGTCTCGGTGCTGGTCCTGGATGCAGCGGTCAGGGTGGCATCGACCGGCCCAGTCCAGTTCAGAGTCACCGACCTCACGCCGCCCCAACTGATCGTCTCCTATGGAGGCGGCGCCCCGGCGGTAAGTGGCGACTTCTTCACCGGAGATACGCTGAATCTCGAGGTGGATCCCATCGACAACGACCAGGTGAGCTACCTCACGTGGCAGGTGCTCCCAGCCGGGATCGTGCAGTCGGTGCCGCTGAGCGCCCTCAGGAACCCGCCGTTCCTACCGGTCCAGGTAGGCGCGGCATGGGGCGCCGCCGTGCAACTCAGATTCTCGGCGACCGACCGGTCGGGCAACCGGAGTGCGTTCAGCACGCTGAATACGGACAGCCTCCGGATTCATCCGGCTGTCTCGCGGCTCAAGGCCGTGCGGACGCTCACTGGGGAGATCCGTCAGATCATGCCGGACAGCAAGCGAGGCGTCTTCTACGTCCTGCTGGGCAACGAACAGCAGCTTCTGACACTCTCCCTGGGCGATGCCTCAACGATACGGATCCTCGACCTCCCCTCCTGCGGGACCAGTTTCGACCTGACCGCGTCGGGGGATTCGCTGCTGTTCGTCTGTCCTATCACGACGAACCTGGGTGTCCTGGATCTCACCGCGCCGGTCCCGCAGTTCAGCGTCCACAGGCTCACGACCCCCGACACTCTCAATGGACAGGTGCCGGGCCGGGTGTTCGGCATGGCCAATGGCAAGGCCATCATCGGGCTGGGCGGGCCCGCTCCATCACAAGCCGAACTGCTCGAAGTCGATCTGACCTCCTGGGCGGAATCGCTTCGGTCAGATGGGGGGAGCGCGACGGGCGTCTTCCTGATCGAACGGTCCCCCAACCACGACCGGCTTATCGCTGGCGACCATACTGGTATGGTCGAGATCTACAACTCGGCCACAGACCAGTTCGGACCCCTCACCATGCCGCCGAACAACGGGGGATCGTTCTGGTTCAGCGCCGATGGCCAGGTGCTGGTGGAGGGGACGGTCATTCTCGATCAGGGTTTGCATGCGGTGGGTAGCGTACGCAATCTGAACCCGGGGGGAGTCACTCCCTCGGTGCTCACTCCAGATGGGCAGCGCCTCTTCTATGGCACCAGCCAGGGGCTCGTCCAGGCCAGGCTCAGCGATGGACAACTCGTGGACCGGTCCACTGAGCCGCTCTGGTCACGCGACATGAGGATCACGGACGACGGGCTGTTAGCCGTCTTCCGGTATGCCGAGAGCAGCTCCTCCGGCCAGGTCGGCGTCATCGACCTGCGCTGATCATTCCGGCGACGGTGTCAGCGGCAGCAGGTAATGGATCGGGTGGTTGTAGAAGACCGGCTCGAAGACTGCCGCGTCCGCGTCCGCCATGAACGACCGGCGCAATTCGTCAGGCATCCGCCGGTCGATTTCGCGGGCGAGCGCCCGAGCCTCCTCGACGCGGCCCACCAGTTTGCCCCGGGCGACTTCCTCGCAGGCGCCGAAGAGGACCCACCAGTAGGTCTCGTCTTCCTCGTGTTCGATGATGTCGATCGGGAAGAGGTGGCAGATCAGGGGCCGGTCCTCATACGCCCGGCACCCCGCTTCCGGCCCGTCATAGAACGGGCACTTGCACCCCTTGCGGTTGAGCCGGGTGGCCGAGCCCTTGCCGTAGAGCGGAAGCTCGAGCTCGCGGGCGGCGCGCTGCTCGCCGGGAGTCAGGTAGACGAGGCTGCGCTCGCAGCGCTCGCACTCGGGGCAGAGTGAGAAGCCTTCGGTCAGTTCACGGAAGCCGGGGATGGCCAGCAGTTCGCGCACGAACGGGTCGGGGAGTGTGGTGTAGCGGCCCATGAGTGGAGTCGGTAGGTTGCTCGGTGTTGTGCTGGCCCGGGCCGTAAAGCTACAACACCCCTGACACTCTCGCAGCGATCCTGTCCTTGGCACTCAGCTACGACGCGGCACTCGAGTTCCTCTACCCCCGGACCACGACCATCAAGTTCGGGCTGGAAACCACGCGCGCGCTGCTCGCCGAGGTCGGCGACCCGCAGGCCGTCTATCCCACGATCCATATCGGCGGAACCAACGGCAAGGGCAGTGTCTCCACGCTGGTCGCCGAAGCGCTGCGGGAGATGGGGCTCCGCGTGGGGCTGTACACCTCGCCACACCTGGTCTCCTTCCGCGAGCGCATGCTGGTCAATGGGGTGCCGATTTCGGAGCTGGCGGTGGCGGCGTGGACCGAACGACTCCAGCCGCTCATCCGGGCGCGCAACGCCACCTTCTTCGAGGTGACCACTGTCATCGCGCTGGCGGATTTCGCCGCGCGAGGGGTGGATATCGCGGTGGTCGAGGTGGGGCTCGGCGGCCGACTGGACAGCACCAATGTGCTGACCCCGCTGGTGAGCGGGGTGACGAAGATTGCCCGCGACCACATGAAATACCTGGGCGACACTCTCGCGCAGATTGCCCGGGAGAAGGCCGGAATCGCGAAACGGGGAGTGCCTCTCATCATCGGAGAAACGCAGCCCGAGCTGGTCGCCGAGATCCGTGCCGTCGCCCGGGCGGCGGGAGCGAAGATCGGCGTGCTGCCCGCCGACTACCGCTGGCCCGGTCCGCTCGGCCTGCTGGGCCCGTTCCAGCGCCGCAATGCGGCCGTCGCGCACGGGATTCTGATGGCGCTCCCCGCCCGATACCGGCCCGACCGCGCGAGCATCGAGCGGGGGTTCGAGCGGGCCAGAATTGCGGGGCGC
>DAINRP010000104.1:0-10428 GCA_036741755.1 Gemmatimonadales bacterium
GCACCACGCTTCGAAGGGAGGGCATCGGGAGGGTGCTCCGCGAGCGGCAACGGGGAGTGGAGAACGAGGGCAAGATAAGGCGCCACAACGGCTTTTGACAATCATATGTGGGCCCGATAGCTTGGGGCCGTGACCCACGATCATTGGCTGGATCAGGTACGGTTCGGCGCCGACGGGCTGGTGCCCGTGGTGACGCAGGAGCAACGGACAGGCGACCTCCTCATGCTCGCGTGGGCGAACCGCGAGGCGCTGGAGCTTACCCTGGCCACCGGGACCGCCCACTACTGGAGCCGCAGCCGAGGGAAGCTCTGGATGAAGGGGGAAACCTCCGAGCACGTGCAGCTGGTGCAGGAGATCCGCCTCGACTGCGACGGTGACACGGTACTGTACCGCGTCGACCAGACCGGACCCGCCTGCCACACCGGGAGCCGGACCTGCTTTTCGACTGGCGTCCGTCCCGATGGCACCACGACGCAGGGGCCGGATCCCGGGGGCCACCTGCTGACCCGCCTGGCAGGGACCATCGCGTCCCGGGTGGCGGAACGCCCCGACAACTCGTACACGGTCGCGTTGCTCGATCACGGTCTCGCGAAGGTTTCGCAAAAGGTTGGCGAAGAGGCGGTCGAAGTCGTCGTGGCGGCGCACGCCGAAGACGACCGGCACCTCGCCGCGGAGTCCGCCGATCTATTGTTCCATCTGCTGGTGCTGCTGCAGGCGCGAGGGGTTCCCTTCGACGACGTCCTCAGCGCCCTCGAAGCTCGGGAGAAATAGCCGGCCCTGGGTCGCCAGCCAGCCGCCCTTCGAGGCGGACGGCAGCGGACCGGTGGCCGACGGTTGACATATGTCCTTCGTGCATCTCCACACCCACTCCGAGTATTCCCTGCTCGACGGGGCCAATCGCGTCCCCGAGTTGGTGAAGCATGTCCAGAAGCTGGGCATGGACAGCCTCGCGATCACCGACCATGGCAACCTGCACTGCGCCTGGTCGTTCTACGAGGAGGCCAAGGCCAAGGGACTGCGCCCGATCCTCGGTTTCGAGGCCTATCTCGCCTTCGGCCCGCGGACGGTGATGCAGAAGCCGCAGTGGGCGCCGGCGCAGTACAGCCATCTGGTACTCCTCGCGAAGAACCGCGCGGGATACAAGAACCTCGTCCGGCTGTCTTCCATCGGCTATCTCGAAGGATTTTATCGCCGTCCTCGAATCGACAAGGAAGTCCTGGCGCAGTACTCGGAAGGGATCGTCTGTCTCGCCGCCTGCCTCTCCGGGGAGATTGCGCTCTATCTGCGCCAGGGGAACTACGAGGAGGCGAAGAAGTCGGCCCAGTGGTTCGCGCAGAACTTCGGGGAGAAGAACTTCTGGCTGGAAGTGCAGCTGCACGGGATCCCCGAGGAGCAGATCGTCAACGAGGGGATGTACCGTCTGGGCGCCGAACTCGGGCTCGGCGTCGTGGCGACCAACGACGCGCATTATCTCCGCCGCGAGGACGCCGAGGCCCACGACGTCCTGCTGGCCATCGGCACCGGCGCCGAGCTCGACGATCCGAAACGGTTCCGCTTCACCGGCGAGGAATCGTACGTGAAGAGCGAGCCGGAGATGGCCCAGCTCTTCCGCGAGCATCCCGAGACGCTCACCAACACCCAGATCGTCGCCAACGGCTGCGAGTTCAGCTTCGAGAAGAAGTACTTCGTCCCGGAGTTCCCGCGGCCGGAGGGCTTCGCCTCTGAGGAAGCGCTGCTCGAGTCACTTGCCACCACAGGCACCGAGGCGCGTTACGGCAGTCCGCTCCCGCCGGCGGTGAAGGAACGGCTCGACTTCGAGCTGAGCGTCATCAACAAGGCGGGGTATGCCGGCTACTTCCTGATCGTGCAGGACTTCATCAAGGCGGCGCGCGACCGCGACATCCCCGTCGGTCCGGGACGCGGCTCGGCGGCCGGCTCGATCGTCGCCTACGGGCTCGGCATCACCAACGTCGACCCGCTCAAGTTCGACTTGCTGTTCGAGCGCTTCCTCAACCCCGAGCGGGTGTCGATGCCCGACATCGACATCGACTTCTGCTTCGAGCGCCGGGGCGAGGTGATCGAGTACGTGCGCCAGCGCTACGGCCGCGCCAGCGTCGGCCAGATCATCACCTTCGGGACCCTGAAGGCACGCGCCGCGGTGAAAGACGTCGCGCGCCTGCTCCGCATTCCGCCAGGCGACGCGGACAAGCTCACCAAGCTGATTCCGTCCGGGCCTGCCTTCGCGCTGACCGTCGACGAGGCGATGAGCAAGGTGCCGGAATTCCGCGACCTGGTGAAGACCAGCCCGCAGTACGAGCGGTGCATCAACCTGGCCAGCCGGATCGAGGGCATCTCGCGCCACGCGTCGGTGCACGCCGCCGGCGTGGTCATCGCGCCGGGCCCGCTCAGCGAGTACATCCCGGTCTGCACCGCGCCCACCAAGGGCTCGGGCCAGAACAGTGAGGGCGAGGACTCCATCATCACGCAGTTCGAGATGGGGCCGCTGGAGAAGGTCGGCATGCTCAAGATGGACATGCTCGGCCTGCGCACCCTGACCGTGATCTACGACGCGGTCAAGATGATCGGAGAACGCCACGGCCTCGCGGTCGATGTGGACACCCTCGACCTCGAGGACCCGAAGGTCTACCAGCTGCTCCGCGCCGGACGCACCGCCGGGATCTTCCAGTTCGAGTCGCCGCTCGCGACCGAGACGCTCCGCAACATGAAGTGCGACCGGTTCGACGACCTGGTCGCCTCCAATGCCCTGCTCCGCCCGGGGCCGCTCGACACGGGGATGCACCTCGTGTTCATCAAGCGGAAACTTGGCCAGGAGGCGGTCAGCTACCCGCACCCCAGCCTGAAGGAAGTCCTCGAGCCAACCTACGGCGTCATCACCTATCAGGAACAGGTGATGCGCATCGCGAACATCCTCGCGGGCTTCAGCCTCGCCGAGGCCGACGTGCTCCGGAAGGCGGTCGGCAAGAAGGACGCGGAACTGATCAAGCAGGAGCTGGGCAAGTTCGTGGAGCGCGCCATCGCGCTCGGCCATCCGAAGAAGCTGGCCGACGAACTCGCGACCCAGATCGAGACCTTCGGGCGCTACGGGTTCAACAAGTCGCACTCGGTTGCCTACTCGATCATCAGCTACCAGACCGCCTGGCTCAAGACCTACTACCCCGCCGAGTTCATGGCGGCGCTGCTCTCCTCGGAAATCGGCAGCACCGACAAGGTGGTGCAGTACATCAATGAGGCCCGCGAGCTGGGCATCGAGGTGCTGCCGCCGGACGTCAACGAATCGGGCTTCAAGTTCACTGTCACCGGTGATCGGCGCATCCGCTTCGGCCTCGGCGCGGTCCGCAACGTCGGCCGCGGTGCCATCGAATCGATGATCGCCGCGCGCACCACGACGCCATTCACCACCCTGAGCGATTTCGCCCGGCGGGTAGACCTCCGGCTCTGCAACAAGCGGGTGGTCGAATCGTTGATCGCCGCGGGCGCGCTCGATCAGCTGGGCGGGCACCGGGCCCAGTTTGCCCAGGGGCTCGACGAAGCGCTCCGCGAAGCGCAACTTCTCCAGCAGGAGCGGGAGGTCGGGCAGGCCTCCCTCTTCGGGGAAGGCCCCGGGACCACCGCCCGGCCCGCGGTCACCTCCCTCGCGGATGTCCCGCCCTGGAGCGAGCAGGAGCGGCTGGCCAAGGAGAAGGAAGTCCTCGGCTTCTTCATCTCGGGGCATCCCCTCGAGCGGTACCGGGCGGAGGTCGAAGTGTTCGGCTCCCGAACCACCGCGACGCTCAGTGAGTGGAGCGAACACCAGGTCACCCTCGCCGCGGTGATTACGCAGGTGAAGCGGCAGATCTCGAAGAAGACCGGCAAGGAGTACGCGCGGCTCGTGCTCGAGGACTTCCACGGCACCGCCGAGGCGATCGTCTTCCCGGAGTCATGGGCCAAGCTGAATCAGGTGGTGAAGGAGGACCTCGCCGTCCTCCTCACCGGCGGCTACAGCGCCCGTGACCGGGGCGAGGAGCGGGCTCCCTTCGTGATTGAGAGCGCCCGCCCTCTCGAGGATCTGATGAGCAGCGGCGCGCTGGGCCTGGCCCTCCGGTGGCGACTTCCCGAGGCGCCCGGACCAGACGTACTCCGGGAGGCGGTGGCCATGTGCGGCAAGCACCCGGGTCCGGCTCCGCTCTATATTGAATGGAGTGACGGGAACGGCGAACGCCTGCGGGCCCGCTCCCGCCGCATCCGCGTCGCCCCCGATGAAGAACTGGTGCAGGGCCTCCGGCGGCTGCTCGGGCCGGAGGCGGTCGCATTCGTAAAGGCGAGCTGACATGGCATCCAATTACGCACTCGACTTCGAGAAGCCGCTGCAGGAACTCGAACGCCAGATCGACGACCTTCAGAAGCTTGGCGAGGAGCGTCAGATCGACGTGAACGAGGAGGCCCGCCTGCTGCAGGTGCGCCTGAATACGCTGCGGCTGGAGATCTACAGCAACCTCACGCCGATGCAGCGGGTGCAGGTCGCCCGGCATCCACGGCGACCGTATCCGCTCGATTACCTCAGCACGATCTTCACCGACTTCATCGAACTTCACGGTGACCGGCTCTTCCGCGACGACCCTGCGATCGTGGGCGGCTGGGCCCGCCTAGCCGGCATATCGGTCATGGTGATCGGGCATCAGAAAGGCCGGGACACCAAGGACAACCTGAAGCGCAACTTCGGCATGGCGCACCCGGAGGGGTACCGCAAGGCGCTCCGCCTGATGAAGCTCGCCGCCAAGTTCAGCGCACCGGTCGTCACCCTCATCGATACGCCGGGCGCCTTCCCCGGTCTTGGTGCGGAGGAGCGCGGTCAGTCGGAGGCGCTGGCGCGCAACATCCTCGAGATGGCCGCACTGCCGACGCCGATCGTCGCCGCAGTGATCGGCGAAGGCGGCTCAGGTGGCGCCCTCGCGCTCGGCACCGCCGATCGCATCCTGATGTTCGAGAACTCGGTGTACTCGGTGATCTCCCCGGAAGGCTGCGCCGCCATCCTCTGGAAGGACGGCAGCCAGCGCGAGCGCGCGGCCAACGCCCTCAAGCTCACCGCCCAGGACCTGCTCAAGTTCAAGCTGGTCGACGAGATCATCACTGAACCGATGGGCGGCGCCCACCTCGATCCCGATGCCACCGGTGAGGCGCTCCGTGAAGCGCTGATCCGCCATGTCAACGAGCTTCGCAAGGTTCGTCCGGAGAAGCTGGTGCGCCGCCGCGCGGACAAGTACGGGGCGATGGGCGCTTACACGGAAGCCTGATGCCCCAGACCGTTGAAGTCCGGTTCAAGGGCACCCGTCGCGATTTCTTCCTCTGGCCGGACGATCAGGAGCCGCTCCACCTCCGTGAGGCGGTGGTTGTCGATGCCGATCGCGGCACCGACCTCGGCCGGGTGCATTCCGCCGGTGCCACCGCCGAGAAGAAGTGCGGCGGCGCCTGCACCTCTTGCGCGGTAGGCGAGGGCATACAGGAGAGCCGCGCGGGCGGACAGGTCGTGGGGGAATCCCCGGATGCACCCGCTGACGCCGCGGCCGAGCCGCCGCCGTTGGAGGCGGCGCCCCAGTCCCCCCCGCCGCCAGCCCCACCCTCCCCGAATCTGCGGCCCGTGCTCCGCCGCGCCTCACAGGACGACATCCGTCTCGCCAATGAGTTGCGCGGCGCCGAGGAAGACTGCCGCCGCCAGATCATCGAGAAGGTGCGGCAGCACAAGCTCGAGATGAAAGTGAGCGACACGGAGTGGCAGTGGGACAAGAGCAAGCTCACCGTCTTCTTTACCGCCGAGAAACGGGTGGACTTTCGCGCCCTGGTGCGCGACCTCGCAACGATGTTCCGGACCCGGATCGAGCTGCGGCAGATCGGTGTCCGCGACGAAGCGGCGCGTCTGAAGGGCGTCGGCCGCTGCGGCCGGGAGTATTGCTGCTCCACCTGGCTCGGCGAACTTTCCCCGGTCAGCCTGGCACTCGCCAAGGACCAGCATCTCTCGCTCAATCCGTCGCAGATCTCGGGTGGCTGCGGCCGCCTGCTCTGCTGCCTCAAGTACGAGCACGAGTTCTATGTCGCCGCCCGCAAGCGCTTCCCGCGTGAGGGCAAGATGCTGGAGGCGGCGCGGGGCCCCGAGAAGGTCGTCGCCGTCGACATCTTCCGGGAAAGGGTCTTCCTCCGGAATGAAGAAGGCTCGCGGATCATCCCGCTGGTGCAGCTCAAGGAAGAGATGGAACAGGCCGCGCTGTTCGCCGTCTCGGGCGGTACCCTCGAGGCGGCTCACGCGGCAAACGTGGAGCGCCGCGGCGGCCCCCCGGCGGAGCGGGTGCGAAGCGAACGCCCGCCGCGCCCCGAGCGTGGCCCCCGGACGCCGCTCAGAGACCAGGTCGTGAGCGGCCAGCCGCCTGCGAAGCCCGCCGAGCGCCCTGAGCAGCCCCAGCGCCCCGACCGACCCCCTCGGACGCCGCGAGCCGACTCGCCACCCCGCGAGCGCGTCCCCAGAGCAAAGCAATCGCCCGCTCAACCGGCCAACCCGACTCCACAAGCGCCCGCCGAGCCTGGCACCCCTGCGCCCGGCGGCGAGGGCCGCCGGCGCCGCAGGCGCGGCCGCCGCGGCGGACGCGGCGGCCCGCCCTCTCCTCCTCCCCCGCCGGAGGCGTGAGTGGCGAAGTTCTTCATCACCACCGCGATCGACTACGCGAATGGCGACCCCCACATGGGGCACGCCTTCGAAAAGCTTGGCGCTGACTGCATCGCCCGCTATCGCCGCCTCCGGGGGGACGACGTCTGGTTTCTCATCGGGATGGACGAACACGGTCAGAAGGTGGCGCAGACCGCCGCCGAGCGCGGGCTGACGCCGCAGGCGCTCACCGACGAAGTGGCCGAGGCGTTCCAGCGGACCTGGGCACAACTCGGCATCTCGAACGACCAGTTCATCCGCACGACCGCCGAGTTCCACAAGGACGGCGTGCGCGACCTCATCGAGCGGATCTTCGCGCGCAACCCCGACGATTTCTACGAGAAGGCGTACCGCGGGTTGTACTGCGTCGGCTGCGAATCGTTCAAGACCGAGGCCGAGATTGTCGATGGGAAGTGCGTCCTCCATCCGACCCGCACGCTCGAGATGGTCGAGGAACGCAACTGGTTCTTTCGCCTGAGCCGGTATCAGAAATTTCTCGAGGAGCTGCTCGAGAAGAACCCGGACTTCGCGCGCCCGGAGATCCGGCGCAACGAGATCCTCGGGCTCCTGCGTCAGGGCCTCGAAGATGTCTCCGCCTCCCGCAGCCGCTTCAGCTGGGGGGTGCCATTTCCGCGACCCACGAGCGACGGCGAGGCGCAGACCACCTATGTCTGGTTCGACGCGCTGCCCAACTACTGGACCGCCCAGCGCTTTCCCGGATCGGGAGCGCACTGGCCGGCCCAACTGCATGTTGTCGGCAAGGACATCACCCGCTTTCACTGCGTCATCTGGCCGGCCATGCTCGCCGCGGCGGGCGAGCCTCTCCCGGAGAGCGTGTGGGCCCACGGCTTCATCTATTACGGTGGCGACCGATTCTCCAAGAGTTCCGGCGTTCGCCTCGACCTGCAGGAGGCGATCGCGCGCCACGGGCCGGATGCGCTCCGCTACTTCCTGCTGCGGGACATTGGCTTCGCCAACGATGGGAACTTCACCTGGGAGCGGTTCGACGAACGCTACCTCTCGGACCTCGCCGACGGACTGGGCAATCTGGCGAGCCGTTCGCTCGCCATGATCGAGAAGTACCGCGCCGGAATCGTCCCTGCGGAGACCACGACCTCGCTGGATGAGGCCGGCCGCGCCACCGTCGCCGCCTACGCCGCAGCGATGAATGCCCTCGACCTCCGCGGCGCCGCCGAGGCAGCGTGGGGACTGGTCACCTCGGCCAACCAGTACATCGTCCACACAGCCCCCTGGGCCCTCGCCAAGCAGGGCAAGGACACCGAACTCGATCAGGCGTTGGGCGCCCTTGCCCGCTGCCTCAACCGGCTGGCCGTACTGGCCTCCCCTTTCATGCCAGGTAAGGCCGAGGAACTCTGGCGCCACCTCGGGCAGGATGCCCCGTTATCTGGCGCATGGCGGCAGGCGGAGCAGCCTGAGGCGGCTGGCCGGAATGTGAAGAAACCCGAGGGTCTATTCCCGAAGCCGTCGGTGGCAAATCCTTGACTGTCAAAGACTTGGACGTGACGCACCGCACTTGACGCTCGCCGTACCCAGGGGCATGTTATCCCGCCCTTCGGCAGCCCATCGCGCCGCCGCCCCCTGGGGCACAAGATTTTCTAAGTATTCCGGCACACCTGCCGACAGTTAGGATGTGCTCATGTCCGAACGGAAGTGGACTCTTGTCGTCGTGCCGCCCGGCTCCGGCGCCTCGAAGGTCATCGAGGTGTCGCAGCGGCTGCTCAAGACGGCGACTGGCTTCGGGGCCGTCCTCGGCCTCCTGGCGCTTCTGCTCGGCTATGGCACCGTGTCCCGCACCGTCGACCTGCAGCATGCCGCGCAGCTGGAGCGGGAGAATGGCCGCCTCGCCGAGGAACTCGGGCGCCTGCACGGCCAGCTTTCAAACCTCTCCGACACCCTGAGTCATATCGCCGAGCGCGACGCGCGCATCCGGCTGCTCGCCAACCTCGAACCGAATGATCCCTCCGTGCAGCAGGCCGGCATCGGTGGTCCGAAGACCGCGAATCCGGAGGAAGTGAGCCTGCTGAGCGCCGGTGTCCTCGGTCGTCGCGCGGACGAGATCCGGGTGGACCTCGGTGCGCTGATTCGCCGCGCCAATCTGCTCGCGGCATCGTTCAATCAGGCGCATGACTCGCTGGAGAACCACCGCGACCGGCTCGCCGCGATGCCGTCCATCATGCCGACGACCGGATGGCTGTCGAGCGCGTTCAGTTCGATGCGGGAACATCCGATCCTGCACATCCTGCGGCCCCACGAGGGCATCGACGTCTCTGCGCCGATGGGTGCGCCGATCCAGTCACCGGCCGGGGGAACGATCATCTCCGCCGGCTGGGAGAGTGGGTATGGCAACGTCATCGAGATCGATCATGGCTTCGGGATCGTGACCAAGTTCGCGCACTGCTCCAAGCTGCTCTTCCGCACTGGCAAGCATGTCTCCAGGGGTCAGGTGATTGCCGAGGTCGGCAACACCGGTCTCGCCACGGGCCCGCACCTGCACTACGAAGTGCACGTGAACGGCAAGCCGGTCGATCCGCTCCGCTACGTGCTGCCGGATGTGGTGGTGGACTAGGGGGATGGGCGATTAGGCGATTAGGCGATTGGGCGATTGGGCGATTGGAATCGATTCGAGGAAAAGACAAGCGGGGTGGGTTCCTGAGGGAGCCCATCCCGCTCTTGACTTCCAGCACCGCAGAGCCGCCTAATCGCCTGATCCCCTAGAACTTCACCGGTGGCGGCGTGTCCGCGCCATCCTTGGCCTCGAAGTACGGCTTCGGCGCGCTCGCACCGAACACTTTCGCGGTGAGGTTGTTGGGGAAGGTCCGGATGAAGCTGTTATAGCTGTTGACCGCCTCATTGTAGTCCTGGCGCGAGGTGGCGATCCGATTCTCTGTGCCCGTAAGTTCGTCCTGCAGGGCGCGGAAGTTCGCATCCGACTTGAGCTGCGGGTAGTTCTCGCTGATGGCCAGCAGGCGCCCCAGCGGGGCGTTCAACGCCTGATTGGCGGTCGCCATGCTGTCCAGGTTGCCGCTCTGCACCGAGCCAGCCAGGCGGGACCGCGCGTTCGCGACCTCGATGAAGATCGAGGACTCCTGCTTGGCATAGCCCTTGACCGTCTCGACGAGATTCGGGATGAGGTCGGCCCGGCGCTGCAGCTGCGCCGCGATCTGGCCCTTGGCCTTACCCACCTGCTCATCGAGACTCTGAATCCGGTTGTAGCCGCAGCCGCTGGCGACCAGGGCAAGGGCCGCGAAGAACGCCACCCGAAGGGACCGCGTCATTCCTGTACTCCAGTCTGAAAGTGGTCGATATAGCGAGCCGCCTGTTCGACGGCCAGAAGATACTCCCGGACATCCGCCTCCGTACACTGCCAGGTCTTGTCGGCTCGGTGCGCGATGATGCGGGCCATCGCGTCGGGCGAAAAGCCGGCGGCGGCCGCGGCAGCCGCAATGACCGCGGGCGCCTCGGCGGGGACGGCCCCGCCCTGCAGAACCAATAGCCCGCGACACAGGAGCAGCAGCGACGAGGCGCTCCGCCTGATGAATTCCGTGAGATCCTTCGTCTCGCCGGTGTAGAGCGCGAAGCCCTGTCGCAGCCGCATCAGCTTGCCGCGGAACTCCCGCTCCAGCGCGGCCCGTAGGTCGCGCGGCCGCACGCTCATGCCGGCAAGCGGATCGGTCCCGCGGAGCACCCGGTACGCGGTTCGCATCTCGGCGATTTCC
>DAINRP010000105.1:0-1863 GCA_036741755.1 Gemmatimonadales bacterium
CCTTGCCGATGGGGGAGAGGAGATCGACCACCCGCATCGACAGGTCGCCCGTGGCGCGCTCGAGCCGGATCCGCTGGTCGGGATACCGGGGCTTGAGGTTGTCGAAGGCGATGCGATGCTTGGTCTTCTCCGGTTCCTCGTAGTTGACGCTCTCGACCTTGAGCAGCGCCAGGTACCGCTCGCCTTCCTTCGGCGGGCGAACCTGGCCCATCACCGTGTCGCCGGTGCGCAGATCGAACCGCTTGATCTGGCTGGGCGAGACGTAGATATCGTCGGGGCCGTAGAGGTAGTTCCAGTCCTGGCTCCGGAGAAAGCCGTAGCCTTCGGGCAGGATTTCGAGGACGCCTTCGCCGCGGATGACCGTGTCCTGATCGAGCAGGGTCTGCTCGATCCGGAAGATCAGGTCCTGCTTGCGGAGGCCTGAGTAGTTGGTGATGTTGAGCTGTTCGGCAAGCGCGTGCAGCTCAGCCACCGACTTCTGTTTGAGCTCGGCGATATCCACAGGTGTGGTACTCCGCTCAGTCGTACTCCGCTCGGGAGTGGGGCGCCGGTCTACCGGCGGGCGGGCCTTAGGGGCGGGCAATTGTAATCGGGGTCAGAATTGAATGATCAGCCGGGAGTGTCCGGCGCGCGATGACTTGTCGTGGTGATGGGACTGCCGGGAGAGATCGCGAACCTACAGGGAGCGCCTCAGTATAGGAATCAGGCGTCCCAGCGTCAAGGGCATCCGTGGACGCACTGACTGATTGCTTCGAGGCCTGGCGGGTGATTCACGCCGGCCCCCGGGAGGTCGTGGAGGGGCTGGTCGCACCGGAGCACCGGGGACCCTCGCCTGCACTCCGGGCGGCTCTGCGCGCCTGGCCGCACGCCCATTACTGGGCCGGAGCCGATCACGCCGAGCTGGTCCTAGTCCGCCCCCTGGTCGCGGCCCGGCGCGAGCAGTGGCTCCTGCACCTCGCGCTGTTCCTGGTCACCTCGGTCTGTGCCCTCGCCGCGGGGGCCACGCTGGCGAGCCGCTACGAGCCGCCGGACAGCAACGGCGTCATCGGGTTCCTCGTCGCCTGCCTTCGATTCTTCCCCGATTTCCTCACCCAGCCGACCGAGATCATCCTCAGCGGGTGGTCGTTTGCAGTCCCGCTGCTCGGTATTCTCCTGGTGCATGAGCTGGGGCATTACTTCGCGGCGCGGCGTTATGCCATTGATGCCTCGCCGCCGTACTTCCTCCCCATCCCGCCCATCGTGTCGCCGATCGGGAGCCTCGGCGCCTTCCTCAAACTCCGCTCACCGGTCGTCGACCGACGGCAGCTTCTCGACGTTGGCGCGGCGGGGCCCATTGCGGGCTTCGTGGTGGTCCTCGCGGTCCTCGCCTGGGGGTATGCCGTCTCCCAGCCTTCCCCGCCGGGATACCACAACGCTCCGACGTTCATCTACTTCGGCAGCCGGATCGCCCCGCTCGGCGATTCGCTGCTCACGGCCGCCTTCCGCGACTACTTTCTGCCCGGCGTCGCCTCCGTGCACCTGAGCCTTCCCGCCTTTGCGGGCTGGGCCGGGGCGCTGATTACGGGACTCAACCTGCTCCCCCTCAGCCAGCTCGATGGTGGCCACGTCGCCTATGGCCTCCTCGGCCGCCGGCAGACACCGCTCGGCCTCGCCGCCCTGCTCGGCCTGATCTATCTCTCGCAGCACTGGACACCGTGGCTGGTGTGGGTGCTGCTGACACTGCTTGTCGGCGGCTGGCGCTGGACCCACCCGTCGGTGATGTGCCCCGAACGGCCGGTGCCGCCGGGAAGAGTGGTGCTGGGCTGGCTGTGCGTGGTGGTCTTCGTGGTGACCTTTGTCCCGGTGCCGTTCGCGCCGTAGCGG
>DAINRP010000105.1:1963-8133 GCA_036741755.1 Gemmatimonadales bacterium
GGGCTGCGCCAGCGGGGTGCAACCGAGCGGCGCAGAGAGGGTGTGGGCATCCCGGGTGACGAGGGAAAAGCGCCGTAGCCCGCGAGGTCGGGGTGGGCCATGACGGACTCCATCAGCCCAGTAGGACTGGGTCAGGGAGCGGTGGATGGCGGGGACATCGAGGTCGGCCGAGTCGGTTGAGATCCTGAACCGGCCCGCCCGGCCATGCAGGCCTCCTCAGTTTGCTGTCTAACCTTATATTGGTGGAGACCGTCGCTGGGCTGGCCCTCCCCCTACTGTCAGGTGCGCCACTGTGACGACCGAAACTGACCGCTTCCACAAGCTGCGCCACGACCTTTCGAATCCCTTGTCCGCGCTGCTCGCGGAAACCCAGCTGCTCCTGCTCAATGAATCCAAGATCGACCCCGAGACGCTGCAGAGCCTCCGGGAAATCGAGGCGCTGGCGGTGCGGATGCGGGGGATCCTGCGGGAGACCTGACGGTTACCGGGCCGGCGCCGGGGAGTGCCCGCTTGCCGTGGAAGCAGCACGGCCCCTCATCAGGTACATCCACCCATTCGTCAGGTAGAGCAGCAGGAAGACCAGGCTGCCCCCGCTGACCGCGAGGCGATACCCGAGCGGCTCCGTACTCGCGGAGACAAACCCTTCGATCAGCCCGGCCACCATCAGCAGAAGAATCACCGCTCCCACCATTCGGGCGGCAAGCCGCCCGGCGAGCACCAGCGCCTCACCCCGCGTGAGATCGCCGGGCGCAATCAGTGCCCGGCCCAGCAGGAATCCCGCCGCGCCGGACACCCAGATGGCGAAGAGTTCAAGCACGCCATGCCCGATCACGAAGGTCCACAGATAGCCCAGCAGGCCGTGATTGGCGAAGTGCGCCGAGATGGCTCCCATCGCGAGTCCGTTGTATCCCAGCAGCACCAGCGATCCGACACCGGCGAAGATGCCGCTCGCGAAACAATTGAACGCGACGCCGATGTTGTTGGTCATGATGGATGAAGCCATCATAGGGCGATCCCCGGCCTCCGCCTCGTAGTACCCGCGCCCCGCACGCTGGCGCTCGGCCCCCGCCTCCGCCCGCTCGAGCACGACCTGGGGCAGGATCTGATCGGCCAGCGCCGGCCGTTCGCGGAGCAGGAGGAACCCGGCGATTCCGGGGAGCAGGAAGGTGAGAAAGCCCAGGAGCACCGTGCGTCTGGCTTCGATGATCCCGGCCGGACATTCCTCCGTGATGAAGCGCCACACCCGGTGGACGCTTCGGCGCTCATCCCGGTACAGCGCGTTGTGGCCGGCCGCGACCAGGCGCTCCAGCCTGGCGAGCACGGGAGGCCGGGCGCGGTAGGTCCGTGCCCGCGCGAGGTCGGCAGCGATCTCGCGATAGCGGGCCGCGAAGTCGGGGAGTTCCGCCGCGGCGAAGCTGTCGAGCCCCTGCGTCGCCGCCCGTTCCGCCAGACCCTGGAATTCCTCCCAGCGCTTCGACTTCCTCGCCACGAGTCGCTCGGCCACTCCGCCCCCGCTCTCCGGGCGACGCTCCCCGCCGCCGCTCCGGCCACCGAACTGTCCGCGGCGGCGGGCGAGCTCGTCCCGATAGAGTGCTGCAAGAAACCGGACGGGATCGGCTTCCCGGCTCGGAAAGCGGGCGCCCAGGTGTTCCGTCAGGCGCTCGGCGAGGCGTGCGCGCACCGCATCGGGCAGGCTCTCCGCCCGTTCCGCGTACTCGCGCAGGACCCGGAACTCCTCGTCGGAGAGTTCCGGGACGCCAGCGGCTTCCTGCTCGGCGGTAGTGGAGCGCAACGGCTCGCTCGCGAGGGCCTCCGCGGGGCGGTCCCGGACGACGACGGTGCCCGCGACCAGATCGCCGAGCCGCTTGCCCCGGGGATGCAGGCCTACGAAGAGCGCACCGAGCAGGTAGGGCGGCGGAAGGAAGTCGGCGACGCGGAGCAGATTGCGGAGCGCGGCGGCGCCGAAGGTCACAGCGTGACCGGTATCCTGAACGACCCGGATTCCCAGGCGCCGCTTCCCCGGCGTCTGTCCCCGCCGGAGGCCTTCAAAGAAGGTGAAGTAGCCCCAGACCGAGGCGAAGCTGACCACCGTCATCGCGGCACCGAGCCAGGCGCCCGGATGGAGCTGGGTGCTGAAGACGATGAGCACCGCCAGCAGCCACACCAGGAGCAGCAGGGTGTCGATGATCGTGGCCAGCGCACGCGAGCCGAGCCCGGCGATCTCGTAGTCGAGGACGACGTGTTCCGGAGTCTCTACTTCGAGGTGCTGCCGGAAATCGGTGTGCGCGTTCATGTACCAATGTAGGGGGCCGCCACTTCACTTCCCAAGGTCGGACGGGAAGCCCATCTTGTACCATCTCTCCGTGGAGCACCACCCGATGTCCGGACCCGTGCTGCGCCCGCTCTCGCTCGGCGAGATGCTGGACGTCTCCTTCGGTTTGTACCGGAGCCTGTTCGTGGCGCTCCTGGTGGTGACGATCGTGACCCGCGCGGTGCCCCTGGTGCTCTCGGTCTACATCGAGAGTGCCGGCGGGGCGTTCGCCAATCTGCCACTGTACTTCGCGAGCGCCCTCCTGAGCGCGGTGCTGAGCGCGATCGCCGCCGGCGCGTCGACCTTCATTGTTTCCGAGAACTACATGGGGCGCCGTATCGCCGCAGGCGAGGCATTCCGCCGGGCCACGCCATTCGTGGGCCGGCTGATCGCGCTGGCGATCATGACGACACTGCTCTGCGGCCTCGGCTTCATCCTCCTCTTCTTTCCGGCGCTGATTATCGGTACGGCGCTCTCGCTGGGGATTCCGGCCCTCGTGCTCGAGAACAAGGCCGTCGCCAGTGACGCGATGGGTCGGTCGTGGTCGCTGACCCGCGGCTTCCGCTGGAAGCTGTTCGTGGCCCTCGCGGTGGTACTGTTTCTGCTCGCCCTCCCGTTCCTTTCTCTCGGGGTGTATGCGGCGGGCAGTCTGCCCGCGGGCGGGCAGCCCGCGGCGCTCGAGCTGACCGGCTTTCTCGGTTTCACGATCATCGCCGCGCTGCTGCAGACCCTCATCTACCCGCTGCTCTACTGCCTCCTGACCGTGGCCTACTACGATCTTCGGGTGCGCAAGGAGGCCTTTGACCTCGAAGTCCTGGCGGCGGGCCTCGCCACGACGTGAACGCAGTCTTGCTCTCCATTCGCGATGCCGCGCAGGCCGACTCGCTTCGCGCAGTCCTCGACTCCGTCTTTGCCGCGCCAGAATACCGCTGGGTCGAGCGCCCCAACCCGCTGGCCTTTCTGAACCGCTGGTGGCGGTTGCTTGCCGAGTGGCTCCAGCGGATCCAGGAGCGGCATCCCGAGGTGTTCTGGGTACTGTTCTGGGGGCTGGTCGCCGTCCTCGCGCTCATCCTCGTCCATGCGGGCTGGGTCATGTTCCAGACGATTCGCGCCGCGTCCCCGCCGCCCTCCGCCGCCACCCGCGGGACGGGGCTCGAGATCCACGGCGCCGCGTGGTATCGGCGCGAGGCGCTGCGCCTCGCGGCCGAGGGCCGCTATCCGGAAGCGATGCAGGCCGACTTCCTGGCGCTGGTGCTGGAACTCGACGCCAGGCAGGTCCTGCGGTTTCACCCGAGCAAGACGCCGAACGAATACACCGGAGAGGCCAAGCTGGCCGGCGAGTCGCGGGAGTCGTTCCGCGCGCTGGTGCGCACGCTCTACGGCCACGCCTTTGCGCGGGTACCTTGCGGTCCGGCCGAGTTCGCCGAGTGGCGGCGCCGGACCGCGCCGGAGCAGTATGCGGCAGCGTACTGAGGCGCTGATCGGGCTCGGCGCGCTGGCGATGCTGGTCGCCCTCGCGGCCGCCCTGGGTCAGCGCGAGAATCGCTCCGGAGAAGAAGATCCTCGGCCATCGACTCTGCTCGCCGGCCCGCCCGGAGCCCGGGGCCTGGCGGAGGCGCTGCAGCGGCTTGGCATCAGCGTCCTCCGGTTTCGGCGCGGCCTGCAGTCGCTGCCGCGCGATTCCATCGCCGGAGACCGGACCGTCCTCGTACTGCTGGATCCGACCGAGCCGCTCAGCGGCAGCGAGCGGGCGACGATCCGCGACTGGGCCGAGCGTGGTGACGGCGGCGATCTGATGCTCGCGGGGCGGGGCACCAGCGGGCTGATGCGCTGCTTCGGCTATGCCGTCGAGTGGCGGCCCTTCGATAGCGTCACGGTACGGCGCGCGGGTCCCCAGTCCGTGACCGCGCAGGGAGGATGGCCGCGGGTGGCGGCGGTGCTCGCGGCGACGACCGATACCCTGGTGACGGATTCGAGTCGCATCGCCGACACCGGGATCAACGCATGCGTGGTGGCGCCGATCGCCCGCGTGGATACGCTGCTGATGAGCAGCAGCGGGCGGGCGATCGCCCTGCGCCTCTTCCGCGCGGATGTCTCCCGTTCCGTCGTGCTGCTCGCGGATGTGGGGCTGCTCCGCAATCGTGCACTCCGGGAGACGGAGGCTGGGCCCTTCGCCCTCGCGCTGTTCAGCGGACGCTACGACCGGGCGATCTTCGAGGAAGCGCATCACGGCTTCTCGGCCGGCGGCTCGCTGGCGGGTGCGACGCTCGACTGGAGCCGGCGCTCGCCGTGGGGCTGGGGCATGTGGCAGCTGGCGGTCGTCGGGTTGTTCGCTCTGGCTGCCGGCGCCATCCGCTTCGGGCCGCCGCGGCTGGTACTCGAGCGCAAGCGGCGGTCGTCGCTGGAGCACCTGCGCGCGCTTGCCACGGCGCTGGCCGCCGCCCGCGGCCACGATGTTGCCATCCGCTCGATCGTCGAGGGTCTCCGCCGGCGGCTGCAGCCCGCGGGGCAGCGCACCCGGGGCGATCCGCGCCAATGGCTCGAGCATCTCGCCGAACATGTGCAGACGCCCCGCGCGCGGGACGCAGTCGGCGTGCTGCAGGCACTCACCCGGCCCGGACAGTCGCCCGAAGGCGTACTCCAGGCCGCCAACGCAGTGGAGGATGTGTGGGAGGAATTACGCCCCTGACGTCGGATGAGGTTCGGGTCCACTCGGACGCCGCGCGTGCACTGCTGGACCAGCTCGGTCGGGTGGTCCTCGGACAGGACGCCGTGTTGCGGGAGGCAGTACTGGCGCTCATGGCCCGCGGGCATGTGCTGTTCGAGGGTGCACCCGGCACCGCCAAGACCCTGCTCGTCCGCACGCTCAGTCAGGCAATGGGGCTCGAGTTCCGCCGCATCCAGTTCACGCCCGATCTGATGCCCAGCGATATCACCGGCGTCAACCTGCTCACCCCGCAGGGCGAATTCAGCTTCCGTCCCGGCCCGCTCTTCGGCGACCTGGTGCTGGGCGACGAGATCAACCGGGCGCCAGCCAAGACCCAGGCCGCGCTGCTCGAGGCGATGCAGGAGCGCCACGTCACGGTCGATGGCACCAGCCACCCGCTGAGCGCGAGCTTCACCGTCTTCGCGACCCAGAACCCGATCGAATTCGAGGGCACCTATCCGCTGCCGGAGGCGGAGCTCGATCGCTTCCTGATCAAGGGCCTCCTCGGCTACCCGAGCGCCGAGGCGGAACAGGGCGTGCTGCATCGTGTGCTCGCTGGCTTCGAGGCCTCGGAGCCGGCCAGCTTCGGGGTCACGCCGGTGATGGACGCGGCGGGGCTCGCTGCGCTCCGCGCGGCCACCCGGCGGGTTCGCGTCGAGGCGACCCTGGTCGGGTACATCACGGCGCTGGTCCGGGCGACCCGTGATGCGCCCGCGCTCACGTTAGGCGCGAGCCCCCGGGCCAGTGTGGCATTGCTCAAGCTGGCCCAGGCGGCCGCGCTGATGGATGGCCGGGACTACGTCGTGCCGGACGACGTGAAGCAGTTCGCCGCGCCCGTGCTCCGCCATCGCGTCGTCGTCGCGCCGGAACTCGAACTCGAGGGCGTCACGCCGGACCTGGCCCTCCGGACCATCATCGAGCGGATCGAGGCCCCCCGATGAATCGCAGGCTCCTGGCCGCCGCCGCGATGCTCGTGATCGCTGCGCCGCTCTCGGCGCAGTTCCCGGAGCGCGCTGTCCGCCGCACGATTCCGATCTCCCGGGCCTTCGGCCGGGCGCTCGCTGCGGGCACCCGCGACTCCACCGGCCGTCCGGGACCGCGCTACTGGCAGCTGACGACCGACTACACCATCCTCGCCTCGCTCGATACCGA
>DAINRP010000105.1:8233-10312 GCA_036741755.1 Gemmatimonadales bacterium
ATCGTCGGCAAGGACGAGCGGGGCGAGGGCCGGGCCACGCTGCGCGGGAGCGACATCGTCGTTCGGGGGCTGGGCGACTCCGCCACGTCGGGGGAGCTCACCTGGCACTTCACCGCAGACAGCGTCGGCGACTTCGCCTGGGCTACCTCGCGCGACTTTGTCTGGGACGCGACCCGCGCGACGATTCCGGGGCGCGGCCCGATTCCCGTCAACATCCTCTACCTCCCCGAGCATCCGCGGTACAAGACAATCGGCCCCTTCGCGCGCCACGCCCTCGAGTTCTACTCCGGGCTCTGGATGCCCTACCGCTTCCCGCAATTCACTCAGGTGGACGGCCCCGAAGGCGGCATGGAGTACCCGATGCTCACGATGAGCGGCCCCTGGTTCGGGGTGACGGACCACGAGATCGGACACCAATGGTGGCCGATGATGGTCGCCAACAACGAGACCCAGTACGGCTGGATGGATGAGGGGTTCAACCAGTACATGAACATTCTGTCGGGCGCCGCATTTCAGGGAAAGGCGCCGGTGCTCGATTCCGTGGGGCAGGGCTACGGCCGCGATGCGCTGGTGGATGATCAGGCCACGATGATGTGGGACTCGAATCACGCCGGCGACTGGTACGGCTATGTGACCTACAGCAAGGCGCCGATGATGTTCTCCGCCCTCGGCGGTGTGGTCGGTGACTCGGCGGTCATGCGCGCAATGAGCGAGTACGCGCACACCTGGCTCGGGAAGCATCCGTCGCCGTGGGACTTCATGTTCGGCATGAATCGCGCGCTGGGCCGAGACCTGGGTTGGTTCTGGTACTACTGGCTCTTCACCACGGAGTCCGTGGATGCCTCGATCGAGAAGGTCGAGACGACGGGCGGGACTACGAAGGTCACAATCCATCAGGCGGGGGAGATGCCGTCGCCAGTGGTGCTCCGGGTGGAGTTCGCCCCGGACGGTCCTGCCATCAAGCCGATGACGAACGCCGTCATCGCCGGCACCTCGGCCACGGTCACCTGGCCGGTGGACGTCTGGTTTGCCGGACGCCGCACCTTCGTCGCCACGCTGAAGTTCGGGCGCAGAAAGATGGAGCGGATCACCCTTGATCCACGGCACCGCTTCCCCGATCGTGAAGCCAGCGACAATGTGTGGCCCCGATGAGGACTCGGCTGCTTCTCGCGCTGACCCTGCTGGCCGCCGCGTCAGGAGCGGCGCAGGCGCCGCCACGCGCTGTCAGGCGCACGATCCCGATTACCAACAGCTTCCGCGCGGGACTCGCTGCCGGAACCCGTGACTCCACCGGTCGTCCCGGCCCTCATTACTGGCAGCTGCACCTCGGCTATCGCATCGAGGCCCAGCTCGACCCGACGACCGCCACTGTGACGGGCCGTGAGACCGTCACGATCCCGAACGCGGGCGACTCCGCCCTGACGCAACTGGTGCTCAGGCTGTACCAGAATCGCTTCGACAGTCGCAGCCCGCGGACCCGGGTGCCTCCCTCGGTGACCGGCGGGATGACGATCACCCGGCTCCTCGTGGACGGCACCGCCCTCGATAGCGCGCGCATGCGTGACTGGTCCGATGGCACCATTGCCGTTGTGCCGCTGGCGCACCCGATCGCTCCCGGCGATACGGTGACGATGGAGATCGAGTGGCATCACGAGGTCGTCGAGATTCCGCCCGGCCGACGCGGCGGTGCGCGCGGCGGGCGCGCCGGGACGCGGGTCTTTCAGGTGACCCAGTGGTACCCGCAGGTCGCGGCCTACGACGACCTGCGGGGCTGGGACCTGGAACCCCATCTCGGCTCGAGCGAGTTCTACAACAACTTCGGCAAGTTCGATGTACGGCTCCAGGTCCCGGCTGGCTGGCTGATCGGTGCCACCGGAACACTGCAGAATCCCGAGGAGGTACTGGCCCCGTGGACGCGGGCGAGGCTCGCCCGGGCGACCGAGAGTGACAGCCAGATCGTCATCGTCGCTGCCGAGGAACGCGGACCCGGCCGGAGCACGGCCAGCGGAGATCGGCTCACCTGGCACTTCGCTGCCGATTCGGTGAACGACTTCGCCTGGGCAACCTCGGCGGACTACC
>DAINRP010000106.1:0-10303 GCA_036741755.1 Gemmatimonadales bacterium
CCGGTGCCGAGGGTACTCGCCGCCGAGACCTGGCCACCATGCGCCTCGATCAGGTGTCTTACGATGGCCAGGCCGAGGCCGGTACCACCCTCTTCGCGGGAGCGATGCGGGTCCGCGCGGTAGAACCGCTCGAAGATGCGGGGGAGGTGTTCGTTGGGGATCCCGCTCCCGGTGTCGCGCACCCGGAGGGAGATGCCGCCGTGCTGGCGTGACGTTTCGAGCGTGATGCACCCGCCCGGCGGGGTGTAGCGAAGTGCGTTGTCGAACAGATTGCTCAGCACCTGGCGCAGGGCGTCGGCATCCGCGAAGACCACTTCCGCGTCGGGACCGATTCGAGTCTCGAAGGTCACGCTCTTCTGCGCGGCCCGGTCGGCCAGCAGGGCCCAGACCTCCCGCGCCACCAGCGCAGCCTCGAGCGGCTCCGGCTCGGGCTGCCACCGACCCGACTCGATGCGGGAGAGGTCGAGCAGGTCATCCACCAGTCGCTGCATGCGGCGCGCGTTGTTGAGGATGACCGATAGAAAGCGGTGGGTGGTCTCGGGGTCGGGCAGATCGTGCGCCAGTGTTTCCGCGTATCCCGAGATCGAGGTGAGCGGGGTCTTGAGCTCGTGGGAGACGTTGGCAACGAAATCGCGCCGGACCATTTCCAGCCGCCGCAGCTCCGTTACATCGTGCAGCACGAGTAGCGCGCCGCCCTGCGGCAGGGCACGACCGGAAAGCAGGACGGACTGCCCGGCGAGGTCGAGCTCACGCTGGGGCACCGACTGGCCCTCGAGGACCGCAGCGACGACTTCCCGGGCGGGCTTGGCCCGGAAGAGCTGATCGAGCGCCGGCAGCGCATCGTCCGGTCCGTACCCCATCAGCCGGCGGGCGGCGCCGTTCGCCGTCACGATCCGCCCCCGCGCGTCCGCCGCGATCACGCCCTCCACCATCGCTTCGACGAGGGCGGCGCTTTCGGCCCGCTCCCGCCGGAGCTCGGCGAAGCGCTGGTCGAGCTGGTCGTGCATGTCGCGCAGGGCGCGGACCAAACCATCGATGTCGGGAATGCCGGAACGCGGGAATCGCGGTGTGGCGCCCTGCGCGATGGCTCGCGCGGCCTGGGTGATCACCGTGAGCGGCTGGGCGATCGAGCTGCCGGCCAGGAGTGCGAGGACCGCGCCCAGAATCAGGGCAACCAGCGCGGCCCCCAAAATGGACCGCTGCGCCCGCCTGACAATCTCATCCGCCTGGACCAGCGGTGAGGCCACGCGGACCACGCCCGGGCCGCCCGGCACGGCCACGTACAGGAGGGGTTTGCCCACGGTCGCGCTGGTCCGGCGATCACTGCCGACCACGCCACCGAGCGCGGACGCGACCTCGGGCCGGGTGCGGTGATTTTCGATTCGCGGAATGATCTCCCTCGGCTCATCGCTCTCGGCCCGCACCCGGCCGGTGGAATCGACGACGGTGAATCGAAGGCCTGTCCTCCGGGCCAGCTGCTCCACCACATCCTGCCATCGGAGCGAATCCGCCGGCAATGCCTGGGCTGCGAGCAGCGCCTCCCGCTCCAGGTTGGCGCGGATGTCACGTTCCAGATCCGACCGCAGCGCCACCTCACCGGTGAACACCAGCGTCGCGATCGTCACCACGATGACGATGAAGACGCCCGCGACCAGTCGTCCGGCGAAGTTCATCCGCGGCGGCTCCCCCGTTCGGCCCCGCGAAACCGGTAGCCGAAGCCGCGCACCGTTTCGATGAGATCGCCGGATTCACCGAGCTTGGATCGCAGCCGCTGGACGTGCATGTCGACCGTTCGGGTCTGAATGTCGGGCTGCGCCTCCCAGACCGTCTCGAGCAGCTGCGGTCGCGTCTGCACCCGGCCGCGCCGCTCGACGAGGGTCAGCAGCAGCTTGTACTCAGTGGCCGTCAACTCGATCTCTTTGCCCTCGACGGCCACCCGGTGCGCCGAGCGGTCGATGGCGATCGGCCCGGCCGCAAGCGTCGAGCCGCCTGACACGGCTGGAGCGGCGAGCCGGCGCAGCAGGGCGTTGACCCGCAGCGCCAGTTCCGCCGGTGAGAACGGCTTCGTGAGATAGTCGTCGGCGCCGAGCGAGAGGCCGCGGATTCGATCCGGCTCTTCCCGGCGGGCGGTGAGCAGGATGACCCCGACATCCTTCGTCTCCTCGCGCCGCCGTAGTTCCGCCAGGACATCATAGCCGGAGACACCCGGGAGCATCACATCCAGGATTACGACGTCCGGGCGCTCCTCCCGCGCGGCCTTGAGCGCGTCGGGCCCGTTCGCGGCGGTGGAAACGCGATACCCGGCCTTCGCCAGGTGGTAGGCGACCAGGGCGGTGATGTCCGGTTCGTCATCCACGACGAGGATACGGTGGGTCATGCCAGGCGTCCTTCCATGTCGGTCTCGTGCCGGTAGCGGGCGTTCTGGCGGCTGCGCTCCAGGGCGCCGGAGCGCTCTGCCCGGAGGCCGGGGTCCAGCAGCGCCGCGTCGAGCACCGCATTGAGCACCCGGCCCAGCGGTTCGGCGGGCCGCCGCAGCCGGTAGAGGACGAACTGCGCGATGGGCGTGTCGCGTACCAGCCCGGCCTCTCGCAGCACCTTGAGATGCCGCGAAATGGTGGGCTGGGGGATCTCGAGCAGGGCCTGCAGGTCGGACACGAAGAGCGGAGCGGCCGTGAGACAGTTCACGATCCGCAGCCGGGTCGGCTCGCCGAGGGTCTCGAGCAGCGCGAGGGTGGTCAGGGGCGACATATGCGGCAAAACGAATACACGCCTGCGCCTGCGAGCGCAAGCTGGGGGTGATCCGGCGCATTGCGCGGCGGGCGAGGCAGGCCGGATATTCTGGCCATGCCTCTTCTTGCCCTGCTGGCGGGACTCGCCCTGGCACCGGCCGACACGGTCCGCCTGGTGGTCGTCGCCACGACCGACGTGCACGGCTACGTGACCGAGTGGGACTACCTGCGGAATACGGCGTGGCCGGGCGGGCTGGCGCGCGCCGCGACGGCGATCGACTCCCTGCGCGAGCGGTTTCCGGGACAGGTGGTGCTGGTCGACGCGGGCGATGCGCTCTCGGGCAGTCCGCTCGCGGCCTACTTCGGGCGGGCGAACTCGCGCGACCAGCACCCGGTCATCGACGCGATGAACACGATCGGCTACGACGCCGCGACGCCGGGGGACCACGAGTTCGATTTCGGGCTGGAGGCGTTCAATCGCGCACTGAGCGGCTCCAACTTCGCCTGGGTCAGCGGAAATATCCGGGCGCTGCCGGAGGATACGCTGGCGCTCCGGTCCTACATCGTCCTCCAGCGCAACGGGGTCCGGGTCGCGATCACCGGCTTCACCACGCCCGGCGCCATGGTGTGGAGCGGTGACCGGCTCCGGGGGAAGCTGCGGGTCGATCGCATTGAGCCCGCGATCGGACCGGTGCTCCGCGAGATGCAGAAGGACGCCGACGTCAGCATTGTCCTGATGCACAGCGGACTCGACGGCTATTCCTCATACGACACGACCGGGATTGGTGGCGAGAACGTCGGGGCGCGGGCCGTCTCCGGGCCCGAACGTCCCGATCTGGTCGTGGTGGGCCATTCCCACCTTGAAGTGACCGACTCGGTACTGGGCGGTGTGCACTTCGTGCAGCCGCGTCCGGAGGGACGCAGCCTCGCGGTGGTGCATATCGCGCTAGTGAAGCGGGGCGGCCAATTGACGCCGGTCTCATACCGGATGGAACGCATCCCTCTCGAGGACGTCCGGACCTCGCCCAGGGTGAGTCGCCGGCTCATCGATGCGCACCGAACCGTGCTTGGCTGGGTCTCCACCGTGATCGGCGAAGCGGGGCGCCGCATGCCGCTCGCCGCCGCACGGACCGAGGACGTCCCGCTGATCCAGTTCATCCAGTCGGTGCAACGGAAGGCCAGCGGCGCGGATCTCTCCGCGACCGCGGTGCACGATCTGCGGGCGGGGCTCGACGAGGGCGAGATCTCGATCGGCGAGATCTTCCGGCTGTACCCCGACGAGCAGACCCTCCGGGCGGTGCGGATCAGCGGGGCAGGGCTCCGTGCCTATCTGGAGCAGAGTGCCCGTTACTTCTTCGTCGATTCCACCGGACGAGTCGCGACCAACCGCTACCTGCCCGGGCCCAACTATGATCTGATCAGCGGGGCGGCATACACCATCGATCTCAGCCGGCCGGCGGGGTCGCGGATCACCCGGCTCATGGTGCGCGGCAAGGCGGTCGAGCCCGCGGACAGCTTCACCCTGGCCCTGACCAGCTACCGGCAGCGGGGCGGAGGGAACTATCAGGCCCTCGTGGGCGCGCCCATCGTCTACGACAAGGGCGAGGGCATTCGTGAACTGCTGATCGCCGAGATCCGGCGTCGCCACGTACTTACCTATACCGATCCTGTGAGTTCGGAGTGGAATCTCGCGCCGCCCGACTACGCGAGCCGAGCCCGCGCGCTCTTTGTGGCCGAGGGGCGCCCCGCTCCGGCCGCTGATCCTGGGCCGCCGGCCCGGGTGCTTCCGACCATGCCGAGCCGCGCGGAACTGGCGGCACGCGATTCGGCCCTGCGCGCCGCGGACCGCGCCGACTCCATCGCCAGGGCGCCGGTCGCCCAGCTGCGACTGCCTGCAGAACCCGGGGCCGGGAAGAACCTCGCGCGGCTGCTCGCTGATGCCTACCGGAACGCGCAGCGGGCGGATCTGGCGGTGGTGTCTCTCGAGGAAGTGGGTGACCGGCTCCCGGCGGGGGGCGTGACCCGGAGCCAGGTCGCGGCGGCCGCTCCCGGCGGCGACCGGCTGCTCTCGGTCCGCATGACCGGCGCGGAGATCGAGGAATTGCTGGAGAACATCCTCGCCACGTCCGGTCCCTGCTGTGAAATCTCGGGGGCGGTCGTGACCTACGACGCCAGGGCCAAACCGTGGAGCCGGATGCGGCAGGCGCGCCTGACAACTGGCCGGCAGTTCGACCGGAAGCGCAGCTACACGGTCGCACTCAGCTCCCATCTCGTATCGAACGATTCGCTGCCGCTGGCCAGCGGGGATTGCCGCCCCGACCACGGCTGCCGGCGACCGGGGCTGCTGGCGCGGTTCGTCGTGACGCGTGCCGAGCAGACGCCGGCCGACGTGCTCACGGAATACCTGAGGCGACTGCCCCAGCCGGTGACTCCGCCGGAGGACCGCCGCCTGGTGCCGAACCGCTGATGCCCACCGAGATCCGGGCCTACGTCAACGAACGAAGCTGCCTCCTGTCCTCCGGTGCATGCGTGCGTGACGCGCTCGCTGCGACCGTTCCGGAGCTGCTGCCGGCCTGCGATGCCGGCGATGCCGTGATCACCGACGGCCGGGGGCTGCCGGTTGCACTCGACGCCCCGATCAGCGGCGGGGCCATCCTGCGGGCGATGCGGTCGAGCCGGCGTGGCGCGGCGGATGCCGATGTCTGAGCGATTCGTCCGTCTGCCGAAGGCGGAGTTGCACGTTCATCTGGATGGTTCCCTCAGACCCGAAACACTGCTCGACCTCGCCCGCGCGGCGGGGACGTCGCTCCCGGCGACGGAGCCGGAGGCGCTCCGCCGGTACATGTGTGTGGATGACGCGCGAAATCTCGAGGACTACCTCACGCGCTTCGATCTCACGGTGGCGGTGCTCCAGACTCCCGAGGCTCTCGAGCGGGTGGCCTACGAGATGGTCGAGGACGCGGCCCGCGACGGGGTGCGCTACCTCGAGGTCCGCTACTGTCCCTCGCTGAGCCGGCATCAGGGGCTCTCGCTCGACGACACCATTCGCGCCGAGCGGCGGGGACTGCTGCGGGGCGAGCGCGAGTTCGGCTTGCGGACCGGGATCATCAACTGCGCGCTCAGGCATTTCGAGCCCTCGCGGTCCGAAGCGATCGCGGAGGCATCGGTGCGGATGCGGTCGGAGGGCGTCGTCGGATTCGACATCGCCGGCGGCGAAGCGGGCCGATCGGCCCGCCCGCACGCCCACGCATTCGAGATCGCCGCCCGTGGCGGGCTGGGGATCACGGTGCACGCGGGGGAGGCGGCGGGGCCGGAGTCGATCGCCGAGGCCATCTTCGAATGCCGGGCCGACCGGATCGGGCACGGCACCCGGCTGTTCGAGGACCCTGCGCTGATGCGGTACGTGCGCGACCGGGAGATCCCGATCGAAATCAACCTCACCTCGAATGTGCAGACCCGGGTCGTGCCGCATGCCGGCGCCCACCCGCTCCGGCGCTACCTCGACGAAGGCCTGACGGTTACCCTCTCCTCGGACAACTGGCTCATGAGCGGTGTTGCCTTGTCGGGAGAATACGAACTCGCCCACCGCGAACTGGGCCTGACGACCGATGAGATCCGCACTCTCGTGCTGAACGGCTTTCGATCCGCGTTCCTGCCGCTGCCGGAACGGCGGGCACTCACCGCAGCCCAGGCCGGGGCCCTCGAAGGACTTCCATGATGCTCATGGCGATGCAGGATGCCGCGACTCGGCTCGCCGCGATCGAGACCGGCCTCGATCTGCCGCTCGCCGATCGGCTGGTGGGACTCGCGGGCATCGCGACCATGGTGGGGCTCGCGCTCGCGCTGTCCTACGACCGGACCCGCGTCAACTGGCGGCTGGTCGCCGCCGGCATCACCCTGCAGGCTGTCATCGGCATTGTGGTCCTCAAGACCGGATGGGGCCGCAGCTTCTTCGATGAGTTCGGGCAGGCGTTCAATCATCTGATCGGATTCACAAGAGAAGGGGCCCGCTTCGTCTTCGGCGACCTGGTGGACCAGCCGGCCTTCCTCGCCTTCAGCGTCCTGCCGACGATCATCTTCTTCTCCTCGCTGATGTCCGTGCTCTATCACCTCGGCATCATGCAGCTGGTGGTGAAGGGCATGGCGTGGGTGATGCAGAAGACCCTGCACACCTCCGGGGCGGAGACGCTGTCGGCGTCGGGGAACATCTTCCTGGGCCAGACCGAGGCGCCGTTGCTCGTCAAGCCCTTCGTCCGGGACTTCACTCCCTCGGAACTCTTCACGGTGATGGTGGGAGGATTCGCCACCGTCGCCGGGGGCGTCATGGCCGCCTACATCGGCATGCTCTCGGGGCTGTTCCCGAATATCGCGGGCCATCTGCTCGCCGCCAGTGTGATGAACGCGCCCGCCGGACTCTACCTTTCCAAGATCATCATGCCCGAGACTGGCGAGCCGCTCACCCGTCAGGCACCGACGATCCGGCTGGGGAAGACCGATGCCAATCTCATCGATGCGGCGGCGAGTGGCGCGCTGCAGGGCGTTCAGCTCGCGATCAACGTCGCCGCGATGCTCATCGCCTTCGTGGCCCTCATCGCCCTGGTCAACGCGCTCCTCGGCTGGGTCGGCGGCTTCTGGGGTCAGCCGACGCTGAGCCTTCCCTGGATCCTCGGCGAACTGCTCCGTCCGGTGGCCTGGGTGCTCGGCGTGCCGTGGCAGGACACCGCGTATGTCGGCGGGCTGATCGGCCTCAAGACGACCCTCAACGAGTTTGTCGCGTACGCCCAGTTTGCGAAGGATCTCGGCGCCGGCATCGCGCTCTCGCCCCGGAGCGCCATCATCCTGACCTATGCCCTGCTGGGATTCGCCAATCTCGGTTCGATCGCGATTCAGATCGGCGGGATCGGCGGGCTGGCGCCGGAGCGGCGCGGCGAGATCGCCCGCTATGGTCTCAGGGCCATGATCGCCGGAAATCTCGCGGCGTTCACCTCCGCGGCCCTCGCCGGGATGCTCGTGTGACCCGGTGCAGTCGGCTCCCATCATGAACGATGCCGTCGCAGTGGTTCGCCGATGGCTCGGTCCCCGTCGGCCGGCGATGGCACTGGTGCTCGGCTCCGGCCTGGGCGATTTCGCGGGTCGACTTGGTCAAGCAACCCGACTCCCGTATCGTGACGTCCCCGGCTTCCCCGAGGCCGGGGTCGCGGGGCACGCCGGCGAGCTGATCGCCGGGACACTGGCGGGACACCTCGTTCTTTGCCAGAGCGGCCGGTTCCATGCCTACGAGGGGCACCCCGCCGCGACGGTCGCGCTGCCGGTAAGACTCTTTGCCGCACTCGGTGTCGAGACGCTCTTCCTCACCAACGCCGCCGGCGGGATCCGCCGTGATTTCCGTCCGGGCACGCTCATGCTCATCGCCGACCAGATCAACCTGAGCTTCCGCAATCCGCTGATCGGCCGCGTGATCGAAGGTGAGGCGCGCTTTCCCGATATGTCCGCGCCGTACGACGCCGAGCTGCGTGCGCTGGCGCATACGATCGCCCGGATCTGCGGGGTGGCGCTGCAGGACGGTGTGTATGCCGGCGTGATGGGACCGAGTTACGAAACGCCGGCGGAGATCCGCATGCTGGAACGACTGGGTGCGGATGCGGTCGGCATGTCGACGGTACTGGAAGTGGTGGCGGCGCGGGCCCGTGGCATGCGGTGCCTCGGCATCTCCGTCATCACGAATCATGCGAGTGGCATCAGCGCAGTTCCGCTCTCGCACGCCGAGGTGATGCAGGCGGCGGAGGAGGCGGGTGACGCGCTGGGGCGGGTGCTTGCTGGTGTGATGGAAGCGGCGCAGTCTCGAAGATGAAGCGCGTCTGCCCCTACTGCAGCCGGGCGGCGACGGTATGATTCAGCGGACCGTGCCCGCCTCCGAGGCCGGGGGCCGCGAGCATCGCGCGATGCACGTAGTCGAGGCCGTCCTCGACCGCCGTCTCCAGATCGCGGCCCAGCGCGAGGCCCGCGGTGATGGCCGCGGACAGGGTGCACCCGGTGCCATGTGTCGATGTGGTGAGGAGCCGAGGCCGGGAGAATCGTCGGGTCCCCCGGGGAGTGACCAGGAGGTCGGTCATCCCCTCGGCCTCCAGATGACCGCCTTTGACGAGCGCTGCGCTGGCGCCGAGTTCGAGGAGCCGGCGCCCGGCCCGCTCCATCTGGGCCGGGTCCCTGACCTCGAGATCGGTGAGGATGGCGGCTTCATCGAGGTTCGGCGTGACCAGCGTCGAGAGCGGGAGCAGCCGGTCGCGCACGACCGCCTCGGCAGACGCATCGAGGAGCCGGTCGCCCGAGGTGGCCACCATCACCGGATCGCAGACGTACGACCGCCAGCCACGATCGCGGATGGCATCGGCGATCTGGCCCACCAGGGCAACCGTGGCGAGCATCCCTGTCTTGACCGCGGCCGGCGGCAGATCCTCGGCGAGGGCGTCGAGTTGCGCGGCGACCATGAAGCCTGGCACCGCGTGCACGGCGCGCACGCCGTGAGTATTCTGCGCTGTGAGCGCGACGATGACGCTGGTCCCGAATACCCCGAACTGCTGAAATGTCTTGAGGTCGGCCTGAATGCCGGCACCGCCACCGGAATCGGACCCGGCGATTGTGAGCGCAATCTTCATAGGGAAGGCGTGGTGGGCGTGACGCTGATCAGTACCATCCGGGACCTCCATCGGCGCCGCGCCCGCGAACGTCGCGCCTTGACACTCGTCGAAGGGGTTCGGCTGCTGGAAGAGGCGCTCGCGGCCGGGATTCCGGTTCAGGGGGCCGTCACCTCGGCAGCGCTGGAAGGTACACCACGGGGGACCGCGCTCAAGCGCAGGCTCGTCCTCGCCGGTGTACCGATTGAGACCATAGACGATGATCTCCTGGCTCAACTCGCCGATACGGAGCAGCCGCAGGGGGTCGTCGCCGTGATCGAGCCGCGCCAGTGGGAGCTCGACGCGATCCAGCCCGGCCCGCGCGGGGTGGTGCTGGTACTGGATGGAGTGCAGGATCCCGGGAATGTCGGGGCGCTGGCCCGCACCGCGCTCGGTCTCGGCGCCGCCGGCATTGTGGCGCTGCCCGGGACCGCTGACATCCACAATCCGAAGGCGCTTCGCGGCAGCATGGGCGCGCTGTTTCGCCTGCCGACCGTGCAGGCCACCACGGAGGCGTTCATCGGCTGGGCTCGGGGCAAAGGCCTGTCCCTCTGGACGACCGCCGCCGATGGGGCACCCGTCGACCGGGTCCGCCGCGAGGGACCCGTCGCGCTGATTCTCGGGAACGAAGGCGCAGGGGTGAGACCCGAACTTGCCGTCGCGGCGACCCAGTCGGTGTCGGTCCCCCTGGTCGCTGGAGTGGAATCGCTGAATGTCGCCGTGGCGGCCGGGATCATCCTCTATGAGGTGACGCGTGACCGTTGAGCTGTTCCTGACCCTGGCCGCCGGGCTGGTCGGTGCCCTGATCGGTAGTTTCCTGAACGTCTGCATCCTGCGTTGGCCCGCGGAGCAGTCTGTGGTCAGCCCGCGCTCCCGCTGCCCGGGTTGCGGCGAACTGAT
>DAINRP010000107.1:0-10257 GCA_036741755.1 Gemmatimonadales bacterium
GCCACCGGCGTGGTACTCCACACCAACCTCGGCCGGGCGCCGCTCGCCCCTGCCGCCTGGCAGGCGATGCATTCCATCGCCGAAGAGTACAGCACCCTCGAATACGATCTGGCCACCGGCGGCCGCGGCCACCGCGCGGACCACTGTCGCCAGCTGCTCGCGGAACTCACCGGCGCGCAAGACGGGCTGGCGGTGAACAACGCAGCCGGAGCGCTGGTGCTGGCGCTCAATGCGCTGGCCCGAGGGGGCCGAGTGCTGATTTCGCGGGGGGAGCTGATCGAGATCGGCGGAGCGTTCCGGATCCCGGACATCATGGAGAAGAGCGGTTGTGTGCTCGTCGAGGTTGGAACGACCAACCGTACCCACCTCGCGGACTACGAGCGCGCGTTGTCAGGCGCCGCCGCCATTCTCACGGTACACCGGTCCAACTTCGCGCAGAGCGGATTCGTCGCTACCCCGGCTCCGGCCGAACTCGCGGCGCTCGCCGCCGAAGCGCGGATTCCCTACATCTACGATGTGGGCAGTGGCCTGCTCGCCGATCTTGCGCCCTGGGGACTGACGACGGAGCCCCGGGTCGCCGATGCGGTGGCAACCGGTGCCGACCTCGTGCTCTTCTCCGGTGACAAACTGCTCGGCGGGCCGCAGGCGGGGTGTCTCGTGGGCGCCTCCGCCTCCGTCAAGAGCTGCCGCGACAATCCCTTCGCCCGGGCGCTCCGCGCCGACAAGTTCACGCTCGCGGCGCTGGAGGCTACACTCGCGCTCTATCGCGACCCCGCCGGGGCGATGACCTCGATCCCGGTGCTGGCGATGCTCACCCTCTCCCCGGAGGAGCTCGCCCGTCGCGCGGCCGCGCTCGTGGCGCAGCTGCCCCCGGCTTTGAATCCGACACTGCAGCAGGGTACCTCCGCCGTGGGTGGAGGCTCCTTTCCGGGAGCGGTGCTGCCGACCACCCTGGTCGCACTCGACGGCGGCCCGTTAGGCGCCAACGGGCTCGCACTCCGGCTCCGGCTCGGCGACCCGCCCGTCGTCGCACGCGTTGAGGACGACCGGGTGCTGCTCGACCCGCGCACCCTGCCGGTCGACCGATTCCAGCAGATCGCCGGTGCACTCGAGCGCATTCTGGAGGGATAGGGTTCCCCCATCGAAGGCACCGGAACGAGCAGGGACCCCTCCTGACCTGGGCCAGGAGGGGTCCCTTCGCGCTGTGGAGTGCGGCTAGTAGGTGAACGAGGTGATCAGAATGCCGGACCCCGCGCCACCGCTCGTCCCGGGCGGCTGGAAGGTGCCGCGGAAGATCTGGGAAACCGCCCCGGCTCTGGCGACGGTCACCAGGTAATCGGTCCCGGCGGTGATTCCGCAAGCGGACCAGTACGTCAGCCTGACCGTATACGTCCCCGAAACCGCCTTGCCGGTGGGCCAGACGACGTTCTCGTTGCTCAGGAACGCACGTGAATTGTCCGGCAGCGTGTTCTTGGTGCAGGCGGCGTTGGAGTCCAGATCCAGCGTTCCACCACTCGCAGCACTCTTGTGGCCGTAGTAGAGCTCTTCATTGCTGGGATCGATCACGTGCAGGTCGACGTCACTCGAATCACTCCACGAAACGCTGATCTGGATGTCGCCGGTGCCGACACTGATGACGCGGGTGCTCAGCACGGTGTACGGGCCGAGGCTGCCCGCGTCGCCGACGGCGTAGGCGACGGGAAGCGACATGTTCGGCAGCGTGGTAGCGGCATGGATGACCAGGTCGCGGCTCGCCGAGGCCGGCACCTGCATCTCGTAGTAGTTGGTCGCGCCGGGAACCTTGACCACGACCCGTGTGAACGATGCGCCGCCGTTCAGGGTCTGCTGCGCGCTGCCGCCGCTCACCATGGCCGGGAAGCCGGCAACCGTATTGACCGGTCCACCGTTAGGCTCCGGCGGATCGCCGGCGACCAGGGTGGCCTGGATGTTCCCGGTGCCATCGGACACCTGGGTCACATATCGCTCGATCGGGAGTGCCGACTCCCGGGTCGTGGCCGTGCAGCCGGCCATCGAGGCCAGCAGGGTCACGATGCCGCCCAGATGGACGGCTCGGTGGAGACGGGTGCGCATGGTGCGGTCCTCTGCCAAGGGTATTTGACGGGAATCACGCGCTTGGTTTGCAATCGGAGGGCCAACTTCGGGGTGAGGCCTGCCCCGGGTTCGGCCGTCGCGTGCTAAGTCCATGCGCTCCTTGCAATTATCGGCAGAGGGCGTGGGAAACTGGAGGATGCAAGACGGGGCGGCGGAGGGCCCGGCGCCACTACTATAGAAGGCCTCACGCCGCTAAGTTCTTGCGCCATGCCAATGCGGCTTGCCGTCTGCGTCTCGGGTCGGGGGTCCAACCTCGTTGCTCTCCTGGATGCCCTGTCAGGATCGGCGAAGGCCGAGGTGGTCCTGGTCCTGAGCAACTGCGCGGAAGCCCCCGCACTCGATCGGGCGCGGGAGCGTGGAATCCCGGCGGCGGCATTCACGAACCACCGCGACGCGTCGGAGTGGATCGCGCTGTTACGTGAGCACCGGGTGGATCTGGTGGTCCTCGCAGGGTATTTGAAGCTGGTTCCCGCTGGCGTCATCCAGGCCTTCCGGAACCGCATCCTGAACATCCATCCGGCCCTGCTCCCGGAGTTTGGCGGGCCCGGGATGTACGGCCTCCACGTCCATGAAGCCGTGGTCGCGAGTGGGGCGACAGTCTCGGGAGCCACGGTGCATCTGGTCGATGAGGAGTACGATCGCGGTGCGATCCTCGCCCAGGCCCGGGTGCCCGTGCTGCCGGGTGACAGCGCGGCGACCCTCGCGGCGCGAGTCCTCAAAGCCGAGCACCGATTGCTGCCAGCCGTGGTGCTCGCGGCGGCCGAAGCCGGTCACCCGGTTCCCCTGCCCGAGCCACTGGAATTACCTGCGTGAGGAGTGAATCGTGCCGCGTGCCCTGATCTCGGTGAGCGACAAGCGGGGAATCGTGCCATTCGCCCAGGGGCTGGTGGATCTGGGGTGGGACGTGATCTCGACCGGAGGCACCTACGCCACCCTGCGTCAGGCGGGTGTCCCGGTGACCGCGGTCGAAACCGTGACCGGCTTTCCGGAGATTCTCGATGGGCGGGTCAAGACCCTGCACCCCGCCATCCATGCCGGCCTCCTCGCCCGGCGCGAGGTTCCCGAGCACCTGGCGGCCATCGCCGCGTGGAAGATCACGCCGATCGACCTCCTCGCGGTGAATCTCTATCCATTCCGCGAGACGGTCGCCAAGCCCCACGTGACGTTCGAGGACGCAATCGAGAATATCGACGTGGGTGGCCCCGCCATGCTGCGTTCGGCCGCGAAGAACCACGACTCGGTGACCGTCGTCGTCGATCCGATGGACTACCCCGGCATCCTCGATCAGCTCCGCCGTGGCGGTGTGGTAGCTGAGGAGCGCCGGGCCCTCGCGGCGAAGGTCTTCAGCCATACCGCGGATTACGACGGCGCCATCGCCCGATACCTGACGCCCACCGAAGACGGCCTGCCGAGCCGGATCGGCTTCTCGTTCGAGCGGCTCATGGCTCTCCGCTACGGCGAGAACCCCAGCCAGCGGGCGGGGCTGTACGTGGACGAAGAGCCGCGGGGCCTCCGCGACCTCAAGCAGCGTCAGGGCAAGGAACTTTCCTTCAACAACATTCTCGACCTCGACGCGGCGATGTGGACGGTCTCGCTGTGGCCCGCCCGTCCCGCCTGCGCGATCATCAAGCACAACACGCCCTGCGGTGTCGCGGTCGCAAGTTCCGCACAGGAGGCCTTCGCCAAGGCGCTCGCCTGTGATCCGCAGTCGGCCTTTGGTGGCGTGGTGGCATTCAATACCGTGGTCGACCGGCGCACCGCCGAGCAATTGGTGGGGCTGTTCCTCGAAGTTGTCGTCGCGCCGTCCTTTCACGACGAGGCGCTGCAGGTGCTCGCCGGCAAGAAGAACCTGCGCGCGGTGGAGTTGCCGGTGAGCCGTGGCCAGAGCGGCCTCGACTTCAAGCGGGTCCGCGGCGGCCTGCTGGTGCAGGATCGCTTTGTCCCCGACCTTACCGACACCGAGTGGCAGATCCCGACCCAGCGGCAGCCAACGGAGGCCGAGCTGGTGGACCTGCGATTCGCCTGGTACGCGGTGGCCGCAGTGAAATCGAACGCCGTCCTGATCGCCCGGAACGAAGCGACGATCGGGATCGGTGCCGGCCAGATGAGCCGTGTGGACAGCTCCTTTCTCGCCGTCCACAAGGCGCGCCAGCAGGGGCACGACCCGAAGGGCTCGGTGCTCGCCTCCGACGCCTTCTTCCCGTTTGCTGACGGCGTGGAGGAAGCCGCCGCCGCCGGCGTCACCGCGATCATCCAGCCCGGCGGTTCGCTGCGCGACGCCGAGGTCATCGCTGCCGCCGACAAGCATGGGCTTGCGATGATCATTACCGGCAAGCGCCAGTTCCGGCACTGATTCCGGAAGAGGAGCCAGCGGGGGTCGCCCCGCCCGCAGCCCTCGATCCGGTCTCCGTTCTCCCATTTACCCGCTGCCCCTGAGTCCATGACGAATCCGGCCTCCGCCACCCGCGAACCGCCGCCGTATCTCTTCGCCGCCCTCGCGGGGCTCGCGGTCTTCTTCATCTACGTCCTGACCCTCGCGCCGACCACGGCATTCTGGGACACCTCCGAATACATCGCGGCCGCGTACGTCCTCGGCATACCGCACCCGCCGGGCAATCCGCTCTTCACCGTGCTGGCGCACGTCTGGGGGGCGCTGCCCCTGAGCCCGCAGTATGCGGTGCGGATCAACCTGTTCGCCGCGGCCACGAGCGCCGCGTCGGCGGCGCTCTGGTTCCTGGTTGCCGACCGCTGGATGCGGGACGTGGTGACGGTGCGGTGGGCCCGGCTCGCGGCGGCGTTCGCCGGCATCCTGGTCGGCGCAATGGCGTGGACTGTCTGGAACCAGTCGACGGTCAACGAGAAGGTCTATACCGTCTCGATGCTCTCGACCGCGCTGGTGATGTGGCTGGGCGTGCACTGGGCCGATGATGTTCCCGGCCAGCACCGCGACCGCTGGCTCATCCTCATCGCCTATCTGATCGCGCTGAGCTCGACGAACCACATGATGGGCGTGCTCGCGGCGCCGGCGGTCGGGATCTACGTGCTCTTCACCGAGCCTTCGGTCCTGCTCAAGCCGTGGATCCTCTGGCTCGGCATCACTCTCGCCCTTGCGGTCTCAGGGCAATGGAGCGCCGTCGTGGATGGGCCCGCGGAAACACGGATGGTGTTCGGCATCGTCTTCGCGCTGCTTACCGGATACACCATCTGGCGCGACGCGGGCGAGTTCCGCCGCCCCATGATCTACCTCTCGCTCCTCGCCGTGGTGATCGGGATCTCGCTCAACTACGCCTTTCTGCCGATCCGGGCCCTCCAGCTGCCCCCGATCAACGAAGGCGAGCCGACGACCTGGGATGCGCTGCAGCAGGTGCTCAACCGGGCCCAGTACGGCAAGCCGTCGGTCACCTTCCGTCAGGCGGACTTCGTCTCCCAGCTGGGCAACTACCTGCAGTACTTCAGCTGGCAGTTCGCGCGGGACTGGGGCGTGGGCGGGATGCGGGCCTCGATGGCCCTCTTCACGCTGCTCGGTCTCACCGGCGCCTCCGCGCTGTGGCAGCGGGACCGCCGCGCCTTCTGGGCCTCGCTCACGCTGATGACCACGATCACCCTCGCGCTCATCTTCTACCTCAACTTCAAGTACGGGTTCTCCTTCCCGACCGACCCCGCCAAGGGCCAGGTGCTGCGCGAAGTCCGCGAGCGCGACTACTTCTTCGTCGTGTCGTTCGCCGCCTTCGGGCTGTGGATCGCGGTCGGCTTCGGCGCGCTCATGCAGGCCACGGCAGATCTCTTCCGGAGCCGCATGAGCGAGACCGGCCGCTGGATCGCCGCGACGCCGATCCTGGGCCTCGCCCTCATTCCGATTGCAGGCAATCACGTCACGGCGAGCCGGGCCCATGAGACGCTGGCCCGCGACTTCGCCAGGGATCTGCTGGAGTCGGTCGAGCCGTACGGCATCCTGATCACCGCCGGCGACAACGACACCTTCCCGCTCTGGTATGCCCAGGAGGTCGAGGGCATCCGGAGGGACGTGACGCTGGCGAATCTCTCGCTGATGAACACCCGCTGGCATCTGCAGCAGTTGCGCCGCCGGGAGACCCCGACCTTCGACCCGTCCACGGCCGCACCGATCTGGAAGGACTGGAAGGGCGAGAAACCGACCAACAAGGTGCTCGATCTTTCCGAACAGGCCATCAACGAACTGCCCGAGGCTCAGCTGGTGCCGCCGAATTCCGGCGTCAAGTTCGGCGAGCTGCAGGTCGCGTTCGGGCACGACACGCTGATGCTGTCCGACCTGATCGCGGTCTTCCTGATCCGGGACAACATCGGCAAGCGGCCGATCTATTTCGCCTGGAGTGATGGTGGCGTGCCGGATCAGACGCTCGGCCTCACCGCGTACCTGGCCACCGAAGGGCTGGTTCGCCGGCTGAATCCGGCGCCGCTCAAGGAAGGCGGGCCGATCGTGCTCAACCGCGGCCTCGGCTACCTGGATGTCGACCGGACCAAGCGGCTGCTCTTCGGCACCTACGCCTACGACGCCGCCGCGCGCGCCCGGCCACGCGGCTGGGTCGACCGGCCGTCGCAGAGCATTCTCTCGTTGTACAGTGTGATCTACGGAACCACGTCGTCGACCTTCCTGCAGGCCGGTGACAGCACACTGGCCGCGCGGTCGGATTCGATCGCGAGAGCGGTGGAAGCCAACCTCAAGTAGCCGCCTCAGCCACCGACGCGGAGCCGCGGGGCGGACACCGTCGACGCGGCTCGTACCTCAACGGCCATCGTGGCGCGACGTCCGCCCGCGGTGGCCGCGATGCGTGCGGTGCCGAAACGCACCCCGACCACCACACCCTCCACCGTCACCTGAGCGACATTCGGGTCGCTCGACTGCCACTCCACCGGCACTCCATCCAGGGCGCCACTCTTGTGCCCCTGCACCAGGGCACGGAGCTGGCCCGATTCTCCCACGCGGAGCGTCAAGGCGGACGGCTCGAGCCGGACCGCGACGACGTTGACGGGCGCAACCCGGATGTCGAATCCGGTGAAGCCGCTTCCGACCGAGGCGCTGATGCGCGCCTGCCCCGGCGAGCGCCCCCGGAGAGTCCCGTCGGGAGAGACCGCGACGATCTCCGGGTGGGTCGACGTCCACGTCACGACCCGCCCCACAAGCGTGGAGCCGAGCCGGTCGCTGGCCTGCGCCTGCAAGCGGATCACCTCACCAATCTCGACGACTGTAGGCCGCGGCGAGATCCGCACCGAAGCCACTTCAACCCGCGAAACCTGGTAAGTCACGTCGCAGACCTGCCCGGCGAAGGCGGCGCGAATCTGTGCGTTTCCCGGCCGGAAACCGGTGAGTTCGCCCTGGGGCGTCACCCGGAGCACCGTGGGGTCACTGCTGCTCCACGTCGCGTTCGTCGCCTGCTTACCCTCGCCGCTGCCCGTGCGCCAGATGGCGGCGAGCCGCACGACCTGACCGACGGCCAGCGCCCCCTCCCCTGGCAGCACTTCCAGATATCCTGCGAGACCGCGGATATCCAGTATCGTCTCGGCCACCTGGCCTTCGCTCTCGGCGCGAATCCGTGCCTGGCCTTCTGCGAGCGCCTGCACTGTCCCGTCGGCATCGACACTGGCAAGAGTGGGATCGAGTGCACTCCATCGAATCACCCGCCCCGGCAGCACTGACCCGCCCTGATCGAAGGCGACGGCCTGCAACGTGGTCCGATCCCCCACCTGCCACGGCGCGGCCGAGGCGCTGATACGGAGGAGGGACACGGGTACCCGTGCCACGCGAACCTGGATCGAGGCGCGGGCACCGTCGGCGGCGGCCACGACTTCTGCCTCACCCTCCGCGAGCGCCGTCACCACGCCGCTGCCCGAGACTTGGACGACTCCGGGCGCACAGCACCGCCACTCGATCGGTGCGTCGGCGAGGGGAAGCCCCGATCGATCCCGCGCGATCGCCTGCAGTTGCAGTCCCGAACCGGCCTGCAGCAGCGCTCCATTGGGCTGGATCGTCACCGTAAGCGCCTGCCCCCCGGTCGGACCGCCAGGCGCGGACGTAAGCGGTGCGGGCATCATCGGCTCGGTCCGCGGTCGCAGTCGGGGGAGCGGGCTGACCGGAATGCTGGGCATTGGAGGAAGAGCGCGCTCTTCGCCAGCACCGCCGAGGTCCCGCATGGCGGAGCGGATTGCGGGATCCGAACCGAACGGTCCCGCTTCCGCGGCGGCGACCGCCTCGTCGAGGTCGACCCAGCGTTCAGCAGGATCCTTGGCGAGCATCTTATCGATGACGACGGCGAGCTCGAGCGGGCAGTCGGTCCGCAGCGGGAGCAGCGGCGGCGGTGCATCGGAAACGTGCGCAAGCAGGACCGGCACCACTTCCTGGTGCACGAATGGCGGCCGGCCGGTAAGGAGCTCGAAGGCAACACACCCGAGGGCGTACTGATCGGAGGCCCCGGTGACCGCCTTGCCGGTGCACTGTTCCGGGCTCATGTAGGTTGGCGTCCCCACGGTAGAGCCGGTCTGCGTCAGGCTGACCCCCTGGGCCACCTTCGCGATGCCGAAGTCCGCGACAATCGCGGCGCCATCCTCGTCCAGCATGATGTTGGCAGGCTTGATGTCGCGATGGACGACCCCGCGACGGTGGGCATGCTCGAGCGCGGACCCGACCTGCGCCACGATCGCCATCACGACGGGGACCGGCAACGGGCCGGTCTCCGCGAGCACCCGGTCCAGCGACCGGCCGCCGATGAATTTCATCACGAAGTAGCGCAGCAGATCCGTGGTGCGGACGGCGTAGATCGGGATGATGTTGGGGTGACTCAGCTGAGCCGCGGTACGCGCCTCCAGCAGGAACCGGTCAGCCATTCCCTCGGTGGCATCGAGGCCCGGGACCATGACCTTCACCGCCACTCGGCGACCGAGCGACAGATCCTCGGCGAGGTAGACGGCCGCCATGCCGCCGCGGCCGAGCTCGGCGAGGATGCGGTACTCACCTGCCGTCGCGGCGACCAGCTGGTCGCGGAGGACTTCGAACGGCGAGGCCATCGCCGCCGAAGGGCGGGAGGACGCGACACCGACGGCCCCGCCGCAGTGCATGCAGAAACGGGCGCCGCCGACGGCTACGGTGCCGCAATGCGGACAGGTCTGGGTCGTCTCGCTCATCACCCCCTGAGTATCGGACGACGCCGCCGGGGAATGAGGGCCGGACCGGCTGCGGCCTTTCCGACCTCTTCCCAAGTACCCTCCAACAGCGCCGCCCCGACTCTGGATCCATCGGATTAATGAGCAGACCTTCTCGCCAATCTCAGCCAATTCATGTTGACGAAGAGGGACATAAATGGCACCGTTGCGCACCGGCGCCGAACGCAATCCGCGGGCTCCTGCCGCTTCCTCTGACAGCGCAGGAGCCGGTCATGACGCGTATCCGGATCGGATTGCTCCTTTCCCTGCCTCTCCTCAACGCCTGTACGGCAACCTCCCCAACCGCGCCTGAAGACGTTTCGACCATCTCGAGGGGCCCGGCTCTCGCGGATCCCGCGGCAGGGACCGCACTCGCCGCCAGTCCGCTTCGCCCCTTTGGTGGGCGGTGCGAGACGGTGGTGACGGCATTGCCACCCATCGCGGGTGATCCCCCGTACATCGTGCGTCTACACATCGAGTACGCCTGCCACCTGAAGCACTTGGGGCGCACAACCGCCATCGCGGAGCAAGTCCTGGACTTCAGCGGAGGTCCACTCAACGTTCTCGCCTCCAATACGACGACGTACACGGCCGCCAACGGCGATCAGCTTTTCGCGACCTGGAGCGGCACCAGCACCGTCATCGGCCCCGCCTTCACGTTCGAGGGCGCTGAGACATATGCTGGCGGCACCGGCCGATTCCTGGCGGCCGCCGGGTCCTCATGGATCTCGGGTTCGGGTTCCTTCATCACCAGCCGGGGGCAGTTCACATCGGTGGGAACAGTCAGCTACTGATGGCCTTGGAGGTGTGCCATGTCGCGTCATCTATCCCTCAGGCGGGCCGTCGCCGTCCTGCTGTTCGTCTTCCAACTCGCTGGCTGCACGACGTGGCACGTAGAGACGCTTCCGCCGGCCGAGGTGATTGCGCAGAGGCATCCCGACCGTCTGCGGGTGGAAGGAGCGGATGGGAAGC
>DAINRP010000108.1:0-5175 GCA_036741755.1 Gemmatimonadales bacterium
GCTCCCGGGGTACGGAGCCAGCGCCAGCGCCAACCCGCCGAGAGCCGCATCCCTCCGCCGATCCCCGCTTCGAGATGCCAGCCGCTGCTGGCGGCCGGCGCCCGCTCGACGCCTAGTCCCAGCACCAGCCACCCCACATCCCGCCGTCCCACCTCGCCAGCGACCCCCGCGAGTCCGTAGATCCCGACGCCGTGCGCCCTCGAGGGTGTGAGCATCAGCTGCCCCAACAGCTCACCACGGCCAGCGAGCCGGCTCCGCTGCACGCCCGGCATCAGATTGAGCACCAGCCGAGTTCCTCCTCCCGGTCGGATGCCCAACGATGCACCGCCCCCCGCGAAGGCCGGGTTGGCCCGCGCAGTGCCAGCTTCGATGCCGGCCTCCAGACCATGTGGTTCCTGGGCGACTCCGCGGGCAGTCAGGAACACCAGGCCCAGTATCGAGCCGAGCGCCGCCCGGGAGCTCCGTCGTGCCCCGTCCCCGCGCAACGGACGCACTGCCTACCCCAGGACGAGTTCATAGGTGATCGCGATGTCGGGTGCGAGTGAATGCACCACCGAGCAGTACTTCTCGAGCGAGAGGTCGATCGCGCGACGCGCCTTCGTTTCGTCGAGCTCGCGGCCGGCAACGTGGAAGACCAGGTGGAGCGCCACGTAGCGCTTCGGCTGCTCCTCGCGACGGGTCCCCGTGACCTCGATGCGGAGGCCGGAGAGTCCCACCCGCATCTTCTCGAGGATCGAGACGACATCGGCCCCGGTGCATCCTGCTGCCGCGAGCAGCAGGGTGACCATCGGGCTCGGCCCCAGCGTGGAATCACCGTCGATGGTGACCGATGGCCCGCCCGGGGCACCACCCTCAAAGGCGAGGCCGCTGGTCCAGGCAAGGGTTGCGTGACGGAGACTGGACATGGCAGAAGCGGGATGGAAGTGTCGGTCGGATCCTGCGCCCGGGGACAATGTACGCAGGAGGCCGCACCGCGCGCGCCTGGGCCCGGACGCGAGCGTGCGACCCCGGCGGAATGCTGCCGAGGCCGCACGCTGCAGACCGAGTCAGGCGGCGCGAGGGCCTGCTAGTCCGCCTTGTCCGTGAAGCGGGCTTCGATGTCGGCGATCATCTTCTGGCGCTCGGCGATCTTGGCGCCCGTGGGCACGCCATGGAATCGCTTGTTCTCGAGCGCATACCAGACGATGACCATCACGATGATCATGCCCACCGTGAGATAGAAGACCTTCTCGTTGGGCGGGAAGAAACCGGTGATCGCCAGCACGATGGCACCGATGACGGCCAGCACCGCGATCGGCCTGGACCAGACCCCGAGATTGAACGGCCCCTTCTCCGTCCAGGTCTTCCCCTCGGCGATCAACCCGGCCAGGACCGGCATGGTGTACGAGAGATACAGGAAGACCGCACACCCGGTAGCGAGGACCACGAAGGCATCGCCGTACACCACCGAGAGCCACGCAATCACGACGGTGGTCCAGATCGCGTAGGTGGGCGTGCGGTGGTCGGTGCTCACGTACGACAGGGCCTTGGACGCAGGCAGACCGCCGTCGCGGGCGAAGGCGTACATCATGCGCGAGGTGGACGTCATCCCGGCGAGCGCGCACAGGAAGTTCGACAGCACGATGCCGATGCTCAGGAACACCCGCACCCCGCCGGGCATGCTGGACGCCTCATACATGTAGTAGAAGGAGTTCCATCCCTGCTTGGCGCCGTCCGGCACGCTCGGCAGGACCAGGACGAAGGTGCAGACCATGACGAAGCCCGCGACCCAGGACACCAACACGGCCGTCCACATCCCCTTCGGCACGTTCACCTGGGCGTCGTGGGTCTCCTCGGAGGTGTGCGCCGAGGCGTCGAAACCGGTGATGGTGTAGCAGACAAACAGCAGCCCGAGCAGAAAGGCGAACGGCGCCACGCCGGTCGCGGGGAAGACGCCGCCGCCTGCGTCGCCGGTGTAGTTCTCGAAGTGGGTGAGTCGGGAGAAATCAAGCGGGACCGGCGACCCGATCAGCAACGCTCCGACCAGCACGACCGCAACGATGAAGATCAGATAACCGCTGAAGTCCGTCAGCATCGTCGTCAGCTTGATGCCGTAGTGATTGATCATCCCCTGAAGCGCCAGGAGGCCGCCCACCGCGATCAGCTGCCACATGTCGATGGTGAACGCGGGCGAGAGCACGAGGGACCAGTTGGGCTCGATCCCGAACATGGGCTTGAGCACCAGTGACTTGAACAGCAGATAGACACCGACGTCGACGGACGACACCACGAAGATGAGGCCGAGCAGGTTGAACCAGGCCGTCGCCCAGCCCCACGCCCGCCCGCCCAGGATCGAGGCCCAGTGGTACAGGCCTCCCGCAGTCGGGAAGGAGGAGGCGATCTGTCCCATGGCGACGGCGACGCTCATGGCGAAGAGCCCCCCCACCAGCCAGCCGACCGCCACCGAGAAGCCGCCCCCCGCGCTCAGGGCCACGGGAAAGGCCGTGATGCCTCCGGCGAGGATGCAGATGATGGAGAAGGAGATGGCGAAATTGGAGAAGAGATTCATCCGGCGATGAAGCTCCTGCGCATAGCCCATCTTGTGCAGCACCTTTTTGTCGTGCTCCATTACCGTGTCAGCCATGTGCATCTTCTCCTGAAGGGGGAGTGACGGCGAACTGGCGAAATCCGGCGCCGTGTTCACCAGGCGCTTGTGGTGCCGCCCCGGCCGCTCGCGCGACCGGGCGGAAAGCGGCACGATCGCGGCCCGAGCGGCAGGACGGAAGCCACTACGCCGGGACGGACGATCGATGATGCGGGTGCGGTTCTGGAGGTACGCGGCAATCGGCGCTTCAATCGCGTGAATTCAGCCTCAGCACGCAATGCTACCGTTATACCACGCGACGCGCCGACCCGCTAGGGGACTCACCCAAGCCGCTATCGGCCAACCGGCCGCTTCGCCCCGGGGGCGGCGGCGTTGTAGTCCCAGATTGCATAGAGCGCGACGGCCCCGGTCGCCCAGGCGAGGGGTCTCAGCAGCGGGGAATCGGTGAGGAACGCCATCAGGGTGAGCACCTGCGCGACGGTGACCGCCTTCCCGCCAAGCCGGGCTGGGATCGCCATGGCGCGGCCGGAGAAGTAGGTGACGAAGAAGGCGATGGTCGCGGCGAGGTCCCGCAGCAGCACCGCCGAGATTTCGTACCAGGTGAGCTGCCGCGAAAGCGCCACCACCAGGAAGGCGGCCGCCATGAACAGCTTGTCTGCCACCGGATCGATGAAGGCGCCGAATCGGGAGCTGCCGAGCCGGCGCGCGAGCGCCCCGTCCAGCAGGTCGGTCGCCGCGGCGACGGCGAGAATCAGGAGCCTCGCCACCGCGTCGGGCACCAGCAGGAAGGCGACGGCAAGCGGGATTCTCGCCAGGGTAAGCAGGTCTGCCGCCGTGAGACCGGACCGGCGCGGTGACGGATGACCTTGCTCCCCCCCATGCCGGGGGCTAGCTTCGGTTTCCGGCCTGTCCGGAAGCCCTTCGTGCCGCCTGCTCACCCCTGCCCGCACCCGACCATGGAACTCGAGCTCCTGAAGAAGACGGCGATCTTTGCCGACCTGGACGAGGGGGAACTTGCCCGCGTCGCGGAAATCTGCAAGGAGCAGAAGTACACCGGGGGCCAGTACGTCTTCAAGGAAGGGGAGCCGGGCAATCGCTTCTACCTGATCGTCGCCGGGGAAGTTCGCATCAGCCGGAACATCCCGGGCTCGGGAGAGGAGGCGCTCGCGGTGCTCAAGCCGGGCGCCTGCTTCGGCGAGATGGCCGTGTTCGATCGCTCGGAGCGGAGCACGGATGCGATCGCCAACGGCCCGGTCACCCTCATGACGATCTCGAGACCGGACTTCGAAATCCTGCTCGACTTCAACCGCGACATGGCCTACAAGATCCTCTGGTCCATGACCCGCCTGCTGTCCGCACGGCTCCGGGTGACGAACGACAATCTTCGCTCGCTGCTCGCGATCTCGATGTTCTAGATCAGGGGGCCGTCAGCCGTCAGCGTCCCGCCGCATGTCGCGACGGACCGCCGGCGGCGAATGGCTGATGGCCGATGGCAACTTTCTCCCACACCATCACCGACCTCGACGGCGTCACCACGCCGACGCTTGCTGATGAGCAGGCGCTCGCCGCGCTCACCATCGCGGCCGCGGGAGCCATCGGCCTCACGGCGCACGGCCCTCCCGTCGCCCGCACCGGGCCCCAGGGCATCGCCGTCGGCCTGCTCGGCCACGGCGGCCACATCATCCTCCACGCCCGCCCGGCGGGCGGCTCCTGTCTTGTCGACGTCCTGACCTCGGGGAGCACCTCGCCGCAACGCGCGCTCGATGTCATTGCGCGGCGGCTGGGCGTCACCGCTCCCACACCGTGACTTCACGCTCTCAGTTCACCGGACCGGCTCAGCCCATGCTCAAAGAGACTCCCGACCATTTCGACGCGGACCTGCTGCTCAAGATCTACGACCTCCGCCGCGAGGAGGTGATGCGCGAATCGCGAAACGCCATCAACCGCGACTACTGGCCCCGCAACACGGAAGAGGCACTCGCGGTGCTCCGCCCCGACCATCCCCTCAATCGGGCCTGGCGGCAGACCTCCACCTACTGGGAGATGGTCTACAGCATGGCGCGCAACGGCGTCGTCCACGCCGACTTCCTCGCGGAAAATAACGGCGAGGGGCTGCTGCTCTACGCGCGCGTGGAGCCTTACCTCGAGGCGCTCCGTCAGGCAACGTCGCCGCGCAGCTTCCGCAACGCCGAATGGGTCGCCAAGGAAACGGAGATGGGACGGACCATCACCGAGACCTTCCGCGCCCGGGTGCAGAAGCTGCTTGCAGGCAAGTGATCCACTCGCTCACCCGAAGCCTCTGGTTGCCGCGACCGCGGGACCAGGTCTTCGCGTTCTTCGCCGACGCGTCCAACCTGGAGCGGATCACCCCACCCGAACTGCGGTTCCGGATCCTCACCCCGTCCCCGATTGCCTGCCGGGCGGGAACGGTCATCGACTACCGCCTCGCGCTGTTCGGGCTGCCGCTGCGCTGGCGGACCCTCATCACGGTGTGGCGCCCCGGCGAACGCTTCGTGGACGAACAGATCGAGGGACCCTACCGGATGTGGGTACATACCCATCGCTTCCGCGACGAGTCGGCCGGGACCCGC
>DAINRP010000108.1:5186-10177 GCA_036741755.1 Gemmatimonadales bacterium
GAGGTGCGGTATCGCCTGCCGTTCGCGCCGCTGGGCGAGCTGGCGTCGGCGCTGGTCGGTTGGCAGCTGGGGCGGATCTTCGATTTCCGGACGCGGGCGGTGACCAGGCTGCTGGGTGGGTCTCCTACGATCGCCGCGAGCGGCTCGGTCGACTGAGCCAGGCCACGACGGCCGCGAGTGCAGTGGTCGCGAGCAACGGCTCCCGGACTGCCCAGACCGCGGCCACAACCGTCGCCACCGCGATCAGCCCGATCCGCCGGTCGTCCTCCCAGCGGTGACGGTCGGCGGCGAGCGGGGGCTCGTAGGGCGGCAGAGTGGGACGGTACGCAAGCGCACTGCCCTGAGGATGCAGCAGGGCGAGGCCGGCGAGGGCGGCGGCAACCGGATTCAACGGAGGGTCCTCGACACCGCGCTGAGTCGGGAGGCGGTCGGCAGCAGCCTCGATCCTCGTATGGTGACTCTCCAGCACCCGTTCCAGCATGGCTTCCGGCTCGACACGCCCCGGTGCGATGGCGGCGGCACGGAGCGCCGATTCCACCGCGGCCTGCGCATCGCCTGCGCTGAGTTCCAGCGCCGCTCGCAGATAGGCGATGGCCGCCGACCCAGGGAGGTGCCCGGTCGCGACTCGCGCGAGGTCGATGGCCTCGAGAATCCGTCCCTGCCCAGCCAGCAGCCACAGCCGCAGATACCAGCAGTGCTCATCGTGCATGTCATGATGCCAGACGGCATCGAGCAGTTCCATCCCGCGCGTGAACTGCCCCGCCTGGATGAGCGCCTGGACCAGCGCGAGATGATCGGGGGTCGGACGGGCCTGCGGTGGTGTGCTCCAGCGGGCCGGCGCTGACTCGGGCGCCGGCGCGCGGGGGAGAGCCTGCTGAGTACCGGCCGGTCGAAACTCGGCGGTGCGAATGGGGAGGGGCGGCACTCCAAGAGGCGTGGTCATCCCCCTGATTATCGGCCAGGATCGAGAAACCTTGAGCCTAGGCCGTTCCCCTCACCACCCCTTCCGCCCGGGGACCGCCCAGGGTGCGCGCGGCGACCTCACGGATCGCCTCCGCCGTCACCGCGCGATACCGCCCCGCGGGGTCCTCGAGGTCGGTGAGCCCCCCACCCGCAAGCCAGGCGTCGAGCATCTCCCCAGCCACCGCCGAGGCGCTCTGCCGATTCACGGCCGTCTGCCCCGCCAGATAGCTGGTGGCTTGCGTCAGTTCGACGGCAGTCACCCGCTCCTCGGCGAAGCGTTCGAGTTCACGCAGCATTTCCCGGTGCGCTTCCGCTTCCCGCTCTGGTGCGGTGGCGATATAGCTGACGAACGCGCCACCGCGCGCCTTCTGCCACGAGGAGGCCACGACGGTGTAGGCCAGCGACCGCCGATCGCGCAGCGCCTCGAAGAGCCGCCCTCCCAGCCCGCTCGCGACGGCACACCAGACCTCCGCGGCATGGCGGTCGGGGTCGCGACGTGACGGGCCGCGAAACACCATTGCGAACGCCGACTGTGCCTTCTCCCTGGTGACCGCGCGGGTCACACTCTCCTGCCCCAGCGCCCAGGCCACCGGTGTGGTGAGCGGTGCCGCCGGCCGCGCCGCATGACCGCCAAACGTCGCCACGAGCGCCGCGATGGCGGCGTCGGCATCCAGAGCTCCCACCGCGAGGACAACCCCACGCTGCTGCCGTGCTATCTGCTGATGCCAGACGCGGATGTCCGCAGCGGAAACTGTGGCGAGTTGATCCGGCCAGCCGAGCGCCGGCACGCCGTAGGTCTGATCGCCGAACGCGGTGGCGAAGGCGAGCTGAAATGGATATCGGAACATGTCGTCGCTGGCCTGCGTCGTCTCCTCCACCAGCAGCCGGCGCTCGGCGACGACCTGCTCCTCGAGGTAGCAGGGTTCGGTGGCGACGAGATCGAGCAGGGACGCCGCAGCGCCGAGGTTGCCCGCGAGCACCGACGTACCCAGCCCTACGTAGTCAAGGGCCACACTCGAGCTGAGGGTGCCGCCGAGCCGCTCGAACGCGAAGGCCAGCGCCGACGCATCGAGATCCGCGGCGCCGCGGATGGCGGTGCGAACGGCCAGCGCGCTGATACCGGCCTTGCCAGGCGGATCGAAGGTCGCCCGGGGGAAGTAGACGCCCAGATTCACCAGCGGAACGCCGGGCTTGTTGCGCACCAGGAGGTCGAACGCCGGCAGGGCGACGTGGTGGACGCCTGCGATCTCCCGGCGCGGAGAGACGATTGCGGGGGATCCCGCGAGTGACCGCGCGCCGGTGGCTCTACCCGGGTGGTGCGCCCCGTTCCCGGAAGAAAGCGGCGTCACCGCGAACGCTCTCGCCAGCCGATCCGCCGTGAGATCCTCCCCGCGATGTCGCGGCTGGTACACCACCGCCGAGACCGCCTCCGGGTCCAGAATCTTCGCGGCGGCTTCGCGCACCTGGTCCGCGGTCGCGGCTGCGAGTTCCGTGAACTCCCGATCGAGCAGCCGGTAGTCACCCAGCGCCTCGGCGCCGGCGAGGGACGAGGCGCGCCCGTCCATCTCTTCCATACCGCGCGACCAGCGCGAAAGCAGCAGGGTGCGGGCACGCTCCAGGTCGTCGGGGTTGGGACCGCGGAGTGACAGGCGTGCGACCGCCTCAGCGACGCGGTCCACCACCGCGTCGACACGGTCGGCGTCACAGTCCGCGCCGATCGAGAACACCCCGAGCTCGGTGGGCGAGTAGTGATGAGCGCTCACCGACGTGGCGATCCCGGTCTCCCGGAGCGCCTGATACAGCCAGCTCCCGCGCCCGCTGCCCAGGACCCCCGCGGCGAGATCGAGGGGAATGGCAAGCGGATCGAGCGCGCCGACGCCCCGCCACCCGAGGGCGACCTCCGACTGGGTCACGTCACCGCGCAGCGTACGCGCCCGCACTTCGCGTCGGGGCGGCTCCGCGGGCGACGGATTCACCGCGCCGTCGGCCGGGGCCCAGTCGCCGTAGGTCCGCCGACCGAGCGCCAGCGCTTCGGCTTCATCGACGTCGCCCACGATCGCGACGATCGTGCGCGCGGGGACATAGCGGGAGCTGTAATACCCGAAGACATCCTCACGCGTGAACTTCGCGAGATCCTGCTCGTACCCGATGCGCCAGCGCCGGATCCGGTGCCGATCGTACATCACTTCATGAAGGGTTTCGTGGGTGACGGCTCCCGGGTGGTCGAGCTTCCGCTTGGCCTCCTGGATGATGACCTGCAGCTCCCGGGCGAGTTCATCCCGGTCGATCAGCGCGTGCATGAGCGCATCGGCCTGGATCGCCACCGCGTCGCTCAGCCGGTCCGCGGGCAGCACGGCGAAATAGCTGGTGCGATCGTAACTGGTGCTGGCGTTGAGGTAGCCGCCGACGGCCTTGGTGTCCTTGGCGATCTGCCCTACACCGCGCGTCGGAGTACCCTTGAAGAACATGTGCTCCAGCACATGGGAGATCCCGATCCAGGAATCGGGTTCATCGAAGAAGCCGGCTTTGACATGGGTGACAACGGCGGCGACCGGAGCGGAGCGATCGCGCTGCACGAGAAGCGTCAGGCCGTTGGGGAGCACTTCACGGCGGACCCCGGCGGTCCAGGAGGGGAGCGAGTTCGGCATCCGACAAATGTAAGGGCGACCCACCGGGTCGCCCTAGCGCCGAGCAGGCTCGGCGCGCCTCCTCGACCAGGGGCTACTGAATGATCCGGACCACCCCGGCCTGTGCGCTGCCCCGCAGGAAGGATTCGGCGTCGGTCGTGGGGATGACGACCCCGGTCTCCGCGGCGCCGCGGCGGGCCAGATCCGCCATGAACTCGTGCACCGGCGATTCGGCCCACTCCCGCTCCGCGCTTTTCATCTGCTCCAGGATTTCATCCCAGGTGCCGCGAAAGGTCTTGCCGCTCAGGTTCGCGATCGTGTGCATCCCAGGGGGGATCGCCCGCTTCTGCATCGCCTGCAATTCGGTCAGCAGCGTTCCGAACAGCTCCAGCTGGGTGGGATCGCGGGTGCTGCCATCCGGCTGAGTGGCTTCGACCTCGGCGAGCAACTGGTCCACCGCATCCGGCTCCCCGGAGACTTCTCCGAGTCGGGCGAACCAGGGCCGGAGTTCGGGGTCGTCGTCCGGAAGGCGGTAGAGGGACTTCTTCAGTTCGACGTAGCGCCAGATGCCGAGTTCATCGAAGTGATCTTCGGGCATGGTCTGATGCAGATGGTGCATCGCCGCCTCCGACTCGCTCCGGTCGTACAGCATGTTGGCCAGATAGATCCGGGCCTCGCTGTACTGGGGATCGATCTGCAGCGCGCGACGCAGCCAGTACAGGGCGCCGCCGTCGTCATTCAGGCGGTGGCAGGCATAGCCGACGCAGGCAGCCGCCTCGGGGCAGTCGGGCTGCGCATTGACGGCATACTCGAAGAAGCTCTGTGCGGCGGCGAGCAGGCCCTCGCGAAAGAGGGCCCGCCCGATCTGCAGCATCAGCTCGTGATCTTCCTTGAACCCCAGCGCGAGGATGCGATCGAACGCGGCGAGCGCCGGGCCCCGCTCGCCGAGCTTGAGGAGCACCTCGCCATACCCGGCCAGCGTGTCCTCGTGATCGGGATCGAGGGTGCGCGCGCGCTCGAAGCTCCGGCGCGCCCACGCGACATCCTCCCGCGCGAGATAGGCATAGGCCATCCCCACGTGGAGTTCCACGGAGTTGGGATAGAGCTGGATGCCGTCCTGGAGAAGGTCGAGCGCTTCGTCGAAGCGACCTTCGTTGTAGAGCTGGTGGGCGTGTTCGTCGTAATCGTCGGAGCTGAGGAACCGTTCCGGCATCGAGAAAGGCCTCCGGCGGTGAGTGCGACTAAGGTAGTGCAGGACATTGGCCTGCAGCAAGAGCGTCGGAACGGGCCGCGCCGATTCGGTGCTGCTCCACGGAAATGGGAGTTGACCGATCTGGAAGCAAGAATACATTACTGACCGGTCAGTTACTTATTTTCGGAGCCCCGGATGCCCACTCCCAC
>DAINRP010000109.1:0-10092 GCA_036741755.1 Gemmatimonadales bacterium
ACCGGATGAAAGAGGCCGAGGCCCGCGAGGTGATCCGCTGGGAGGCCGAGCAGCATGTGCCGTTTGACATGGAGAACGTGGAGCTCGATTTCCAGATCTTGGATCCGGATGGCGAGGGGCTCCAGATGACCGTGCTGCTGGTCGCTGCCAAGCGGGAGCTGGTCGAGAACAAGGTCGCGCTCCTGGCCGAAGCCGGGTTGCAGGCCAGCGTGATCGACGTGGACGCCTTTGCACTGCACAACGCCTTCGAGGTCAACTATCCCGACGAAATGCGCGGGGTGGTCGGGCTGGTGAACATCGGCCACGAAATGACCAACATCAACATTCTGGAAGACGGTACGCCGGTGCTTACGCGTGACCTTCCAGTGGGAACCCGCCGCTTCCGCGAGGACATCCAGCGGGAGCGGGGGCTGTCCGCCGAGGAGGCCGATCAGCTGCTGCAAGGCTTCGAGCGGAACGAGATCCTCGATCCATTCCTCGAGACCCGCGGTGAAGAGCTTGCCGTGGGCATCGAACGGGCGGCGGCGTTCCTGCAGTCGGCCAGTCGGTCGGCGGGCGGGCTGTCGCGGTTGTGGTTGACGGGGGGCGGTGGACGCATCCCCGGTTTGAACAAGGTGCTCGCGGATCGGCTCCGGCTGCCGGTGGAGCTGGCGAACCCGCTCGCGCGACTCCGCGTTGCCGAGGGCGTCTTCTCCACGATGAACATGGACGAAGTCTCCCCGTTGCTGATGCTCCCGATCGGTCTGGCGCTCCGCTCCGCCGCGTGAGCCTGTTGCCCGGAGTCCGCTACTCATGATGATCACGGTCAATCTCCGACCCGGCCAGAAGCGCAAAGCCGCCGGGAGCGGGACCAAGCAGATCCTCGACAGGGTCAAGGGTCTTGGCACGAAGGTCAAAGACCCCTTCCTCGTCGGGTCGGCCGCTGCCTGCATCGGCGTCGCCGCCTGGCTCGGCTGGGCGTTCGTCTCGAACAGCACGAAGTTCAACGAACTTGGTCCTCGCCTCGAGGCGGCGCGCGACGATCAGAAGCGGTTCGACAACCTGCTGCGGCAGAAGCGCCGGGCCGAGATGATCCGGGACTCGCTGCTGTCGCAGATCTCGACGATCCGGGGCGTGGATGGCGACCGCTATGTCTGGCCGCACGTGCTCGACGAAGTCGCCAAGGCGCTGCCGCCCTACACCTGGCTGACAACGATGTCGACCCAGGCGGCGCCGATCGTCGTCGACACCGCAGACACCGCCAGCTCGCGCCGTGCCATGACCTTCCGGATGGAAGGTCGCACCATGGATCTGCAGGCCTATACCCGCTTCCTGCGGCAGCTCGAGGCATCGCCCTGGCTGTACAACGTCACGCCGCTTGAAGCCAAGACCATCGTCGAGAAGGAGCGGCCAGTGACGCAGTTCATCATCACGGCCTCGTTCCAGCGGGCGGATTCTGCCTATATCCGCACGGTCCCCCTCAGTCAGTCGGTGAGGTGACCCATGGCCGGGATACCGCAGGAACGCCAGGTCCCACTGCTCCTCGTCGTCATCGCGATCGTGGTCGGGTACGTCGGCTACACCGGAACCGGACTCGACACGGTCGGGCTGCGCGGAGTGACCCAGACCCAGGACAGCATCAAGGCCCGGCAGAAGTCCATCGATTCGCTGGTGATCCTCACCGACAGCGCCAAGCGGCTGCTGGCAAAAGGCAGCGTCGAGGATCTGCGCCGTCGGCTGGAAGGCTACCGCTACAGCCTGGAACTGATGCGCCGGCTGGTGCCGGACCGCAACGAGGTGGCCAACCTGATGGATGAAATCTCGACCCGCGCCAAGATCCGCGGGGTGATGGTGGCGCAGTTCCAGCCGCTCCCGACGGAGCCCGGCCCCGCGCCCTTCGAGACCTACAAGTACCAGTACTCGGTCATCGGCCGCTACGATCAGCTCGGCGAGTTTCTCTCCGACGTGGCGAGCCTGCAGCGGATCATCGTCCCGGTCGATCTCACCCTCGGCGCCGCGGATATGACCCGCGCCAAGGCCCTGGGGGACAGTTCGGGCGCGCTGCTGGAGGCGCGGTTCCAGATCCGCACCTACGTGAAGACCGCGAGCTCGGAGGACAAGCCCAGTGGCACCTAACGCGCTTGCCCGGGCGGGCCTCGTGGCCCTGCTCCTCGGCGCTGCCGCGTGTGGCGGCAAGCAGAAGGAAGAACCGCAGACGGTCGATCTGGCCGCGCTTCGGGCCCGGCGTGACAGCATTCGCCTGGCGGCGACGCAGGATTCGGTGATGCGGGCCAGGTACACGACCTGTTCCGACTCGGTGCAGGCCGCGCTCGCCAAAGCCGCCCGCGGAAAGAAGTCCAAGACGGCGCCCGTCGCCGGGATGATTCCGCCGGAGGTGCTGCAGACCTGCGGCAAGCCGCCTGCGCCGAGGCCGACGGTGGCCCAGAAGGCCGACACGGCCGCCCGGACGGTCGCCGCGAAAGTGGATACCGCGGTCAAGACGGTGCAGGGCAAGGCCGACACCGCCATGAAGAAGGCCGGGGCTGCCGTAGCGGCCGTCGCTGGCGCCGTCACCGCGAAGCAGGACACACCGGTCAAGGTCGAAGCCCCCGCGAAGCCGGGGCTCACACCGAAGCAGCAGCAGGTCATGCGCGCCGATTCGATTCGCCTGGCGAAGGAACGGGCCAGGCAGGACTCGCTGAAGATCATCGCCGACCGGGTCCGCGAGGACTCGATCACCAAGGCGAAGCGGGACAGTGTGCGGGCCGATTCGCTGCGGCTGGTCCGGGAGACCGAAGTGCAGCGCGAGACGTTCACCTACGCCGGTGGCGCGCGCGATCCCTTCGCGTCGCTCATCACCGAGGACAAGGTTGGGCCGGAGTTCAACGACCTGCTCCTGGTCGGGGTGTACCTCGACCTTCGGCGGGCGAACAACAGTGTGGCAGTGCTGCGGGACAAGACCAATCAGAAGCGGTACAAGCTCCGCGTCGGTGACCGGCTGGGCCGGCTCAAGGTCGCCCAGATTCGGCAGACGGACGTGGTATTCACGGTCGAGGACATCGGATTCGAGCGTCAGGAGACCCTGTCGCTCAGGAAGAGGGAGGAGCAGACTCCATGACGCGCCAGTTTCTGTTCGCAATGGGGGCCATCGCCCTCCTCACGACCGCGCCCGCGCGGGCGGACGAGAAGGGTCCCGCCTCCCAGGTGACCGCGGTCAGCGTCGTCGCGACGCCCGGCCACGCCGAAATCGTCATCGCCGTGAAGGGAGCGGTGGACGTCCGCGACTTCGTGCTCCGCGAGCCGGACCGGCTCGTCGTGGACGTCGTCGGCGCGACCCTCCAGCGCACCGGCGCCACCTACGATGGCATTGCCCGGGCGGGGATCACGGACATCCGCTACTCCCAGTTCCGTCCCGACGTGGTGCGCATCGCCATCTATCTGGATGGATCGCGGGACTACCGGCTGGAGAAGACGGACGACGGCGTCCGGGTCCGCTTCGGCGCCGACGGCGGCTTCCTGGCCTGGTCGAGCGCGGCCCCGGCCGATATGGACCCGCCGGTCGCACGTGCGTCCACCCGTCGCGATCCGGAAGTAGTGATGCCGGCCGAACCCGTGGCCGCCACGATGACTGCGGCCGCCCCGGCGCCCCGCATCACGGTGACCTGGGACCGGGCCAACATCGCGGACGTCATCGCGGGCTTCGCCGCCTTCTCCGGTCGCACCATCATCCTCGGCAAGGACCTCAAGAGCGAGGTCACCGCCGAGATCAAGAATCAGCCCTGGACCGAAGCCTTCGCCGCGGTGCTCGCGACGCAGGGTCTGCAGGCCATCGAACTGCCCGGCGGCATCATCCGGGTCGATTCTCCCGCCGCGCTCGCCGCGCTCGATTCTACCGAGCCGACGACCACGCGGATGATCCCGGTCAACTACGCCAGTTCCAGCCAGCTGCTGACCAGCGTGCAGTCCATTCTGTCCAAGCGCGGCAAGGTTGTGTCCGACACGACCACCAACTCGCTGATCGTGACCGAGACCCGGGGCCGCATGGCGGAGGTGCAGGAGTTCGTCAAGAACCTCGATGTGCGCACGCCGCAGGTTTCGATCCAGGCCAAGCTCATCTTCGTGAATCGCACCGACATCGAAGCGCTCGGCCTGCAGTACGACTTCGGCGCTACGAACTCCAGCGACGGGCCATTCTTCAACAAGCTGGTCCAGCGCACCGATCCGGCGAGCGGCGATCCGTTCGACGCCAGTGTGACCAGCCTCGCCGGTGAAGGCGTCGCGGGCATCGCCAACGCGGACGCAACGATCACGAACGCGGCACTCAAGCTGGTGTGGACCACGACCGTCGGCGGCTTCCGCTTCACCAGCTTCCTGCACGCGCTGCAGAGCGTGGATCTGGCGGATGTGCAGGCCGAGCCGTCGATCACCACGGTGGACAACCGGGAAGCCGTCATCAAGGTGGGCGAGGACATCCCGGTCCGGATCATCGACTTCGGAGCGGGTGGTGGCGCCGGGGCCGGCAACCAGCCCAAGGCGTCGGTGTCGTTCAAGGAAACCGGCATCATGCTCAAGGTGATCCCGCACGTGACCAACAACCGTCAGGTCCTGATGCAGATCGAGGCCGAGCGGTCCAACGTCAATCCGCTTGCCGAGGCGGACCTTGGCTTCACCATCCAGAAGCAGAATGCCAAGAACCAGCTCTTGGTCAACGACGGGGAGACTGCGGTGATCGGTGGCCTGACGGTAACCGAGGTGAACAAGGTCCGGTCCGGTCTGCCGCTGCTGGTCGATCTTCCGATCGTTGGCAAGCTGTTCGGGTTCAGCAAGACCACGGAAACACGTCGCGACCTGATCATTCTCGTGACGCCACGCATCATCGACGACGGCGCCACGGAGTAGCCGCCGCTGGTCCCTGCACGAGGCGCGAGCCCGACCGCCGGTCGGGCTCGTCTGCTATGGGGGCGCCTGCCGCTGGTCCCCCCGCCGAGCCGGCGGGTGCGGCGTGGCGGCGGGCGTCCTGAGCCTTCCACTCCATACCTTGTCCCCGCTACCTTGGCCGTATGCCGCTCCGTTTCCTGACTGCCGGTGAATCGCATGGCAAGGCGCTGGTCGCCCTGGTGGAGGGGCTGCCGGCGGGCCTGCCGGTCACGGCGGAGTGGGTCGATGCCGATCTTGCCCGGCGGATGATGGGGTACGGCCGCGGCGCCCGGATGAAGATCGAGCGCGACCGGATCGAATGGTTGTCGGGTGTGCGCGCCGGCGAGACGCTGGGGACCCCGATCGCCATGGTCATCCACAACCGCGACTGGACCAACTGGAGCGAGATCATGGCCGCGGAGGGCCCGCCGGGCGAAGCGCGCCGGCGGCGTCTCAACCGCCCCCGGCCCGGTCACGCCGACCTGGTGGGCGTACTCAAATACGATCGACAGGATGCGCGCGACATCCTCGAGCGCGCGAGCGCCCGGGAGACGGCGGCGCGCGTGGCGGCTGGAGCTCTGGCGCGGCGGCTGCTGGACGAGTTCCAGATCGACATCGGCAGCCACGTCGTGTCCCTCGGAGGCATTCACGCCGGCACGCCGGCGGAGCTTCCATGGCCGCTCAACGCCGCCTCGGACAGCTCCGAGGTCCGGGTGCTCGACACGACGGTCGAAGCGAAGATCATCGCCCGCATCGACCAGGCGAAGAAGGATGGGGACACCCTCGGCGGCGAATGTGAAGTCGTCGTGCGCGGGCTGCCGACGGGGCTGGGAAGTCATGTGCACTGGGATCGCAAGCTGGACGGGCGGCTTGCCGGTGCCCTGATGTCGATCCCCGCGGTGAAGGCGGTGGAGATCGGCATGGGCTTCGAAGCGGCGCGGAGGCAAGGATCGGAAGTGCACGATCCCATCGAGGCCGAGGCGACGCCCGGAACGGCGGCGCCGGCGCCGGCGCTTCGCGGTGGATACACCCGTCGCGGCAACAACGCCGGTGGGCTCGAAGGGGGCATGACGACGGGTGAACCGCTGGTCATCCGGGTCGCGATGAAGCCGATCGCCACGCTGATGTCACCGCTGCCGACGATCGATCTGCGTACCGGGCTCCCCGCGAAGGCGCAGGCCGAACGATCGGATGTCACCGCGGTGCCGGCGATGGGCGTGATCGCCGAGGCGCTGACGGCATTCGTGCTGGCCGATGTCATGCTCGAGAAATTCGGCGGCGACTCGCTGGTGGAGATGCGGCGGAACTACGAGGGCTACCTCACGCAGCTGGCGGCGCGGTGGACCGCGCTGGGGCAGTTGCCGGCCGAGGAGGATGCATGAAGCGGCATGTGCTTCTGATCGGATTGCCAGGCGCCGGCAAGACCACGGTCGGCAAGCTGCTCGCTGATCGGCTGGGGGCACCGTTCGTGGACACCGATGCCGTGATCGTGCGCAAGATGCAGAAGCCGATCGCCCTCATCTTCGGTGAAGAAGGCGAGCAGAAGTTCCGGTTGCTCGAGGCCGACGCGATGAAGGCGGCACTGGGCGGTCCGCCGGCGGTCATCACGCCGGGCGGCGGCTGGGCGGCGCAGCCGGGCGCACTCGAGTCGGCACGAGAGTCCGCATTCATCATCTATTTGCGCACCATGGCTCTCACGGCCGCGAAGCGTGTCGGCGGCGGTGGCACTCGTCCGATGCTGGTCGGCGAGGATCCCGTCGAGAAGATGCGACAGCTGCTCAAGGACCGTGAACCCTTCTATCTGCAGGCCGATTGCGAGGTCAAGGCGGACGTAAAACCGGCCGCGGCCCTCGCCGACGAGATGGCGCTGATCGTCAGGGAACGCGCCGGCTGGTCCCCGTAACTGCTTGCCTCCACGCGACATTGCCTCTGTCGCCTTGCCAATCCGTACCAGCACGCGTTTTCTTGTGGGCACTCGGAATCCATCCGGGGCTGAGCCACCGCAGGTATCTTCGAGCCCATGGCGACCAAGAAAAAAGCTAAGACTCCCGCAACACCGGCACCGAGCACAACCGTGGCGAAGGTCGCGGGCGCGAAGCGCGTGACGCCCAAGTCGATGACGACCACGAAGCCGGCGCTCAAGAAGCGGGCGGCGCGCGCCAGGGTTCCCGAGGGGGAAGTGGTCGAGGGATCCGGCGGCACCCTGGTGATCGTGGAGTCGCCGACCAAGGCCAAGAGCATCGGCAAGTATCTCGGCCGCGGCTACGATGTGAAGGCCACCGTCGGCCACATTCGCGACCTGCCCACCCGCAAGCTGGGCGTGGACGTCGACAACGGCTTCCAGCCTGACTACGTCACTATCAAAGGAAAGACCCAGACCCTCGCCGATCTGAAGAAAGCGGCGAAGAAGGCGAAGGCCGTCTACCTGGCCACCGACCCGGACCGGGAAGGTGAGGCCATCGCCTGGCACGTCGCCGACCAGCTGGACACCCGGGCGCCGATGCATCGGGTGCTCTTTCACGAGATCACCAAGGAGGCCGTGAAGGAGGCGATGTCGAAGCCGGGCAAGATCGATGACCGGCTGGTCAACGCCCAGCAGGCGCGCCGGATCCTCGACCGGCTGGTCGGCTACAAGGCGAGTCCGATTCTGTGGCAGAGCATCAAGACCGGGCTGTCCGCGGGGCGGGTGCAGACGGTGGCGCTCAGGCTCATCGTCGAGCGGGAACGCGCGATCCGCGCGTTCAAGCCGGAGGAGTACTGGACCATCGCGGCGGAGTGCGCCAAGAACGGCCAGAGCTTCGTCACCGAACTCAAGAAGATCGACGGGCACAACCCGGAGCTGAAGAACGAGGCCGCGGCCACTGCGGTGGTCCGCGATCTCTCGAAGCTGCCGTTCGTCGTCAGCAAGGTGGAGCGCAAGAACCGTAAGAAGCGGCCCGGGGCTCCGTTCACCACCAGCACGCTGCAGCAGGAAGCGGCCAAGAAGCTCGGCTTCTCCGCCCGGCGCACCATGCGCGCGGCGCAGGATCTCTACGAAGGCATCGAGGTCGGTGAAGACGCGCCCGCGGGTCTCATCACCTACATGCGGACCGACTCGGTCCGCGTGTCGGACGCGGCGATCGAGCATGTCCGCGACTTCATCGCCAGCAACTACGCCAAGCCCTACCTTCCCGAGACCCCGAACACCTATTCGACGAAGTCGGCCCGGGTGCAGGACGCGCACGAGGCCATCCGCCCGACGGATGTCAGGCGGCGCCCCGAGGAGATGCAGCAGTATCTCGAGCCCGACCAGTTCCGGCTGTACCAGCTGATCTGGCAGCGGTTCGTCGCGTCGCAGATGAACCCCGCGATCTACGACATGACGATCGTGGACTTCGATCTCGGGCGGTACCTGCTGCGCGTCACCGGGTCGGTCATGATCTTCGACGGCTACCACGTGCTGTACACTGAAGGGCGCGAGGCCGAAGAGGGCAAGACCATGGACGACCTGCCGCCGATCCCGCCGCTGGCGGTGGGTGAGGTGGTCGAGGTCCGGCAGATCACGCCCTCGCAGCATTTCACCGAACCGCCGCCGCGTTTCTCGGAGGCGAGCCTGGTGAAGGAACTGGAGCGCCTCGGCATCGGGCGCCCGTCGACCTACGCGCAGATCATCAGCACGCTGACCGCGCGCGAGTACGTGAAGCTCGAGCAGCGTCGCTTCACGCCGACCGAACTGGGCGAGACGGTCGAACGGATCATGGTGGACCAGTTCCCCTCGATCTTCAACGTGGAATTCACCTCCGCGATGGAGACCGAACTCGACGGCATCGAGGAGGGAACCCTGCAGTGGCAGAAGGTCCTCGGTGATTTCTGGGGCCCCTTCAGCGTGGCGCTCAAGGCCGTCAACCTCGGCGCGATCGTCGCGGAGGCGCACGGGCTCAACCCCGAGGAACTCGCCAAGGAGGTCTGTCCCAAGTGCGGGTCCAAGGTGGAGCTGCGTACCGGACGATTCGGGCCCTACTTCGCCTGCATCAAGTACAAGGACACCTGCGACTACGTGAAGTCGCTCAAGAAGGCCCGCGCTCCCGACCGGCCGACCGACGAGAAGTGCCAGCTCTGCAGCGCGCCCATGGTGATCAAGACCGGGAGGTTCGGCGAATTCCTCGCCTGCACCCGCTATCCCGAGTGCAAGGGCACCCGCTCGGTGCCGCTGGGGATGAAGTGCCCGAAGTGCGAAGTCGGCGACCTGGCCGAACGACGCACCAAGCGCGGCAAGTCGTTCTGGGGATGCGGACGCTACCCAGCGTGTGACTTCTCGACGTGGAACCGTCCGGTGGTCGAAACCTGCCCGAGCTGTGGCTGGGTCGGCATGGAGAAGAAGATCAGCAAGGCCGAAGGGGAGACTCGGACCTGCCTCAAGTGCCAGCACAAACTGGTCGTGCTGGAACCGGAGGAGGCCGCGTCGGCGTGATCGTCACCGTGGTCGGCGGCGGGCTCGCGGGCTGCGAAGCAGCCTGGGCCCTCGCCGAGCGGGGGGCGTCCGTGGTGATTCGTGAGATGCGCCCGCTGGTTCCGACGGCGGCGCACCACTCCGACCGGCTGGCCGAGCTGGTCTGCAGCAACTCATTCAAGTCCACCGAACTCAGCAACGCCCACGGGCTGCTCAAGGCCGAGCTCATGCAGCTCGGAAGCCTGCTGCTGCCGATCGCGGAGCAGGCGCGGGTGCCGGCCGGCGCCGCGCTCGCGGTGGACCGCGAGGTGTTCTCGTTGCTGGTGCATGAGCGGGTGGCCTCCCACCCGCGGATCACGGTCGAACGCGGCGAGGTGACCGAGCTGCCGTCCCCTGGCGTCATCGCGACTGGTCCGCTGACCTCCGACGCACTCGCGGCCTCCATCACCCGCCGGCTGGGCGGAACTGCGCTCGCCTTCTACGACGCGATCGCGCCGATCGTCTCGTCGGAGTCACTGGATCATGAGCGGTTGTACGCGATGAGTCGCTACGGGAAGGGCGACGGGGATGACTATCTGAACGCCCCGATGACCCGGGAGGAGTACGAGGCCTTCATCGCGGCGCTCACCCTCGCCGATCAGTTCACCGCGCACGAATTCGACCAGGTGCCGTACTTCGAGGGCTGCCTGCCGGTCGAGGAGATGGCGCGACGCGGGCCGGAAACGCTGCGTTTCGGCCCGATGAAACCGGTTGGCCTCCCCGATCCA
>DAINRP010000110.1:0-10012 GCA_036741755.1 Gemmatimonadales bacterium
GCAGTATCTGGTGCAGCGGGCGGCGCTCGAATCGTGGCGACTAGGTGCCCGTGCGCCCGTGGATCAGCTCATTGGGATGACCCATGCGACCACCGAGGATGCGCGCTTTGCGGCGATCTACTCCCTCGGCCGGCTCCGGAGCCGAACCGCCGCCAACCGCATGATCGAGGCGCTCACTGACCGGCCAGCGCCGCAGGTCCGGGCCGCTGCCGCACGGGTGCTCACCCGCGCCTACGTGGACTCCGCGGGACTGAGTCGTGAAACGGTCGCCGACCTGCTGCTCCGCGCCACCCGGGACGAGGATGCGGGGGTGCGCGCCAACGCGGTGCACGCACTCGCCGGCTACAAGCTCGCGCGCCTCGCCGGGCCGCTGCTGCCGCTGCTCAGCGACGCGAATGTCAACGTGCAGGTCGAGGCAGCCCACACGCTGGGTGAGCTCGGCGGCACCGCAGCAGTGGCCGAGCTGACCCGGATCCTTGCCAGCACCAAGGGGACGTTCGCGCGGCGGCGCGAGGCATTTCTGAGTCTTGCGCAGCTGGACTCGGCGGCATTCGCGATGCAGGCAGGGGTCTGGGCCGGCGGGAGCGATTGGCGGGAGCGGGCGGCCGCGGCGCAGGGCTGGGCCTCGATCGACGTGAAGCGACTGCTGCCGTTCCTCGACGACCGCGACGCACGGGTGGCCGCCGCGGCACTGCAGGGTTGGACCGATCACCACGCCAATCCCGATCCGGAGTTCGTCGCCACCTGCCGGAGGCTTCTCACCCATCGGGATGCGGCCGTGCGGAGCCTCGCCGCGGACGGGGTGGCCACGGCCACGAATCCCGCGGATATCAGCGCCCTCGTCGCGGCCTACGGCAGAGCGAGTCGCGATTCCTTTCCCGATGCCGCCCTGTCCGCACTGCGCGGCATCGTGGCCATCGCGGACGCCCAGCCGGACAACCGGGAGACGCTCGAACGGCAGGCGCTCGCCTCCATCCCCGTGCCGGAGGACTACCTCATCCGCCGGTGGGCGGAGGCGAGCTGGCCCGAGGCGGCGGCGGCATGGGGTGCGGCGTATCCGCTCGACACCCACCGCACCATCGAAGACTATCGCGCGATCGCCCGCCGGTTTCTCATCGGCCCGACCGACGGGCGCTACCCCCATGTGAAGCTCGACGTGGACCAGCTCGGCCCGATCGAACTCGCGCTGTACGGACCGGAGGCGCCCCTCACCGTCGCCAACTTCCTCTCGCTGGTGGACCGGCACTACTTCGACGGCCAGCGGTTCCATCGGGTGGTGCCGAACTTCGTGGTCCAGGCCGGCGACCCGCGCGGCGATGGCTGGGGCGGTCCCGGGGGCGCCATCCGCGACGAGATCAATCCCCGCCGCTACAAGGCCTACATCCTCGGCATGGCGCTCTCCGGCCCCGACACCGGCGGCAGCCAGTGGTTCATCACCCTGAGTCCGCAACCCCATCTCGACGGCGGGTACACCGTCTTCGGCGAAGTCTACGACGGCGTCCCGGCGCTGCTCCGGGTGACGCAGGGCGACCTCATCCGGACGATTCGCCGGTGAATCGGCGCGCCGCGCTGGTGCTGGCTCTGGGAGGCTCCCTCCTGGCCGCAGCCCCCGCAGCGGCGCAGTTCATTCAGCTCAACGAGAACAAGGTCCAGTACCGCCAGCTCGAGTGGCAGATCCTCAAGGGACCGCGGGTGGATGTCTACTACTACCCCGCGGAGGCGCGGCTCGCTCCGGTGGCGCTGGCCTACGCCGAAGAGACCTACGATGTGCTGATGCTCAAGTTCGGGCACACGGTCACCGCGCGGGTCCCGATCATCATCTACGCCTCACACTCCGATTTCGAACAGACCAACATCCTCCCGTTCACGCCGCCCGAGGGACTCCTCGGCGCGACCGATTTCCTCAAGCGCCGGGTGACGCTGCCTTTCCGGGGCAACCTGGCCGAGTTCCGGCACACGCTGCGGCACGAGATGGTCCACGTCTTCCAGATCAGCCTGCTGTACGACCGGTATGTGCGCTCGCCACGCTCGGCGCAGATGCCGCTGCCGCTCTGGTGGACCGAAGGCCTCGCCGAGCTCTGGTCTGGCGGGGAAGATGCCCGGGACCAGATGATCCTCCGCGACCTGGTCCTGAGCGGCCGGCTGCCGCGGCTGCAGGACATCTCGTATGTCACCGGCGGCATCGTCTATCCGCTCGGCGGACGGATTCATCGCTGGCTTGCCGACATCTACGGCGACTGGCGCATCGCGGAGTTCTACCGGGAGCTGTGGCGGTACGAGTCGTTCGAGGACGCGGTGCAGGGCACCTACGGCCGAAGCCTCGCCCAGCTCAACGAGGAGTTTCAGGTCGCCATGCGACGCAGCTACTACCCGGTGGTGGAAAACCACGCCTCGCTGCCGTCGATGGCACAGTTTCTCGCCGGTGCCGCGATCAAGCCGACCTTCTCGGCCAACGACACCACCGGCGGCGACGTCGTCTACGCCTCGGGAGCCAACGGCTTCATCACCATCGTCCAGCGGTCGCTCGACGGGGATGCCGCGGTAGCGCTGATCACCGCCGGAAGGAGCACCTCGTTCGAGAACCTGCATGCGTTCGATTCCCGCATCGATGCCACACGGGCAGGACTGCTGCTCCTGAGTACGAGGTTTCAGGACCGGGATGCGCTGGTCGTGTACGATCGTGCCAGACGGAAGGTGGTGGGGCGGTACCAGTTCCCCTCGCTGGTTTCGGTGCTCTCCCCGGTGTGGGGGCCGGACGGCGCGTCGGTCATCTTCAGCGGACTGGCGGAGAGCGGCGTCTCCGACCTCTACCGGGTCCGCCTGCCGGGCGGCGAGCTGGAACACCTGACCGACGACGTCTACCAGGATCTCGACCCGAGCGTCAGCCCCGACGGCACGCGGCTGGTCTTCGCCTCGGACCGGACCGCGGACGGCCTGGAGGACGCCATCAATCTGTTCACCATGGACCTCGGTACCCGCGAGATCCGGCAGCTCACCAATGGGGTGTGGGCCGACGAGACGCCCCGGTGGATCGCGCCGAACCGGATCCTCTTCAGCTCGAGCCGCGACGGGGTGCTCAACGCCTTCTCGGTCGATACGACCGGCGCGGGGCGCCGGGAGACGTCGGCATGGACCGGCGCTTTCGATGCCGCGCCGGCGGGAGATCGCGACGCGCTGCTCGTCGGGGGCTTCCAGGACCTCTCGCTCGGCATCTACCTCTATCCCGCCGACTCGGCGGCCCGGCAGGAGACGTTCGCCCTCACGCCACCGGCGCCGCACAGCCGCTGGGAGTGGCCGCTGAGTGAGGCCCCGGCTGTCGCGGAAGCGACGGGGCGGCCCTATCGCCGCAAGTACAATCTCGATTTCGCGGCGGGAGAGTTTGCCTACGTGCCGCGGATCGGCACGGGGCAGGGTGCCACGGTCTTCATCAGCGACCTGCTCAGCGACAACCTGTTCTACTTCAACCTCTCCACCTTTCAGGGCCGCGAGTTCCGCTCGGTCTTCGAGAACATCAGCATCCTCGGGCTCTACATCAACCAGACCCGGCGGCTCAACTGGGGCGTCGGCGCCTTCCGGTTCAAGGGCAACCAGTACGCCGGCGACTTCCAGGTCGCCTACCGGGAGAGCTCGAGCGGCGTCTTCGGGCTGCTGCGCTACCCGTTGTCGAAGTTCACCCGGATCGAGGGGCAGGCGACCTTCGAGCATTCCGATCGGTTCGACTTCACCCTGCCGGTCGACCAGCCGCGGCGGGTGGGGTGGATCGCGAATCAGTATCTGACCTTCGTGCACGACAACGCGCTGTGGACCGCGACCGGCCCGATCGACGGCCATGCGCTCTCGGTGACCGGCGGCATCGCCAGCGATTTCAGCAACTCGCGGTTTGACTCCTACAGCACGATCGTCGATGGCCGTCAGTATCTCCGGCTGGGCCGGAAGAGCGCGGTCGCCTTCCGCGGATTCCTGTTCTACAGCGGCGGAGACCGCCCGGAGCGGGTGAATATCGGCGGCACGGTCGGGCTCAGGGGCTACCCGAACTACGGCTACATCCTCGGCTCCCGCGCCTGGATGGTGAATACCGAGCTCCGCATCCCGCTGCTCGATTACTTTACCTTCGGTACCCCGGTGGGACCGATCCGCTTCCCGGAGGTCCAGGGTGCCCTCTTTGTCGATGCAGGCAAGGCGTGGTTCCTCAGCGAGGAGCGCCGCGCGATCCTCGGGAGCTATGGGGTGAGTTTCCGGTGGCCGCTCTTTCCGGGGCTCGTGTTCCGGCTCGACTGGGGCCGCCGGTTCAGCGACAATCATTTCCAGGGGTATGCCCTGACCCCGGCCCAGACGCGGCGCAGCTTCGTCCAGCTCTTCTTCGGGTATAACTACTGATGCTGCAATGGTTTCGGGTTGACCGACCGATCGCACTGGCCTATCTTGCGCTCGGATTGGCGGGGTGCACCAGCAGTCAGCCATCGCTGGCGCCTGCCGGAATGCAGATTGTCGCGGCCGAACAGGTGAATGCGTGGGTGGGCGCGACCGCACCGCGGACCGGCGCACTGCACCGCTTCACCTGGCTGTACGAAGACGAAAAGGCCAGCAAGGGCGGCCGGGGAAGCGCTCGAATCGCAGTGCCTGACACGCTCCGTTTCGATATCGCGGGCTCGCTGGGAATCGGGAAGGGCTCGGCGTTCGTCATCGGCGACAGCGCGCTCTGGGTGGTGCCGGAGCGTTCGGTGCAGGACCTGGTGCCGAGCTTCCCGCTGCTCTGGGCGATGTTCGGCGTGGCGCGGGGGCCGGAGCCAGACGCCCGGCTCGCGGGCCTGGAGACAGGGGGGCGGACCGCCTGGCAGTATGCCAACGGGCCTGACACGGTAAACTATCTGCGGGTGGCGGGGAATCCGGTCACCTTCTATTCGGAAGTCCGGCACGCCGGCAAGGTCACCGGTCGCACCCAGATGACGGCGAGCGCCGAGGGTGTACCGCTCAAGGCGAAGCTCACGGTGCCGAGTGTTCCGGCCAAACTGGAGATCACGTTCTACGCAACCGTCCCGACGCCGGCCTTTCCTGCATCGATATGGACTCGTCCTCCCGAGCCTTAGTACGCTCGCGCTGGCCGGCTGCCTCTACGGCTTCACGGGAGGAGGATTTCCGCCCGAGATCAAGACGGTCGCGATCCTCCCCTTTGACAATCTCACGGCGGAGCCGACGCTGACGCAGGAAGTCTCCGATTCGGTGCGGGCCGCGGTGCAGGGCCGACTGGGGCTCAGGCAGTCTGGCGAGGCCTCGGCCGATGCCGTGGTCCGGGGCAGCATCAGCCGGTACGAGCCCGACCTTCCCGTGGCGTTCAGTGGCGGATCCAACAGCACGGTCACGGTAAACAAGCGACTGGTGCAGGTGACCGTGTCGGTCGAGATCGTGAACAAGGACGGCAAGACTCTCTGGTCCAGAAACGGCATGACCATCGAGGGAGACTACGAGCCCGGCCGGGACACCGAAGCGCAGGCCCGGGGGCGCGCCCTCAGCAAGCTGGTGACGAATATCGTGGATGGAGCGCAGTCCCAATGGTGATGGCCAAGCTACGGTCGCGACGCGGCAGCAGCACGTCGGGATGCCTGATCTCGCTCTTGCTCTTCGTCGCGGCGGTGTACTACGGCATCCACCTCGGCCAGCCCTGGGTGCGCTACTACCAGCTGGTCGACGAGATGCGGGTCTCCGCCCGGCTGGCGCCGACGCTCAGCGACGCGGTGATCCGCCGCCGGCTGGAGCAGAAGGTCGACGAACTCAACCTGCCGGCGGATGCCAAGAAGTTCCAGATCACCCGCTCCGGCAATCCGCGGAAGATCGTGATCTCGACGCTGTACAGCGAAACGGTGACGGTGCCCCTGCTGACGCACACCTTCCTCTTCACGCCGATGACGGAAGAGCCGCTGTGATTCGTCGCCGCGGCCAGGGCGCGCCGCGGCCCTGGCAGCTTCTCGCACTCAGTCTCGTTCTTCCCCCCGCGCTCTGGGCCGCCGGCGGCGACTCGCCTCTCCCCGATCTTCTCCTGGTCATCGCGGCCATGCTCGCCGCCGGCAAGCTGCTCGGCGAACTGGCCGAGCGCCTGGGCCTGCCGTCGGTCCTCGGCGAACTGGTCGCGGGCCTGCTGCTCGGCCCCAGCCTCCTGGGCATCGTGCCGACCGGCACCGCGCCCGGCGCCGACATGGTCGCGGTGCTCGCCGAACTCGGCGTCATCATGCTGCTCTTCGAGGTGGGCCTGGAGACCGACCTGAAGCAGATGGCCAAGGTAGGAGGCGCCGCCCTCGCGGTCGCCATTGTCGGTGTCACGGTGCCCTTCGCGCTCGGGTACGGCTACTGGGCCCATGTGCCGCACCCCATCATGGGAGACGGCGGAGATATCGCGACCGTCGCCATCTTCATCGGCGCGGCGCTGACGGCGACTTCGGTCGGCATCACGGCGCGGGTGCTCGGCGATCTGGGAGCCATGGAAACTCCGGAAGCCCGGATCATCCTGGGCGCGGCCGTCATCGATGATATCATCGGACTGGTGATCCTGAGTGTGGCGTCGGGCATCGCAGCCGGGAGTGCGGTCACCGCCGCGGGGGTCGCCACCACCTTCGCCGTGGCTGTGGGATTCCTCGTCGCGGTGGTGATGCTTGGCAACATCCTGATGCCGCGCCTCGCCGACCGGGTCTCCCGGATGCGGGCCCGCGGCATGGTCGTGGCGCTCTCCCTCGCCTTCGCCCTGGCGCTTGCGGCCTTCGCCGCCAAAGTGGGCTCGGCCCTGATCATCGGCGCCTTCGCGGCCGGACTGGTGCTCAAGGGCACCCGGCACTTCCATACCGTTGAGGAGCAGGTAAAGCCGGTCGCCGCCGTGCTCGCGCCCATCTTCTTCGTCAACGTCGGCGCGGCCGCGAATCTTGGGATGCTCGATCCCCGTCAGCCCGAATCCGGGGGCCTGCTGCTGCTCGCGGGCACGCTCACGCTGCTCGCGATTGTCGGGAAGGTGGTCGCGGGGTGGGCGGCTCCCTGGGTACCGTTCCGCCGGCTCGCGGTCGGCGTCGGGATGGTCCCCCGGGGAGAGGTCGGACTGATCTTCGCCGACGCCGGGCGCCAGGCCGGCCTTCTCAGTGGCGCCACCTTCAGCGCGGTGCTGATGATGGTGATGGCGACAACATTCCTTGCGCCGGTCGGCCTCAAGCTGATCTTCGGCGGGCGGGGACGGGCCACATGACTTTCGATACCTCCGGCAAGATCCGCTCCCGGCACGACGCGGTGGCCTGGCGCGAAGACATCGCCGGCATCGTGGTGTTCACCAACGGGGTCTTCGACCTGCTCCACCAGGGCCACATCACGCTGCTCGAAGCGGCCCGGGGCGAGGGCGACGCCCTCATCGTCGGCATCAACAGCGACGCCTCGGTGCGCCGGCTCGGCAAGGGGCCGGAACGGCCGATCAATCCCGTCCCGTCACGCGCCCGGGTCCTCGCGGCCCTGGAGGCGGTCGACTGCGTGGTGGTGTTCGATGAGGACACGCCCCTGGAGCTGATCCGCGCGCTCGAGCCGGACGTGCTGGTGAAGGGCGGCGACTACACCCATTCCACGACGGTGGGCGCCGATATCGTGGAGGCCCGCGGCGGCCGGGTGAAGCATGTGGAACTGCAGGCTGGCTATTCAACAACTTCAATCGTGGAGCGTCTGCGTGCCCCGTCCTGACGGCCGCGCCAACGACCAGCTTCGGCCCGTCGTCCTCGAGCGCAAGGTGAATCCCTATGCTGAAGGTTCCTGCCTGATCCGGATGGGCGGGACGCTCGTCCACTGCACCGCCACGGTGGAGCAGGGCGCCCCCGGATGGAAGAAGGGAAGCGGCGAGGGCTGGGTCACGGCCGAGTACGCGATGCTGCCACGGGCCACGTCGGAGCGCACCGACCGCGAGCGCCGCGGTCCCGGTGGCCGCACCCAGGAGATCCAGCGCCTGATCGGCCGCTCGCTCCGCGCCGCAATGAAGACGATGGCGTTCGGCGAGTGGACGATCAAGATCGACTGCGACGTGCTCACCGCCGATGGCGGTACGCGCACCGCCAGCATCACCGGCGGCTGTGTCGCGCTCGCCGATGCCTGCGCCTGGCTCGCCGAGCGTGCCAAGGTCCCCAATCCCTTCGGCAGCCTGGTCGCGGCGGTGTCGGTCGGCATGATCGGCGGCGAGCCCCTGCTCGACCTCGCCTATCTCGAGGACAAGGTGGCGGGCGTGGACGCCAACATCGTCATGGTGCATCCCGATCAGTTCGTCGAGGTGCAGGGCACCGGAGAGCAGGGCACCTTTGCGCGGGGCGATCTCGACCGGATCGTCGGGCTGGCCGAGTCAGGCATCCAGCAGCTCTTCGAAGCCCAGCGGGCGATCCTCGGCCGGTGAAGCTCCTCTTCGCTACCCGCAGCGCGGGCAAGCAGAAAGAGGTCCGGCGGCTGCTGGAGGCCGCGGGACATGAGGTCGTCTTTCCCGACGACGCCGGCGTGCCGGAGTCCGCGATCGAGCACACCCTCGAGGTCTCCGACAGCTTCGAGACCAACGCCCGCATGAAGGCGGAGTACTTCCTCAAGAAGACTGGACTCCCCACCATCGCCGACGACTCGGGCCTCGAGGTCTTCTCGCTCGGCGGGCTCCCGGGCGTCAGGTCCAAGCGCTGGGCCAACGCGACCGGCAGCCCGAAGCAGGTGGACGAGGCCAACAACGCCGAACTGCTCCGGCGGCTGAGCGGCGCCACCGAGAACCGGCGCCGGGCGCGGTACCGCTGTGTGCTCGTGCTGCTCCGCGCCGCCAACGGCTTTCCGGAGGTGTTCGAGGGCTACTGTGCCGGCGCCATCCTGGAGCAGCCGCGGGGCACCGGCGGGTTCGGGTACGATCCGCTCTTCCTGAGCGACGAACTGGGGAAAACCTTCGGAGAGGCAACCGGCGAGGAGAAGGACCGGATCAGCCATCGCGGCAAGGCGCTGGCGCATCTGATTGAAAGGCTCGGGACCGTCAAGTGATGCGGCTGATGGTGCCGGCGCTCTTGCTGCTCGGAGGGCTGCCGGGGTGCGGCAGTGAGGCCGGCGGCGCGGACCCGCGATGGGCCGGCTTCAACCCCGGCCCCGCCCCGGCGGAGGTCCACCGGGGCGAGGTGGTGTTCAACAGCTACTGTCTCTCCTGCCATGGACTGCGCGGGGTCGGGGCCGCCGGAGCGGGGCCGGCGCTGCTCGACACCCTGTTCGCACCCTCCCGGACCACCGACGAGGCGATCATCAGCGCCATGGATCGGGGCGTGAGCCAGAAGTACTTCAACTTCGGCGGCATGCCGCCGGTGCAGCGGCTGACCCGCGCGGATGCGGCCCAGGTGGTCGAGTATGTCCGCTGGCTGCAGCGCCGGGCGGGCGAGGCCGATTCCACTGCCACACCCTCCACCGAGGTACGCTGAACATGGGCCGCCGCATGACGATCGCCTTCCTCAGCCTGGTCGCCGGCATGTCGGCCGTCTATCTCCACCTGTACAAGCTCGGTGTCGTCGGTGACTTGTCCTGCACCTCTGGCGGCTGCGACCGGGCGATGTACAGCGTCTGGGGCTGGTTCCTCGGCGTCGATGTGGCGCTGATCGGCGTGATCGGCTACACGCTGCTGCTCATCACCAGTATCCTCAGCCTCCAGGATCGCTTCCGTGAGGCCCGATGGCCGGTGACCGCGCTGCTGGTGCTCGCGGTGCTCGGCTTCGTTTTTACCCTGCGGCTCAAGTACGGGGAGTTCATCGTCCTGCGCACCTTCTGCCCCTGGTGCGCCATCTCCGCGACGTGCATTACCATCATCACGATCCTCGCGGTGCTCGAGCACCGTCGGGTGGGGCGGGCCTCGACCTGATGCACGTGGTGGATTAGTCTTCGCGCCGTTGCGGGGTGTGGCGCAGTCCGGTAGCGCGCCTGGTTTGGGACCAGGAGGTCCCGGGTTCGAATCCCGGCGCCCCGATCTGATTCAGTTTCCATGTGATCTACAAGCGGCCGG
>DAINRP010000111.1:0-7107 GCA_036741755.1 Gemmatimonadales bacterium
CCCTCCGCGGGCTCGGCTGGCGCAACGCCCGCTCCGGGGTCCTCATCCGCTCGCCTGGCACACGCACTAAGCACTCGGAACCCGGAACTCTCTACTGATGAACGACCCCCGCATCTTCCCCCCGACCGATAGCCGGCCCCGGCATGGCGGCGAGTTCGTGCTGTACTGGATGCAGACCACGCACCGGGCGCACGACAACTTCGCGCTCAACTTCGCGATCGAGCGGGCGAACGAACTCGGCCTCCCGCTGCAGGTCTATCACGGCCTCCGGCACGACTACCCTTGGGCCAGCGATCGCTTCCACACCTGGATCCTGGAGAGCGTGATCGACCTCTACGCCGGTTTTGCGGCGAAAGGGATCAACTACGCCTTCTGGCTGGACGATGCGCGGGGGGAGTTCACCGAGTGGCCGGCGGGACGAAGAACAGTGCCTAGTGCCGAGTGCTTAGTGCCTGGTTCGAAGAATGGACCCGCGAACCCGGAACCCGGAACCCGGAACCCCTGGTCCCCCCTCCAGCAGCTCGCCGACCGAGCCGCGCTGATCGTGACGGACTACTTCCCGACCTTCATCGTGCCGCGGCAGACCCGCGGGCTCCGGGCGAAGACGGCCACTCCGGTCATCGCGGTCGATTCCGCGACCCTGATTCCCATGGCATTCCACCAGAAGGAGCACAGCACTGCCCGCGGTATCCGGCCGGTCCTCATGGATGCGCTGCCGCACTACCTCTATCGGGTGGAGAATCCGGAGCCACGAATCAGACGAAAGATCGCGCTGCCGGAGAGCGCGGGATGGCTCGACGCGTCGTCACTCGCCGGGCAGGGGATCGCGAACCTGGTGGCGCGCTGCGACGTGGACCACGCGGTGCCGCCGTCGCCGGTGTTCCAGGGCGGCAGCGTTGCGGGGCGAGCCCGGCTCGAGGAGTTCCTGTGCACGGGGCTCCGCCGCTACGCCGACGATCGCAACGACCCGAACCAGCCCGATGCGGTGAGCCGGCTCTCGCCGTGGCTGCACTTCGGGAATCTGTCGATCCACGAGGTCCTGCTCGCCGCTCAGGACGCGGGCCCCGCCGAGCAGTACGCCAAGTTCCTCGACGAGGCGCTGGTGTGGCGCGAGGTCGCCCATAACTTCTGTCACTTCAACCCGAAGCACCGCACCCTCGCGGCGATTCCGACCTGGGCGGCAACGCAGCTCTCCAATCACGAGGCGGATCCGCGCCCCTACCTGTATTCCCTGGAACAGATGGAGCGGGCGGAGACCCACGACGAGCTGTGGAACGCGGCGCAGCGGTCCTATCTGCGCGACGGCTTCATGCACAACTACATGCGGATGCTCTGGGGGAAGGCGGTGCTGCAATGGACCCCGAACGCCGCAGAGGCGCTACGGGTGCTGGAGCACCTGAACAACAAGTATTCGCTGGATGGCCGAGACCCGAATTCGTACGGCGGCATCATGTGGATCTTCGGCAAGTTCGACCGGCCGTTCTATCCGCGCCCCATCTACGGCAACGTGCGCTACCAGTCGCTCAAGGCAGCGAAGACGAAGTTTGATGTGGCGGCGTATTGCCGGAGGTACGGGGGATGAAGTCCCGAGTTCCGAGTTGCGAGTTTCTAGCCCTTGGCACCGCGAGGCAAGCGACCCTTGCTGTCCCCTCAAGTTATGAACTCGGAACTCGGAACTCGGAACTTTGCACCTTCGGCAGTCGGTCCAGCTGGAGATTGTGATACGCGGAGAGTGTTAAGAGCGCCAGGATCGCGCCTATCCCCGCCATCGCCATGTCTTCCTGGGTGTCCCACGGGTCGCCCTGGGTGCCGAGGAAGGCATCGGCGGCGCCGCCGGTAGCGACGGCGGTGCGCCACTCGACCAGCTCGTAGGTCGCGCTGATGGCGAGGCAGATGCAGAGGCAGATGAAGGTGAGCCACTTCCCCCGCTTCAGCGGCGAGGTGCGGAGCAGGATCTCGCGGCCGACGATGGCGGGGACGAATCCCTGGGCGAGGTGGCCGAGCCGGTCGTAGTTGTTGCGGGTCCATCCGGTGATGGTGTTGACCCAGTAGCCGAGCGGCACTTCCGCGTAGGTGTATTTGCCGCCGACCATGAGGATGCAGGCGTGGATGGCAAGCAGGGTACAGACCAGCGGGGTCAGGGGAAAGCGCTCCGCGGTGAGGATGACGATCGGGAGGCCGATGAGCACCGGGGCCACTTCGAGAAACCAGGTGAACCGGTCGTGGGGCGCGACGCCGGACCAGATGAGGACCAACACCACGATAGACAGCAAGATGGGGCGCATGTGAGTGCCTAGTGCTTAGTGCCTGGTGCCTAGTGGCATGGGTTGAGGGCGGCGCGATATGGACAGTAGCACTAGGCACTAAGCACTAAGCGCCCGACTCCCCCTCATACCGCACTTCGATCTCCATCCCATCCCGCGCAATCACCGTCTCCTGGAAGGCTCCCCGCGCCTCGGCGAGCAGTTCCGGCGCTTCCCGGCTGTAGCGGGCGCTGATGTGGGTGAGTACCAGCCGGCGTACGCCGGCGGCGGCGGCTATCTCGGCGGCCTCGAGGGCGGTGGAGTGGCCGGTTTCGATGGCGCGAGCGACGTCTACCTGACTGAAGGTGGCTTCGTGAATCAGCAAGTCCGCGCCGCGCGCCGCCTCACGGAGCGAGTCCACCGGCCGGGTGTCGCCGGAGATCACCACGGTGCGCCCCGCCCGTGGCGGACCTACCAGTTCCGCGGGCGTGACGACCCGGCCATCGGGCAGCTCGACCGGTTCCCCCTTGTGGATCCTGCCCCAGAGCGGTCCCTCGGGGATGCCGAGTTCCAACGCCTTCTCCGGGTTGAAGCGGCCGAGCCGGGTGTGCTCGGTGAGCGCGTAGCCGATGGTGTCGGCGCGGTGCTCGGTGGGAAAGGTGGTGATGTCGTACTCGTCGCGCCGGACCCGGTCACCGGGCTTGAGTTCGACGATCTCAACCGGAAACTTGACCCGCTCGATCCCCAGCTCCATCGCCTGGGTGAGGATGCGCTGCGCCCCGCGGGGGCCGTACAGCGTGAGCGGCTCGCGGCGGACTTCCTCGCCGAAGATGTTGAGGAGCCCGAGGGTGCGGAGCAGACCGGTGACGCCGAGCAGGTGGTCGGAGTGGAAGTGGGTGAAGAAGATATCGCGGAAGGTGAAGCTCACCCCGTAGCGCATCATCTGGCGCTGGGTGCCCTCCCCGCAGTCGAAGAGCATCGTCTCCCCTTCGCGGGTAAGCGCGATGGAGGTGACGTTGCGGTCGAGCGTGGGGCAGGCCGCGCCGGTACCAAGGAAGGTGAGCTTCAGCATGGCGCCAAACTTAGCAGGGGACGATCAGAGCTGCGGCACCCCGCGCTCCAGCGCGGTCACGATGCCGTGCAGCTCCCGGACCAGTCGCGTGCGCGCCGGCGGGGTGGCGCTCAGCAGCGCATTGGTGACCTCCCGATAGTACCAGAGGGTCTTCTCCTTGGGGACGCTGAAGCGATGCCAGACCTCTTCGCCGACGACGCGCATGTCGTTGATGACGGAGCGGGCGTTATAGAGCTTGTCGGCGGTGGCGACGCGGAGCACGTCGGCGTTGGCGGCGTGGCGAAGATGCTCGATGTAGTTCTGCTTGCGCTGCTCCCACGGCCCCTTGGTGCCATCCTCGAGGGCGTGGGGATCGGGCTCGGTGCAGCCCATCACGATGGCGTGGACCCGGACCCCGAAACGCTCGCGGATCTCCCGCTCGGTCAGACCGCGGCGGGGATGGTCTTCCACCGCATCGTGCAGCAGCGCCCCGATCCCTTCCTCTTCATCGCCACCATCCTCCATGACGATCGAGGTGACGCCGAGGAGGTGGGCCATGAAGGGGATGCCACTGCCCTTCCGCCGCTGCCGCCCGTGCAGCTCACCGGCGTAAAGGAGCGCCTCGGTGAATTTGGGGCTGAGGGTGGCCGCGGTACCGTGTTCGCGCATTCAGAACAGCTTCACCTGCACGCTGAGCTTTCCGGGGTGCTTGTTGAGTTCATCGATCAGGATCTTGAGCGACTGCAGCGCGGCCCGGCTGTCGCTGTAGAGTCCGGTATCGGTGGCGAACTTGCCGATGGTGCCCTGCCCCGTGTTGATGCGCTGCATCAGGGTGTCGAGGCGGGCACCGGTGGTGGTGAGCTGGACCGACATGGTCGAGAGATTCCGCGCCAGAGTGTCGGCCTGCTTCACCGGCAGCTCGGCGACGGTGCTGTCCAGCCGCTCCGACAGCTTCCGGAACGCGACCATGGTCCGCTCCGCCTCGGCCGCGGTCGAGGGCACCTTGTCATTCATGGTGTTGAGCGCCCGCTGCATGGCCTGCAGCGTCTTCACCAGCTCATCGGCGGTGTGCTGATTGGCGATGGTCTGGACGCCGATGAGCGCCGAGTCGGCGCGGTCGGCGAGGGCCGTTCCCTTGGCGAAGAGATCGGTCCCTCCGCCGCCGAGAATCACCTGGCCTTCGCGGAGCGGTGGCGCCGTGGGCGAGCCGGGAATGATCGCGAGCCGTGCCCCACTCGCGAACAGACTGGTCACGACCTCGGCGGAGGCGTCGGCCTTCAGGGGAATGTCGGCCGGCATCGTGGCGGTGACGAGGACCTTGCCGAATTCCCTGAACTCCACCGAGATGACCTTGCCGACCTCGAAGCCCGAGACGGTGACCGCGTTGTCCTTCTGGAGTCCCTTGATATCGGCGAACTGCACCACCACGGTGCGCCCAGCCGGGCGGAAGGAGGCATTCTTGAGCCACATGGTGCCACCCACGAAGAGCGCGGCGCCCACGAGCACCAGAGTGCCGACGGCGACTTCCTTCTTATAGTGCAGGTCCATGGCTCAGGCGGCGAAGTTGAGGTTGCCGAAGTCGCGTTCGAGGAACTCGCGCACTTCGGGCACGGTGGACTCGCGGAATTCCTGCGGCGTCCCCTGCTGCACGATCTTGCCGGCGGTGAGCAGCGCCAGCCGGTCAGCGACCTTGAACGAGCCGCGCACATCGTGGGTCACCATGACGCTGGTGACACCCAGCTCGGCCGCCAGGCTCTTCACCAGCTCGTCGATGATATCAGCGTTCACCGGATCCAGGCCGGACGTGGGCTCATCGTACAGCAGGTACTTGGGTGTGCCCGCGATTGCGCGGGAGATCCCGACCCGCTTCCGCATGCCGCCGGAGAGCTGCGCGGGGTACTTGGCTGCCGTTTCGGGGGCGAGGTTCACCAGCTTGAGACAGCGGGCCACCCGCTCGCGGCAGTAGTCCAGCTCGCGATACTGCTCCTCGTCGGTGATGCCGAGGCGGATGTTCTCGAAGACGGTCATCGAGTCGAAGAGCGCGCCGTTCTGGAAGACGTAGCCGATGGTGGAGCGGAGCTGGCGGAGCTCCTCGCGCTTGAGTTTGGCGACGTCCTTGCCGTCCACCAGCACGGTGCCCGAGTCCTGGTGGATGAGTCCCACGACGTGCTTGAGCAGCACGCTCTTCCCCGTCCCTGAGGGGCCGAGCAGCGCCACGGTCTCGCCGTCGTTGACGGTGAAGTTCACGCCGTCGAGCACGACCTGGGTGCCGAAGCGCTTGTGGACGTCGCGGAGTTCGATCATCGCGTGGTGGCCGTCACTTCAGGAGCAGTTTCGCGAGCAGGGTGTCCAGCAGCAGGATCATGATGCTGCTCGCGACCACTGCCCCAGTGGTGGACTTCCCGACGCCCTGGGCGCCCTGCTCGGTGCTGAAGCCGAAGTAGCAGGAGATCACCGTGATGCACGCGGCGAAGGAGAAGCCCTTGATCACCGAATAGGTCGCATCGAAAGGATGCCAGAAGATCCGGGCGCCGTACGCGAAGTCGTGATTGGTCACCGGCAGCACCTGCTTCACGAAGTACCAGCCGGAGAGGATGCCGGTGGTATCGGCGACAATGGTGAGGATGGGGATCATCACGATGCCGGCAAGCACCCGCGGAATGACCAGATGGGTAGCCGGAGAGCGGCCCAGGGTCTCCAGCGCGTCGATCTGCTCGGTGACGCGCATGGTGCCGAGTTCGGCGGCGTAGCGGGCGCCGATGCGGCCGGCGAGGATCAGGCCGGTGAGCACCGGCCCCAGTTCCAGGACCACCGACTCGACGATCAGCGAGCCGGCCACGTAGTAGGGGATGTTGCCGCTGAACTGATAGCCGGTTTGCAGAGCGGTGACCGCTCCCGCGAAGCCGGCGACCAGCAGAATGATCGGCAGGCTGCCGACGCCGATGTTCCAGGCTTCGGTCACCGTGAGCGGCAACCAGACCCGCCACTCGGTAAGTCCGCGGATCATCTCCGCCACCATGAGACTCAGCCGACCGACGTGCGCCAGCCCACCGAGTACATATCGGCCGAGCGGTCGTCGGAAGTCGAGGGTGGTGGCAGACATAGGGCGTTCTTATCTTCGCCCCACATGCCTCCCAAGTCCACCCCTGAGATGCTGGCCTTCCGGCGCCGGCTGACGGCCTGGTTCCGTCGCCGGGGGCGCGACCTGCCCTGGCGGCGGACCCGCGACCCGTATCAGGTGCTGGTGTCGGAGTTCATGCTGCAGCAGACCCAGGTGTCGCGGGTCGAGGTGTATTACCCGCGCTTCCTCGCGCGCTACCCGACAATTCATGACCTCGCCGCGGCGGAACCGGCCCACGTGCAGGAGGTCTGGCAGGGGCTCGGCTACTACCGGCGCGCCGCGAACCTGCACCGGCTGGCGCAGGTGGTCGTGGCGGAGCGAGCCGGACTGCTGCCGGTGGACGTCGACGAATTGCGGAGTCTTCCCGGTGTCGGGCGCTACACGGCCGGCGCGGTGGCGACCTTCGCGTACGAGCAGGCGACACCGGCGGTGGACACCAATGTGGGGCGGGTGATCCGGCGCGCGTTTCATCCGAAGGCGAAGGGAAGCGCGGGCGAGAAGAAGCTCTGGACGACGGGATTGCGACTGCAGCCGCGGGCGGGGAACGCGGCGTGGACCTTCAATCAGGCGATCATGGAACTCGGCGCGATGGTCTGTACGGCCCGCATCGCCCACTGCCCCCGGTGTCCCGTGAAGTCGGTGTGTGCAACGGGGAAGAAGGTGCATAGTGCATAGTGCATAGTGCTTAGTGC
>DAINRP010000111.1:7207-9766 GCA_036741755.1 Gemmatimonadales bacterium
CGCCCCCGCGACCAGCGCGATCATGCCGAGGTTTCCGGCGATCATGCCGGCCATCGACTGCCGCTTGCGGAGCGAGTCGAAGAGCGGCGCGGTTTCACCGGTCGGGGCGATGCGGTTGAGGCGGCCGAGGGCCGGAAGGGATACGAAGAGGACGAGAATCGCGGCGAGCACGCCGGCGAGCTGCATGACCATCAGCCAGGAGCTGGGCGTGCCGCCATTGGCGGCGGGGATGGAGAGATAGCCGCCGGAGAGAACGGTGAGCACGATGCCGGGGAGCATCAGGGTCCGGTGCACGCCACCGATCATCCGAACGATCACCGCCTGGGTAGGGCGGTCCTCGGCGCGGCCACGAATCCCGATGAACATGCAGGCGAGCCCAGCGCCGAGCCAGAGAGTAAAGCCGAGGATGTGGGCGAGGTACCAGAGGGTCATCCAATTACCGTTTCGGCGAGCATGTGGGCATCGATCGGCTGGCGTCCGGCGAACCCGGCGTCGACCTCGTGCCAGTGGGTGATGTGTTCTTCGCCGGGCTGCCAGCAGAGAAAGACGAGCCGGTCGTCCTTGAGGGCGTAGAAGTCGACCAGCCCGTGATCGAACCCCTTGAACACCCCGCCGAGCTGCTCCAGTTCCACGAGGCAGGCGTTGATCCGTTCCGCGTCGCGGGCGGCGGCGTCGCGGAGTTCGACCAGCTCCGGTGGCTCCCCGTCGTCGGCACGCACGTGCCCGGTGAGCAGCTCGTAGCGCGCCACCAGCTCGGTCCAGCGGCGGTGGGTCGCGAGGATGTCGGCAACGATGCCCTTCACCAGCGGCAGCGTGGCCTCGGCTTCCCGGACGGTGTAGATGCGGTGCGACGACATGGTCAGCGCCAGATGAGCTTGATTCCGGAGATGAGTTCGGGGTGACTGATGAACCCGATGACGCGGTGCTCCGAATCCACCACGGTGATCGTGGCGCGGAGGTGCGACTCGCCGGGATCCTGATTCATGTAGACCGCGAAGCCGTCGAGCTCGGTATCGGCGCCGACGACGGGGCTGTCGGTGCGCATCACGCCGTCGGCCCGGGTCTGCGACGGGTCGCTGCCGATGGCGAGGCAGCGAGTCACCAGGTCGCGATCGCTCAGCACGCCGAGGAAGCGGCGGGTGCGATGGTCATCGACCACGGGCACAACCGAGATGTTGCGGGTGCGGAACATGATCGCCACTTCGCTCGCGGAGGCGTTGGCAACCGCGACGAAGGGATTGGGGACCATCACATCGGAGGCTTTCATTATTTCCCGTGCGGGTGAACTGTGCAGCCAATTTGCCTATTGCGGCGGCGAATTCAAGCCCGCGAGCGCCACGCGGGTCGCAGTATAGCCATCCTCGACGAACCGGCGCACCTGATCGACGCGAAAGGTCGCACCCTTCTCCACCCGGGGCCGGACGTAAATCAGCGGCGGCCGGGCGGGGTTGCCGCGCCAGAGCGCCAGCGCCTGCGCGGTCTGCCCCGCCATCAGAATACCGATCGCTTCGTTGTGCATCTCGACGATGGGGGGGAGCCCGGAGGCCCCGGGCGCCTCGTCGAACCCCGGCCCCACATCCACCGCCACCACCAGACGCGCTGGAATCAAGCTCGCCGGCTCGAGCGGCACCACCGCACGCAGCCCGCCATCGGCGTAGCGGCGGCCGTCGATGATCGCCGGCGGCAGGAAGAGAGGCAGCGCGCAGGTGGCGTACAGCGCCTCGATCAGCGGCACATTCCGGCCGCCCGCACCGAAGAGGGTGAGCTCGCCGGTGTCGAGCGCGGTGGCCGTGACGGTGAGCGGGATCTTCAGGTCCTGGAAGCGGCGGGTGCCGAGCATCCGCTCGAGCGAGCGGCGCAGTGGCTCGGGCTGCAGCAGCGCCCTGGCCCAGAGTCCCTTGAGGAAGGCGAAGGGCTCGGCGCGGACGATGTCCTTCTCGCCGATCATCTCCACCCGTTCGAGCGCTTCGCGCGCGCTGAGCCCGGAGGCGAAGAGCGCGGAGAACACGGCGCCCATCGAGGTGCCGACGATGTGGCCGGGGACCAGATTCGCTTCCTCGAGCGCGCGGAAGGCGCCGATATGCGCCGCAGCCTTGGCGCCGCCGCCGCCGAAGACGGCGACGATCTGAGGATTGGGGTTGGGCCGGGCGGGGACGCCCGACCCTTCTGGAGCATCGCTCAACGTTTGCGCTCCGCGCGGTACTGTTGCGCGCGCTCGTAGCGCTCGTGCTCTTCCGGGGTCTCCGGGATCAGCCGCGGCACCCGGGTCGGCTTGCCGGCCGCGTCGATCGCGACGAAGACGACATGGGCCGAATGGGTATGCCGCCGCACCCCGGTCGGGACATGCTCGGAATAGACTTCGACCGAGACGTCCATCGAACTGTTGCCGACGAAGTCCACCGTGGCGATGCAGGTCACCAGTGCCCCCACCCCGATGCGGTCGCGAAAGTCCACCCGGTCGAAGCTTGCGGTGACCGCCGGCCCGCCGGCATGGCGAATCGCCGCGACCGCCGCTGCCTGGTCCACCATCGACAGCAGATGCCCGCCGAACAGGTCGTT
>DAINRP010000112.1:0-9683 GCA_036741755.1 Gemmatimonadales bacterium
GAGAGCACCAGCGGGACGCCACCGGCGCGCAGCACCGACCGAACATAGGCCGCGTTGACGCCGGTCCTGTCGGTGCCTGAAACCGACCGGGTGATTCCGGTGATGCCGATGCGGGGGGCGCTCATCGCAGGACGCTGTCGGGGAAGAGCGGACAGCCGGGATCTTCGAACCGTCCCGGGTCGAGCTGGATGCCCAGCAGCGGCAGCATGAGTGTGTCCACGCTGAGCCGCCCGATCTGGGGCGCACCGCGGACCGGCTCTGACTCGAACACCATCACCCCGCGGGCGCTGTCCTTGGGGTCGAGAATGAGCACCCCGAAGCGCGGCTTGATCCGCGGCGGGATGGTGCCCTCGACACCAATCACCCAGCCGCTGTCGGCCGTCCGTCCGACCACCGCTTCGAACGCGGGGCCGGCGGCGACCCGGGCCACCAGCCGCGGGGGCAGGTTGGCCGGGGGCAGGCCAAGGGTCTGTTCGGGCACACCGAACTCCTGCAGGAGCATGGTGGCACCGGCGATCGCGGTGATCCCGCAAGCGCCGCCTGAGCGGCCGGAGCTGCAGGCGAGGAGACCGGCAAGCGGCAGGAGCAGGTTGGCGCGGCGCATGCCCAATAAGGTAACGCGCCGGCTTCCTTGACGCCCCCCGAGGCGATCCGTACCATTCGGCCATTCCGCGAACCGGACGAACCCACCGTGCTTGAAGGGCTCAGGGCCCGGCTCGAGAAGCTCCTTGCCGACCATTCGCCGCCGGACGATCCCAGGATCCGCACAGCCCAGCTCCACGCCGCACTCCTGGAAACCAAGGTGGCGGTCGGGACCATGCGCGAGGCGCTGGCCACTACCGAACGTCTGCTCGCCGCTGAACGGCGGCAGCTGACGGACGCGGAGCGCCGCGGTGCGCTGGCGGCGCAGGTGCCGGATCCCGAGACGGTGCAGGTGGCGGAGCAGTTCGCGACCCGCCACCGGGAGCGGCTCGGGGTGCTCGAGAAGAAGCTCGCCGCACAGCGCGACGAGGTCTCGCTCGCCGAGCGCGACCTCGAGGAGCTGACCCGGCAGTACCGGAGCGCCCGGCAGGGCACCGAGGCGGGTCGCACGCCGGCCCAGGAGGCGGCGTGGCGCGATCTCGAAGCGGCAGGCGGGAGCCGGCCCGAGACCGATGTCGACGGCGATCTGCTCAAGCACCAGATCAACCGGTCGCAGATGGACGCGGCCGTCCAGGCCCAGCTGGATCACCTGAAGAAGAAGCTCGGCAAAGAGCCCTGAACACCTGCTGCGTCGTGCCGGACCACTTCCTGACGAAGCGCCACCGGTGAGCCGCGCCATCCGGCCGCTCGCTTCCCTCTGACTGGAGCCATTCGCTTGGCAACCTCCTCCTCGACCGACACTGCGTTCTTCGGCCATCCCCGTGGCCTCTCCACGCTCTTCTTCACCGAGATGTGGGAGCGATTCGCCTACTACGGCATGCGCGCGATCCTGGTCCTCTTCATGACGGCCTCGGTGGCGAATGGAGGGCTAGGCTTTGATGTGGGGCGTGCGGGCGCGGTCTACGGGATCTACGTGGCCCTGGTGTACATGATGTCGCTGCCAGGCGGGTGGGTGGCCGACCGGATCCTCGGGCTTCGTCGCTCGGTGTTCTATGGCGGCGTGCTCATCATGCTGGGCCAACTCAGCCTGGCGGTGCCCGGGGCCCGGCTCTTCTACCTTGGCCTGGCGCTCATCATCCTGGGGACCGGGCTGCTCAAGCCGAACGTCAGCGCCATCGTCGGTGAATTGTACGGCAAGGAAGATGTGCGCCGGGATGCGGGGTTCTCGATCTTCTACATGGGGATCAACCTCGGGGCGTTCATCTCGCCTCTCATCGTTGGATGGCTGGCGCAGAACGCCGCGTTCAAGGACGTGCTGACCGGCATGGGGATCAATCCGGCGACGTCGTGGAACTGGGGCTTCGGCGTCGGCGCCCTCGGCATGTTCTGCGGCCTGATCCAGTACCGTCTGGGGTGGAAGCACTTCGGGGACGCGGGCATCCATCCGAGCGTGCCCGCGCAGTCCGATGAGGGCCGTGCGGCCCGGCGGCAGCTGGGCGCCGGCGTGCTGGCGATCGTGGCGTTCGCGGGCGGCGTCGCGATGCTGGTCCAGCGGGGCATTGTCGGCGTCGAGACCGTGACCAGCGCCTTCAGCTGGGTCTACCTGCTCGTCGTGCTCGCGTTCTTCGCCTGGCTGTTCATGGCCGGCAATTGGACCAAGGAGGAGCGGAAGCGGCTGATCGTGATCGTGGTGCTCTTCGCGGGGGCGGCGGTGTTCTGGTCGGCGTTCGAGCAGGCCGCCACGAGCCTCAACCTCTTTGCCGCGCAGAATACCCGTACCAGCATCTTCGGCTGGACCTACCCGTCGAGTTGGTTCCAGTCAGTCAATGCACTGATGATCATCCTGCTGGCTCCCGTCTTCGCCTGGTTCTGGGTATGGCTGGGCAGGCGGGACCCCTCAAGCCCGACCAAGTTTGCCTTCGGGCTGCTGTTCGTGGGTCTGGGCTTCCTGGTGATGGTGGGTGCGGCGCAGGCGTCGGCCAATGGCACGCTCGTGAGCCCGATGTGGCTGGTGATGACGTACCTGCTTCACACGATCGGCGAACTCAGCCTGAGTCCCGTGGGACTCAGTTCCATGACGAAGCTGGCGCCCGACCGCGTCAAGGGCATGATGATGGGGGTGTGGTTCCTCGCCGCCTCGGTGGGCAATCTCATTGCCGGCGGGGTGCTCCGGTTCTACGCGAGCTTCACGCTGCCGCAGGTGTTCGGGGCGGTTGCGGCATTCGCGGTCATTGCGAGCCTGGTCATGTTTTCTCTGGTCGGGCCAATCCGCAGGATGATGGAGCGCGAGTAGCCGCCACCTGCCTGCAAACGCGAGCGGGCGGGGATCCGGGAGGATCTCCGCCCGCTGGCGTTGGGGGCTGTGCCTACCGTGGCGGGCTCTTGAACACCTTGAAGAGATAGTAGAGTGACGGAAAGAGTACCGCCGCGCCAACGGCCAGTGCGCCCAGGGTGAGCTTCAGGGTGATGGCGGGCGCCGCGGCATTGCTGATCCCCAGCGACGGCGGAATCAGCCAGGGGTACTGGGCCAGCGCCCAGCCCCACAGGATCAGCGTGATCTGCGCGACGGCGGCGCTCCGCGCGAGCCGGAACTTGCGGGTCCATAACGCCCAGAGCGCGAGCGTCGCACTGGCACCGGTCAGCAGGTGCACGGGAATGGCCCGCGGCGCGGTGACCAGCCCGTTCCACACCAGCGGCGCTTCCCGCCACGCGAGGGCCAGGGTGAGCATCGCGGCGAGAAACACCGCCAGCCCCGATCCCAGCGCGCGGCGGCGGAAGTCATCCTGCACGTCGGGATCCTCCGCTTCGAGCGTGAGATACACGGCGGCGAGGAAGGCGAAGAGCAGGAGGGTCAGGACCCCGACACTGGCCGTGAAGAGCGAGAGCCAGGGTGTGACATAGTCGACAAGGAAGCCCGCTCCCGTGGGCGCGCGCACCCGCCCCGCTGCGATAGTCCCGACTCCGACGCCGAGCAGAAGCGGCGTCACCAGACTCGCGGTCGCAAACAGCCGCCCCCACCGCCGCTGGGTGGGCGCGTCATCCCCGCCGTAGCTCCGGAAGGTGAAGGCGGATCCCCGCAGCACGATGCCCAGCAGGATGAGCGTGATCGGGATGTGCAGCGCGATCGCGATACGGCTGAACACCGGCGGAAAGCAGGTGAACAGCAGGACCACCACCAGGATCAGCCAGACGTGATTGGCTTCCCAGACCGGGCCGATCGCATGGGCGATCAGGTCGCGCTGCCGCTCGCGTCGCGGTCCAGTCGCGAACAGATCCCACACGCCGCCACCGAAATCGGCTCCCGCCAGCACCACGTAGGCGTTCAGCGCCACAACGACCGCGCCGGCCAGCAGCAGGGCAGGGGTCAGCAGTTCCATTGCTCAGGTCGTCCGTGGAGAGTACACGCGGTGCCATTCCTCGTGGCGGGGACTCCGGAGAATCTGGGCATACAGCAGATAGGCCACCACGATGCCGAGGAAGATGTACAGCAGGGAGAAACCGAGCATCGTGTACACGAGGCCGGGCATCGGGGTCACGGCCTGACTGGTGCGGAGCACGCCGTGAATGATCCATGGCTGCCGCCCGACTTCGGTCACGGTCCACCCCGCCTCGATCGCCAGAAAGCCAAGCGGCGCGCAGGCGGCGATCGCCTTCAGGAGCAGCGGCCGGGTCGCGAGTTCCTGCCGCCGGAGCAGAACCGACAGGCTCCAGAGCGCCACCAGCGCCATGAGGCTCCCGATGCCGACCATGATCTGAAAGGCCAGGTGGACCGTCGGTACATGCGGCCAGTCGGCGCGGGGGATCGAATCGAGGCCCTGGACCGTGGCGCGAGGATCGTGATAGGCGAGGAGGGAAAGCCCATAGGGGATTTCGAGGCCGAATTTTACTTCGCGGTTCTCCATGTCAGGCAATCCGCCGATCACCAGCGGGGCACCGGCCTGGGTGGTGAACAGCGCCTCCATGGCCGCCAGCTTGGCGGGCTGGTAGCGCGCCACGTTTTGCGCACTGAGGTCGCCTGAGAGGGGCTGCAGCAGCGCCGCCGGGGCCCCGACCATGATGCCGATGGTGAGGGCCCGGCGATGAAACGCGTTGAGCGGATCCCGGAGCAGCAGGAAGGCATGGATGCCTGCGACGGCGAATCCGGTAGCCGCGTAGGCCGCGAGAGTCATATGCAGGGTCTGCTGCAGGGCCGCCGGATTGAAGATCGCGCCGATGGGGTCGATGTTGGCCGGGAGACCGTTCACCAGGTCGAAGCCGGTCGGGGTGTTCATCCACGCGTTGGCGATCACGATGAAGACGCCGGAAATGGCTCCGCTCACGGCCACGAGGATGCCGGCCCAGAGGTGGGCACGGGGCGAAATCCGGTCCCAGCCATAGAGATAGACGCCGAGGAAGATCGCCTCGGTGAAGAAGGCGAAGCCCTCGAGCGAGAAGGGCATGCCGATGATCGGGCCCGCCACGTCCATGAACCCCGGCCAGAGCAACCCCAGCTCGAAGCTCAGCACCGTGCCGCTCACGGCGCCCACTGCGAAGAGGATCGCGGTACCCTTGCACCAGCGCTTGGCGAGCTCGAGGTCAATTGGATCCTGGGTCGACAGCCAGCGCCGCTCGGCGATCACCATCAGCAGCGGCATGCCGATCCCCACCACCGCGAAGAGAATGTGGAAGCCGAGCGAAAGCGCCATCTGGGCGCGAGCGGCGAGGAGGTCCGTCATGGGCTCTGAGGCGATGGTGGCCTTGTGAGGTTATTCGCAGACTTCCCGTTCGGCAACCGTTGAGTTGATCGCCGGTCCGGCGCGCCTGGCGGGGCACACTCCGACCCGGGAGAGGGAGGGCGAAGCGGCCGGACGCTATGGGCGCGCACTGAGGACTAATGCGTGGCGACGCTGATGACAGCGCAGGCGATGCGCGCACCAGAGTTGCCGGTCGGATCGGTCATCTCGTCGTCCGGTTTCGCATGGATGACGAGCGCGGTGCCGGGAACACCAATCGAATGCGGACCGGGATTGAGCGTAACACCCGGAATCAGCAGCTGGGCGCGGGCCTCGCCCTTGTCGTTCGCGACCAGGTTGGGCAGGTCGCCCGCGTGCGGGCCGGAGGGGTTCTTCGCGCCGTGCTGCCTGGCGCCTGGATTGAAATGCCCTCCTGCCGACTGGAACGCCGGTGGCTCGCAGGCGGGGGAGGCGTGCAGGTGCACCCCATGCGCTCCTTGTGTCAGGCGAGTCGCAAGGATCTGGAAGAGCACCCCATCGGGGTTCTGGGCCGCAGTGATCTGGCCGGCGCGGTCGCCGCTGCTGTCGATGATGGCGAAGACCGCACGGACTGGCGGAGGCCCGTCTCCGGAGGTCTGCTGGGCCGAGACCTCCACGACGGCCACTGCCGACAGCAGAGCGTAAAGTGAAGCTGTGATCCGGTTCATCTGGTACCCTGTGAATCGGGGGAAGTCGAGGCAGACCGCAGCGGGTGTTCGGTGGCGAGTGCGGCCCAGAGTTCGGCGATATTGCGGCGGTTCTGCCCGAGATCGCCCTCACCGATCCGGGAGGCACTGCGGACCAGAATCGCGCTCCTGTCTCCCCGCGGCTCGATCAGGACGAAGATGTCGTCCACGAAGCGGAACAGGCGCGTGGTCCGGGTGAGCCAGATGATGGTGCCCGACGAGTCCGCCACCCCCCAACGGGGCATGGTCTTCACTCTGCTGAGCAGGGCCGCGCGTGTCTCGGCAACCGGCGCCTGGAGGAGTCGGGTGCGGAGTCGCGCATCCTCGGCCGAGTCCGAAGTCACCGCGATGTTCGATCCGTTGCCGCGTTGCATCATCGCGCGGAACTCGGACTCCGTCGGAGCGGCCCGCGTATGAGATGGCACGGTGCAGCCTGCGAGCAGGATGAGGATCGGTCCCCGCGCGAGCAGGCGGATGGAAGAGCGAATGGCCGGGGTCCTGGGATCAGGTACGGGGCCCGCAAAGCAAGGCCCGACGGGAAGATAGCGGTTGTGGACCGGGGCTGCGATACGGGGGAGGGGCCGAGACCGCATTCAGGCACCCGACTTGCTCCTGTAAGGCCGTTCGACCGACTCAAGGAGGCCGCCATGAAGTTCATGCTGGTGCTCGCCGCGCTTGTCGCGGGAGCGTGGATCTATTTCAAGCCGCTCCCTCCGGGGCAAGGCCCCAACGCGCAGGTGGGCATGCGTGCGTCCGCGGCGATCATTCAGACCCTGGAGAACTACCACACCGACCACGGTGTGTACCCGCTCAACATGTCGGACCTGGTGCCGGATTACCTGTCAGGCGTTCCCCATCTCTCGAACGGCAGCGAGATCGAGTACGAGCGGCTCGGCCCCACCTTCAAGCTGAGCTTCAACTACACGAATCCGCTCCCGGTGCACTGCAACTACTCTCCCGGGGTGAAGTGGCAGTGTGAGTGGTTCTAGAACAGGAACTCGATCCCCAGCCGGAACAGTCGCGGCTGGCCGTACGCGAAGAGCGGCTGGGTGAAGTCCTTCGCCGCCGCCAGGTAGAGCGGTCGCAGTTCGGTGGGACCGTCCACCTGCCCGTTGCCATCCAGATCGGCCCAGCGCCGGTAGCGGCTCGACTCGTAGGGGATCGGATAGGGGTTCGCGGCATAGGCTGAATCGGCCAGGGCTTGCAGCCCGGCGGCCGTCGCCTCGGGCCGCCCGGTGTCCCGCCGGACCGCCAGCACATTCCGCCGGTTGAGCAGATTCCTCACATCCAGATAGACGCTGCCCCCCATCCGGCCGAAGCGTATCGGCCGACGCAGCAGTACGTCGAGGGTTGCCGTCGTCGGCAGGCGGCCATCGTTCGGCAGGCCGATGATCGAGTCGCCCTTCGCGTTGGTGCGCGAGAACGGCAGGCCGGTCGCGATCCGCAGTATGGCAGTGCCTTCGATCCCCGCGAAAGGGCGCGTCCCGAACAGCGAGGGTCCGACGTGGGCCGGCACCGTCCCGGTGACGATACCGGTGAACGACTGCCGCCGGTCGAAGTCCAGCGGAAACTCGACCTTTGCCGGGAAGGTGGTATCGCCGGTCGCCGGATCGATGGTGGGCACCTTCTGCACCAGGAAGGCATTCGAAGAATTTGCCGTGGCCTGCTGCAGGTTCCATGAGAGGCGCGCCCCCCAGCCCCTGGCGAAGTCGCGCTCCAGGATGATCTCCGCTCCTTTCACCGACCCGGCGTCAACGTTGCCGAAGATCGCCGAATCGGGATTGACCCCGAGTGGCACGGACGCGACCAGGCCATCAAGCCGGCGCACGTAGACATTGGCGCGCACCGAGGCGTAGGTGGTGGGGCGGAGCCGGAGACTGAACTCATACTGGGTGGATTCTTCGAAGCCGAGATCGGGGTTTCCCTGGCGGAAGCGCCCGGTGCGCGTGGTGTCGTCGAAGGCGGCGTCGACCAGGAACTGATAGTCCGGCGCCTGCCGGAACTTGCCGAAGCTGGCGACGAAGGTGGCCCCCTTGAGGACGGTGCTGACCGCCACTCTCGGGGAGATTGCCCTCTGGCTCTTCGCCGGCTTGCCTTTCAGGTCATTCCGGCCACTGAACTGATCGTATCGGACGCCAACGGTGACCGCGAGATCGTTCGAACGGCCCTGCACCTCCGCGTAGAGTGATCCGGCCCACGGAGTGAAGTTCGCGGCGCTTGCCGCGGGCACGCTGTCGCCGACGGGCAGGTAACCAAGCGTGCGCTGAAACGTCCTGACCCGCTGGGTGGAGTATTCCCCGCCGAAATAGAAGTCACTCCTGCTGCCCGCAGGCACGCTCACATCCAGTCGGCTCCGGATTTCCCGGTAGTGATTCCATCCGAGGTCGCCCCGCGGACCGGCGCCGCGGAAGAACGCCGGGACGCCCCACGGGGTGTTGCTGCTGAACTCGGGCACCAGCAGGCCGGGCAGCGGGGCGTTGGCGGCGAGCGTGTCCTGCGCACGGGCGAGGGCCTCGTCGAGGATCGCGATCTTCCTGCCGGTGAAGGCGCCGAAGCGGTAGTCGGGAGTACTCGTGGCTGTGCCCCGAATGAAGTCCCGGCCGAAATAGCCGACCCGCAGGTCCGCCACCATGTTGGGGCCCGGGAAGGTCCGCTGGAGGTGCATGTTGAGGAGATCGCCCGTGACCCGCCGGACCGGAGCCAGCGCCACATCGTACTTGTAGGCGGGATCGTACAGGAGGCGCTGCTCTGCCGAGTGAAGCCCGAGCAGCCTGAGGGTCTGCCTGGTCCCGAGCGGTATGGTCAGTTTGGCGGCGAGGTCGGCCTGTTCGCCGCTGTTGTGTGGCAGCAGCCACGGACGCGCGTGCCGCGGGTCGCGCGGGTTGGAGGGGCGCGGCGCGTTCACGGGGTCGGCGTCGAGCCGCCCGGAGATGTCGGCGACCGCCACGAGCCGGATGCCGCCGACGAGCGGTCCCTCCGCGCTGACGACCGCGCGGTCGAGGCCGAAGTCCGCGCCGCTGCCCAGCGGCCGATCGGTCTCATAGGCGACGCGTCCACCCCAGCGATCGGCGCCATCACGGGTCGCGAGGTTCACCAGCGCCGAGACCGCCTGCCCATAGCGGGCGGAGAAGCCATTGGTGACGAGTGAGGCCTCCGCCAGGAGATCCGGCGGTACCCGGATCCCGAGCGTGCCGCTCGAGGCATCGAGCTGATTCTTGAGCCCGAGCCCATCGAGCACAAAGGACTGCTGCCCCAGACGGCCACCGCGATAGCTCTCCCCGACGGCTCCGGAGGAGAGTGCGATCGCTTCGTCCACGTTGGAGACGGGGAGTCGCCGAAGATCTTCGTTCGTGAAGCGCTGCTGGTCCTGCACTGCGAGGGGGTCGAGCACCGAATCCACCCGTTCCGCGATGACTTCGAGTGGCTCGAGGCCGATGGGGTCGGCCCGAAGCGCGAAATCAAGCGCCGTCGTCTGGCCGCCCCGAACGAGGACGCTGTCGCGGATCTGGGGCCGCCGTCCGATCGCGGCTGCGGAGACCGTGTGCCAGCCTGCGCCGAGTTCGCGGACGCGATAGAAGCCCCGGGCATCGGTGGTGGTGGCGAAGCGGCCCCCGTCGATCGTGACGCGGGCTCCCGGCAGCGCGCTGCCGCCAGATTCCGCCTC
>DAINRP010000113.1:0-9557 GCA_036741755.1 Gemmatimonadales bacterium
TCACCGGCGCGGTGCTGTGGGGGCCGTTCCGCCGGGAGGAGCTGGAACCGGCCGAGCCCGATTTCTGGCTGGAGACGCCCGAGGATCTCAAGACATTGCTGCTCCGGTAGTTCCGAGTACCGAGTTCCGAGTTCGAGGATGTGAGCTGGGAGCCTAGCGACCGCCACTACGGTCGGCGCTCCAGGCCGGCAAGACGAACTCGGTACTCGGAACTTGGAACTCGTAACTCTTGCCCCGGCCTCCCCCGCCGTTACATTCCCGCCCGTCGTTACTTCCCCGTGACAATCTGCCCCGGAGCCAGACGTGCGCCTGCTGCCCCGCGACGAGAGCTTTTTCGACCTGTTCATCGCGGTATCCGAGCGGAGCGTCGAGGCCGCCGGCCTGCTCGAAGATCTCCTCAAGGCCGATCCGGATCGGCGGACCTTTCTGGTGGAGTCGATCAAGCGGCTGGAGCATGAGTGCGACCAGCTGACTCATGAAGTGATCGCCCGGCTGGACCGCTCGTTCATCACGCCGCTCGACCGTGAGGACATCCACGAGCTCGCCTCGGGCCTCGACGACGTGATCGACCTGATCGACGGGCTGGCCCGGCGGACCCAGATCTTCCACGTCGGCAAGTCGCCCGAGGGCGCGATCCTGCTGGCGGACGTGGTGAAGCGCGCCTGCGAAGAGTTGCTGGTCGCGGTCCGCGGCCTCGCGAAGAACGCCGGTGCGGTGCTCCCCGCCTGCATCGCGGTGAAGCGCCTGGAGGAAGAGGGCGATTCGCTGTACCACGAGTGGCTCGGCCGGATGTTCGAGGGCAATCCTGACCCGGTCGCGCTGATCAAGTGGAAGGAAGTCTACGACAACCTCGAGAAGACCCTCGACTACTGTGAGGACGCCGCGAACGTTCTCGAGTCCATCTCGATCAAGCACGGCTGACCATGGATCCGGCCGTTGGCTATATCCTGGCGATCATCGTCGTCGCCCTGGCGTTCGACTTCATCAACGGGTTCCATGACAGCGCCAACTCCATCGCCACCATCGTGGCGACACGAGTGCTCTCCCCCGGCGCCGCCGTCGCGTGGGCCGCGTTCTTCAACTTCGTGGCCGCCTTCCTGGTGGGCACCGCCGTCGCCAAGACGATCGGCAAGGGCCTGGTCGACCCCTCGGTCCTCGATCCCAACCTGATCCTCGCGGCACTCCTCGGCGCCATCATCTGGAACCTGATCACCTGGTGGCTCGGCCTGCCGAGTTCCTCATCGCACGCGCTGATGGGCGGCCTGGGCGGCGCGGCGCTGGCGAAGGCGGGCGCCAGTGCGCTGATCGCCAGCGGCTGGATCAAGCCGATCCTGTTCATCTTCCTGTCGCCGCTCATCGGCATGACGCTCGCACTGGCGCTGACGATTCTGCTCTCGTGGGCGCTGCGCAGAGGAGCCCCCGGCCCGATCGACCGGATCTTCCGGCGGCTGCAGCTGGTCTCGGCCGCGCTCTACTCGATCGGCCACGGTGCCAACGACGCGCAGAAGACGATGGGCATCATCGTCGGGCTGCTGGTCTCCCGGAAGGAACTCTTCCAGGCCCAGACCGGCATGATGTCGCACCTCTACCTGCAGAACGCCGACAAGATCCCGTTCTGGGTGGAGTTCATCGCCTATTCCGCGATCTCGCTTGGCACCATGCTGGGTGGCTGGCGGATCGTGAAGACCATGGGTGCGCGCATCACCCGGCTCCGGCCCTTCGGCGGCTTCTGCGCCGAGACCGCGGGCGGCATCACGCTGCTGATGGCTTCGTCCTTCGGCATCCCGGTGAGTACGACGCATACGATCACCGGCGCCATCGTCGGCGTGGGCGCGGCACAGCGGATTTCGGCGGTGCGGTGGGGAGTAGCGGGACGCATCGTGTGGGCGTGGATCCTGACGATCCCGATGGCCGGCGCGATGGCGGGTTTGACGTATCTGATCCTGCGCTGACGCGTCCGGGGCGAGCACGAGGCTCGCCCCTGCTACGCTGCGCGGATCCGGAGGCGGGTGGCGGCAGCCCGGCGGTAATCCTCGATCAAGCGATCATGAATGCGGTCCCAGGGCCGGCCCTCCGCGGTGGCGCGCGCACCCGCGGCGAGACGCGCGCGGAGCACCGGATCGTGCATCAGGCGGTCGAGCCCTTCGGTCAGCGCCGCGGTATCGTGCGGACGGGCGAGCCAGGCGTTGACGTCGTGCTCGGCGAACTCCACCACGCCACCGGCGTTCACCGCGAGCGAGGGAAGCCCGGATGCCATCGCCTCGAGCAGCGAGTTCCCGAACGTCTCAGTAGGTGACGGAAAGACGAAGAGATCGGCGCTCGCGTAGGCCTCGGAGAGTTCCCGCCCGCTCAGCAGTCCGGTAACATGGACACCCGGGAGCGCGGCAACGCGCAGCTCCTCTTCCAGCGGTCCCCGCCCCACCAGCACCAGCTGTGCATTGCCGCGGCGCTCGCGGAGCGCCTGCCAGCCGGCAATCAGCCGCATCAGATCCTTTTCCCGCGCCAGCCGGCCGATGTACGTCACCAGCAGATCCTCTGGCCCAACCCCGAATCGGGCACGCCACTCGGCGCTCCGAAACCGGGGATGGAAGTGGACCGGGTCCACTCCGCGGGTCCAGAGCCCGGTGTGGGTCACCCCCCGGCCGTTCAGCGCCCGTTCGTAGACCCGGGAGGGGACGAGCACCTGATCGGCGTGCCGATAGAACCAGCGCAGGTACATCCACCCCATGCGCAGCACGAAGCCCACGCCGTAGCGCCGGGCGTATTTCTGATAGTCGGTGTGGGCCGACGCGATGACCGGAATGCCCAGCTGTCCGGCGGCCTTCACCCCCGCCAGCCCGAGCGCGAATTCGGTCGCGACGTGGACGACGTCGGGCCGGAAGAGCGCCAGGTCGGCGGTGATCTCCCGCTGACGCGGGAAGGCCCACTGCACATCCGGATAGAGGAAGAGCGGGATGCTCGGCGAGCGGTGGACTTCCTGGCGGTCGGTGGCGCCGGGCGGCAGCGGGTAGGTCGCGGTGTAGACACGAAGGGTATGACCGCGCGACTCCAGCCCTTCCTTGAGCCGGTCGAGCGTGACACCCACCCCGCTGACCATCGGCCAGTAGACTTCGGAGAAGAGCGCGATCCGCATGGGGGCACGGTAGCCAATCGTTCACCGAGGCACAAGTTCCAGCCGCAAGTGCATGGTTCCGAGTGTGACCGAACGCACTCGGGACCCGGCACTCAGCCGATGGCCTGCAAGCGTCGCAGGGCCGGCACCCGCCACGCGATGAGGGCGACGACCAGGATCGGCACCACCCCTCCGAACACCACCGCCGGCACCGCGCCAAAAAGCCGTGCGGCCACACCCGATTCGAACGCGCCGATCTCGTTCGACGAACCGATGAATACCGCGTTCACCGCCGCGACTCGGCCCAGCAGGTGCCTGGGCGTCAGCGTTTGCAGCAGCGTCGAGCGCATGACGACGCTCACGTTGTCGAACATGCCCGAGAGGCCGAGCAGGAGCACCGAGAGAGGGAAACTCCGCGACAGCCCGAACCCGCTGATGCAGATGCCGTAGAGCGCGACCGAGATCATCATGGTCCAGCCGGCACGCGCCCTCAGTGGCCGATGGGAGAGATAGATCGACATCAGCACCGATCCGGCGGCCGGCGCGGCGCGCAGGATGCCCAGCCCTTCGGCCCCCACGTGCAGGATGTCCACCGCAAACACCGGGAGCAGCGCTTCGGCGCCGGCGAAGAGCACCGAGAAGAGATCGAGAGTGATCGCCCCGAGCAGCACCGGCTGGGTGCGGGTGAAGCGGATGCCTTCGAGCAGACCCTGCAGGCCGCTGATGTTCTCGATTGCCGCGGGTCGCGGGCGCGCCGCAACCTGGAACAGCGCGAACCAGGAGACGAGGAGCAGGAGTGCCGACGCGCCGTAGGCCAACCCGGCGCCGCCGAAGCCTAACAGCAGTCCGCCGGCGGCGGGGCCGGCCACCGCGGCGAACTGCCAGGTGGAGCTCCGCCAGGTGATGGCGTTGAGGTAGATGTCGCGCGGGATGAGATCGGCGGAAAGGGCGGTACGGGTCGGCTGCAGGAAGCTCCGCGCGATACCGCTCACGAAGATCACCGCGTAGACCGTCCACACTGTCCCGGGGCGGAGCGTGCCGGCCACCGTCATCGCGAAGAGGGCCACCGCGCACCCCAGCAGCACCAGCAGCGCGGCGAGACAGACCCGGCGCCGGTCGACACGGTCGGCGAGCTGGCCGGCCGGCAGCGCGAACGCGATGAAGGGCAGCGCCTCCGCGAGGCCGACGAGCCCCAGAGAGAGCGGGTCGTGGGTGACCTGGTAGAGCTGCCATCCCACCACCACCGCCTGGATCATCGTGCCGAAGGTCTGCGCCATCAGGCAGGCGATGAAGCGGCGGAAATCGGCGATCCGGAGCGCCGCGTAGGGGTCGTGCTTGTCGGTGGTGGAGTCGTTCACGCGCGGAAGGTAACCCCGCCTCGCAGGGGTTCAGCAATCTCGCATTGAATGCTACGTCGACCTGTGAACGGCTACTCCCGCCCCAGCACCCGCTTCGGCTTGAGGCCGAACCGCTCCATCCGCCGATACAGCGTGCTGCGGGTCACGCCGAGGCGGGCGGCGGCCTCGGCCATGGTCCGGCACTCCTGCACCAGCCGCATGAGCTCGGCGTCCTCCCGGTCGATCGTCGAGTTCGGCGCGGCGCGGCCGCCGGCGTAGGCTTCGCGGATGAACTGGGGGAGATCGGTGAGCCGGATCCGGCGCTCGGTCGCCAGCAGCACCCGGCGGACCACGTTCTTGAGCTCACGCACATTGCCGGGCCAATGGTAGGCCTGGAGGGCGTCGTAGACCTCCGGGTCCACCGTCACGGCGAGACGGCCGAGGTCGCGCGCGCCGGCCTCGAAGAAGCGCCGGGCGTAGACTGGAACGTCCCCGGGACGGAAGGGGATCCCTTCGCTTCCGACCCGTGAGGCGCCCCCCTCCAGCACCAGGCACCCTCCCACCACCGTGTGACCCTGCAGCACCGGGAACCAGAGTGCCGTGCACCGGTCGTTGATCACCACCGGTGAAGCGTTTGCGCTGGGGAGTCCGTGTGCCGCCTGGCCCATCATGGCCGACAACGAGTCGGCGAGGGCCGGCGAGAGCGACGGTGTCACCCCAACCATGCGCCCGCCGCGATCGAGCGCGAGGACGGCGTCGCCGGGGTAGCGGGTGGTGAGATCGGTGAAGCTCTGCAGGGTGAGGTAGCGGCGCTCGACTTCCCGCGCGGCGAGGGTCTGCTCGATGGCGACCACCAGCGCGAGGGCGAGACTCAGGGTGTGCGGGTGGGCGTACTCCCGGAAACCGCTGATATCGAGGACACCGGCGATCCGCTCTGTGGCCGGATCGCGAATGGGGACCGCGGCGCAGTGCCAGCGGTGCCAGCGCTCACAGAAGTGTTCGGCCCCGACGATGTGGGTCGCCGTGCCGGTGACGAGCGCCGTGCCGGGCCCATTGGTGCCGACCGCCTCCTCGGCCCACAGCCCGCCGGGACGGAAGTTGATCTCGGCCAGGCCCTCGAGCGCCGCAGGATCGCCCTCCGAGGAGAGCATCCGGGCTTCGTGATCGAATATCGACAGGATATGGCCGACGCCACCGAAGGACTGCTGCTGCCGCGCGACCGCCCGCATGGCGACTTCGAGCCAGTCGGACCGCTCCGCGGCGACCTGCACCTGATTCTCATCGAGCACCACCGGGGCGCTGCCGAGGTCGGGGCGCACCTGGGCATCGGAACTCCGATGCCATGACTCCCGAACAATCCCCCGGATCCCCCTGGCCTGCATGACCGCCGAGCCAGGGCGATGGCCCCCGACGAGCGCAGTCCAGTGCCGCTCCAGCTCCCGCTGGGCTTCTGGCTGGAATGGGATCGCGTCGGTCAGCTCCATCGAGGTCCTCCAGGCGCCGCAGTCGAGCAAGGGGGGATGAGACAATCTTGTTTCGAAAGCCACCCTGTGCAACCGGGCGCGGCGACAGGATGGGCGGGAGAGCGGTCGCTGGACTGCCGCGGCCGGCCCGGCCGGCTGGCCCGGGGGCTGCTACCATTCAGGTTCGCTTTCATCCCGATCCCGACCGTTTCCAGCACGAGTTCGAGACCATGAGCAGCACGGCGCTACAGATCATCGGCCCACCACTCCCCGACAGCGATCGCGTCCTCACTCCCGACGCCCTCAGGTTCCTCACCGGCCTGTTCCAGCGCTTCGAGCCCAGGCGCCAGGCCCTGCTGCAGGCGCGGCGCGAACGCCGGAAGACCTTCCAGGCGGGTGCGCTCCCCGACTTTCTCCGGGACACCATCAGTGTGCGGGAGGGGCCGTGGCGGGTGGCGCCCGCGCCGGCCGATCTCGATGACCGGCGAGTGGAGATCACCGGTCCAGTCGAGCGGAAGATGATGATCAACGCCTTCAACTCGGGGGCGAAGGTCTTCATGGGCGACTTCGAGGACGCACTCTCCCCGACGTGGGAGAACGTGATCGCGGGCCAGGGGAACTGCCAGGATGCGGTGCGGCGGACCATCGCCTTCCAGGCACCGGACGGCAAGGAGTACCGGCTGGCCGAGAAGATCGCAACGCTGGTGGTCAGGCCCCGCGGCTGGCATATGACCGAGAAGCATGTGCTGCTCGATGGCGCGCCGGTCTCCGGCAGTCTCTTTGATTTCGGGCTCTACTTCTTCCATAACGCCGCCGAGCTGCTGCACCGGGGCAGCGGGCCCTACTTCTACCTGCCCAAGCTGGAGAGCCACCTCGAAGCCCGGCTCTGGAACGACGTCTTCGTGCATGCGCAATCGGCGCTGGGGATTCCCCCGGGCACCATTCGGGCGACGGTACTGATCGAGACCATCCTCGCCGCCTTCGAGATGGAGGAGATCCTGTATGAAATCCGGGAGCATGCGGCCGGCCTCAACGCCGGCCGGTGGGACTACATCTTCTCGATCCTGAAGAACTTCGGCCACCGGAAGGAATTCGTGCTGCCCGACCGAAGCCAGGTCACCATGGCGGTGCCGTTCATGCGGGCCTATACCGAGCTGCTCGTCCGTACCTGCCATCGCCGTGGCGCGCACGCGATCGGCGGGATGGCGGCGTTCATCCCCTCGCGAAAGGACGCGGAGGTCAACGCCACCGCCATGATGCGGGTTGGAGAAGACAAGACTCGTGAGGCGACGGATGGCTTCGATGGCTCGTGGGTGGCCCATCCCGACCTGGTCGGCGCCGTGCTCGAGGTCTTCAATGCCAAACTCGGCACCCGGCCAAACCAGAAGGAAAGATTGCGGGAGGACGTGCACACGACCCGCGACCAGTTGCTGGACGTGCGGATTGCCGGCGGTCAGGTCAGTGAATCGGGCATCCGGACCAACATCCGCGTCGCACTGGAGTACATCGAGAACTGGCTGGATGGGCGGGGCGCGGTGGGGATCGCCAACCTGATGGAGGACTCCGCCACCGCCGAGATCTCCCGCACCCAGCTGCGCCAGTGGGTGAGCCAGGGGGTCACCCTGGCGGACGGCCGGCGCTGCACCGAGGAGCTCTATCGGAAGCTGCGGCAGGAAGAAACCGAAAAGCTCGCCTCCGTTCCGGGGGCGACCGCCCGGCTCTCCAGCTCTGCGGAGTTGATGGACCATCTGGTCCTGGGAGCGGCACCGGAGGACTTCCTCACCCTGCCGGCCTACGAGCAGCTGGGGTGAAACGCCGAAGGGACCACGGCAGGCCGTGGTCCCTTCGATTCCGACTGGGGCGGCAGGGGTCGAACCTGCAACCTCCCGGTTAACAGCCGGGCGCTCTGCCAGTTGAGCTACACCCCAAGGGTCCTGCAGTGCTGCGCTCAGTATCGACCACCCCGCGCCGCTGCTGAACATCCCCCCGGACACACAAAACCCGTCGCGCGGGCGACGGGTCTCCGGCGTTACAGCGCGATCCGCAAATCGCCTACGCCCGACCCGTCTCCCGGAGGACTCGGTTCGAGTTTCGATTGAAATTGCGATTCGGGCGCGTATGCATAAGGACGCATATCCTACCGACTCCAGTGAGTCGGGTCAAGGGCCCTGGCGGGCACCCGGGAGGGAGTGGGCGGGACATCTGTCGCACCACTCTTGACGGTACGCCCCCCCGGCCCGTAGCGTGAATCCCGCTCGGGCGCGGTGCCACTCGTGCACCCCGGCCCCCGCGATCGATGTGCCAGCATTCAGGCCGACTTCAACCAGCCTTCATACGGGCCGAGCAGTCTTCGAGCTTCCCCTCTTCCGCAAAGGTTCCTTATGACCTCCACCGCAATGCCCACAGCCACGGCCAAGCTCCCCGCTGGAGCGGCCAGCTACAAGATCAAGATCCCGGTCCGTGCCCGGTATGACAACTGGATCGGCGGCGAGTATGTCGCCCCGACACGGGGCCAGTACTTCAGCAATCCGACGCCGATCACCGGGCAGCCGCTCTGCGAAGTCGCCCGCTCGACCCACGAGGATGTGGACAAGGCGCTGGACGCGGCCCACGCGGCGGCCCTGAGCTGGAATCACACCTCCACGACCTTTCGGTCGAATATCCTCAACCGCATCGCCGACCGGCTGGAGCAGAACCTCGAGGCCATCGCGCTGATCGAGACGCTCGACAACGGCAAGCCGATCCGCGAGACGATCAACGCCGACCTGCCCCTGGCCGTCGACCACTTCCGCTACTTCGCCGGCGCGCTGCGGGCCCAGGAGGGCGGGATCTCCGAGATCGACGCTGACACCGTCGCGTATCACTTCCACGAGCCGCTCGGCGTCGTCGGACAGATCATCCCCTGGAACTTCCCGCTCCTGATGGCGGTCTGGAAACTCGCCCCCGCCCTCGCCGCCGGAAATTGCGTGGTCCTCAAGCCAGCCGAGCAGACGCCGGTCTCGATCATGGCCTTCATGGAGCTGATCGCCGACATCCTGCCCAGCGGCGTGGTCAACGTGGTGCAGGGCTTCGGCGTCGAGGCCGGCAAGCCGCTCGCCTCGAGCCCCCGCATCGCCAAGATCGCCTTCACCGGCGAGACCACCACCGGCCGGCTGATCATGCAGTACGCCGCCGAGAACCTGATCCCGGTCACCCTGGAGCTGGGCGGGAAGTCGCCGAACATCTTCTTCGCGGACATCATGGAAGCCGACGACGACTTCTTCGACAAGGCGCTCGAGGGCTTCGCCATGTTCGCGCTGAATCAGGGCGAAGTCTGCACCTGCCCGTCACGGGCGCTGGTGCAGGAATCGATCTATGACAAGTTCATGGAACGGGCCGTCGCGCGCACCAAGGCCATCGTGGAAGGCAGCCCGCTGGATTCCGCGACGATGATCGGGGCCCAGGCCTCCAACGACCAGCTCGAGAAGATCCTGAGCTACATCGATATCGGGAAGAAGGAAGGCGCGAAGGTGCTTACCGGCGGCGCCCGGCGGGTCCATCCCGGCGAGCTCAAGGACGGCTACTACATCCAGCCGACCATTCTCGAGGGTCACAATCGGATGCGGGTCTTCCAGGAGGAGATCTTCGGCCCGGTCGTGTCGGTGA
>DAINRP010000114.1:0-9484 GCA_036741755.1 Gemmatimonadales bacterium
CTGGGCGCGCTGATCGGTACCCTGGTCTTTGTCCCGCTCTCCATTATGGGGAAGAAACGACTTGTTCCCTTCGGCGTCTTCCTGAGTCTCGGGGCCGCCGCGACATGGCTCGCCGGCCCGGCCGTTATCGCATGGTATCGCAACTTCGTCCTGCAATCGTGACCCGCCACGGGCTGGCGTTGTGTGCCGCCCTCCTGCTCGGAGGTGCCTGCCGCGGGCGCCCGCCGGTCGACGCCGTCGACGGGACCGCGCAGCTCGTGGACAGCCTCGCCCCCGCTGTCGAAAAAGCCGTCGGTCTCAAGTTCCGCTCCCGGCCGCGTTCCGCGGTCCGCAGTCGCGAGCAGGTGCGTGCCTATGTGCTGCACAAACTCGATCAGGAGCTGCCGAGCGAGAAGGCGCGCGGATTGCAGGCGAGCTACCGCCTTCTCGGACTGCTGCCCGATTCGATCGATCTCCGTACCCTGCTGCTCGACCTCTTCACCGAACAGATCGTCGGCTACTACGAACCCGACTCCACGATGCTGTTCGTCGTGGCCAACGCTGATCCGACGGTGCTACGGGCCGTGGTCTCGCATGAGCTGGTGCACGCCCTGCAGCACCAGTATCTCCCGCTCGACTCCATCATGCGCCAGAGCGGCGACAACGACCGGCTCACCGCGGCGCAGTCCATCCTCGAGGGCCAGGCCACCCTCGGCGGGCTGCAGGTCATGGTGCCTGACCAGAACCTCTGGGCCATGCCGGAGTTCTGGGATACCTACCGGGAACAGTTCCGTAATCAGCAGCGGACCATGCCGGTCTTCAACAAGGCGCCGCGCATTCTCCGGGAGAGCATCATCTTCCCGTATCTCGCCGGGGCGGACTTCCTAAGGTGGTGGGCCGGGTCAGAGCACCGGGACACGCTCCCGTTCGGAGCCCGGATGCCGGTCTCGACGGAACAGATTCTGCACCCCGAGCGCTACGGGCGGGGAGACGCGCCGGTCACGCTGCGCTTTGCTTCCGCCGAGCCGCGGGTGCTGTACGAGGACGTGATGGGCGAGTTCGACATGCGAGTGCTCGCCGCCGACCTCGCCAGCAACCCCGCCAACACCGAGATCCTCACGCCGCTCGCGCTCGGCTGGGGCGGCGATCGTTTTCGGGTCTACGAAACACCGGCCGGGCCCGCGATGGTCTGGTATATCGCCTGGGACGACTCGACCTCCCGTACCCGTTTTCTCGCCAGTACCGGTCAGCGCCTCGAGTCCCGCCGGCGGCTTGGCTATCGGCTTGAACTGACCTCACCCGGAATCGGTCACCACCCCGGCACCCGCATCGTGATTGCCCCCGAAGTATGGCTCGGCTGGCGACAGATCACCGGGGTGAAGGTGGTCCCGTAGGGGTCAGTGCAGCGCGGGCCGGCCCGGATCCCGGTCGCTGGCCCGTTCGGCAAGGACTGCCGCCATCGCCCGCGCCGAGCTGGACGCCACCTCGAGGACGGTGCTTACGAAGTCGAGGCCGAGCCGAAGTTCATCTTCAGTGAGGCTGCGGGCGGTTCGGATCGCGGCGTAGGGGCCGCGGGACACGGCATCGGCAAGAGTGTCCGCCACCCGGATCGCGATGGCGTCGCGGTCATCGTCGTTGGCGGACAGTGGTGAGACAATGGGCTTCACGGCGAATACTCCGGGCTGAGGGTCGATACAGCCTAGCGGAGCACCCTCACCACTTCGTCAACCCCGAAACGCGGATCGGTACAATCCGACGCTCACTCTCGGCCTCATCGGAACAGCAGGTTGATGCCGAAGGCGATGATCCCCACCAGCCCACCCAGCCAGTAGCCCAGATTCACGATCATGTCGAGTTCCCGCTGCGTCACCGTGCGGACGATCTCCTCCATCCTCTGAGTCGAGAATCCCAGCACCTTCTGCTCCACCATACCCTCCACCTGCAGGTGCCCGACGACCATGGGGACCTGCTCGTGCACCCAGCGCCATGCAGCGTCGCTCGCGGCTGTCGTGAGGGTGTCCACCGCAGCGGCGCCCAACCAGGTCGCGGGCCGACCCAGCGGCCGACTCAGCATTCCACGCGCCAGCTGACTCACGGTACCCGCGACCCAGTCGCGGCCGTTCGGGGTGGCCACCGCATCGCCGATGACCCGCGCAACCGCCGCCGGGGGCAGCGCCCGCAGTACCTCGCCCCAGGTTCGGCGGTCAGCCTCACTCAGGAACCGGTCGAGGGCATGGCCCAGGACGCCGCGCATCGCCTCGGAACGGAGTGCCACCAGGACCAGGTCGGCGATGTTGTCGGCGAGCGCCGCCCGGCGCTCGGGGCCGAGCCGCTGCAGCCGCTCTCCCAGCGGAACCCGCAGGGCGGTCTGTACCGCCTCACCGACCGACAGCCGGAGCTGTCCCTGCAGCCCCCCTCCACGCAGCTCGGCCGCGAGCTGGTCCGCGCCTTCGCCCGCGAAGGCATCGAGCAGCTTGGCGATCGTCTGGTCGGTCACCACCAGCTTGGCGAGCAGCCGCTGATGCAGGACCATCTCCCGGACCGCCCGATCGATCCCCTCCCGCATCACACCCAGCATCTGGGTGCGTGCCTCGGGTCGCTCGAGCGCATCGCCGACCCGTTCGATCACGCCGGGCAGAGAATCGGCAATGGCCTGCTCCAGTGCCACGACCATCCCCGCGGGCAGCCGCTCGATCAGGGGCCGGTCGTCGCCGGCCAGCCGCTCGACCTCGGTCCGGATCACGCCTCTGATCGCGCCCGCCAGTTCGTCCCCCTCCGCCACCCCCGCAGCCCAACGCTCAACCTTCTCCCGGAGCGCCGTCCGCCCATCCGCACCGAGGGATGCGCCGATTGGCTGGTCTCCAAGCTGGGCCGCGAGCTCGGAGAGCCTCCGCTCGATCGCCGCGAGGAAGCTCGGTCCCTGCACGTATTCCGAGATCTGACCCGCCACCCGGTCCGCGAGGGTAGGGACCGCGCGGTCCACCGCTGCCAGCGCCTCGGGTCCGAGCGACGCTCCTAGCGTCCCGTGGTCCCGCTCCAGGAGCCCCCGCACCCCCCGGCCGATCGCGGCGTCAAAGGCCGCCCGCAGGGCCGGATCGCTCAGCCGCCGTGACAGGTCCTCGGCGGTGAGCAGCCGCTCCCCCACGGTCTTGCCGACGCTCTTCGCCAGCCGGGCCTTGTTCTTGGGAATGGCACCCTGAAGGACAAAGGGGCCAAGCCGCGTCGGCTCATGGGGATGGAAGAGCATCCACACGGCGACCGCGTTGGTGATTCCGCCCGATAGGGCGCCGACACCGATCGTGACCGCACCTGAGATGAGGGTCTGGGAGTCCATTGCGGATTATACGAAGGAAAGGTCCGTCAGGCTTCGGGCCCCGGGCGGCTGACTTGCCTAAGTGGTGTAACCCCTCTACTTTGCGAGGCTTATGTTCGACGAGCTGTCCGCTAAACTCACCGCCGCGCTCTCCAAGCTTACGGGGCGCGGCGTTCTTACCGAGGATGCGGTCAAGGATGGCCTCCGAGAAATCCGGCGGGTGCTGCTGGAGGCGGACGTCAGCTTTGACCTGACTCGCGAGTTTCTCGAACGCGTCGAACAGAGGGCGATCGGCACCCAGCTGCTCAAGGCGGTTCGCCCCGGAGACCTGCTGGTCAAGATCGTCTATGATGAGCTGATCACGCTGCTCGGTGAGAAGCAGGCGCCGATTGTCTTCGCATCGGTGCCGCCGACGGTGATTCTGCTGGTGGGGCTGCAGGGCTCCGGCAAGACGACGACCGCCGGCAAGCTCGCGAAGCGGCTCAAGCTGGAGCAGAAGGCGCCGTACCTGGTTGCCGCTGACGTGTATCGTCCGGCTGCGGTGGATCAGTTGGTGACGCTGGCGAAGCAGGTGGACGTCGGCTGTCACAGCGAACCTGGCGTGACCGACGTCGTCGGTATCGTGAAGCGGGGCATCGTGGAGGCGGGGAAGGCGAGGGCGCGGACCGTATTGGTCGACACCGCGGGCCGGCTGCAGATCGACGCCGACATGATGAACGAGCTGAAGGCGCTCAAGGCGGCGATCAAGCCGCACGAAATCCTGCTCGTGGCGGACGGCATGACCGGTCAGGATGCGGTGCGCATTGCCAGCGGCTTCCACGAAGCGCTCGGTGTGACCGGCGTGATCCTGACCAAGATGGATGGCGACGCGCGGGGTGGCGCGGCCCTCTCCATCTACGGAGTAACCAAGGCGCCGATCAAGTATCTCGGCCTCGGTGAGAAGCTCGATCAGCTCGAACCGTTCCGCCCGGACCGGCTCGCGGGGCGGATTCTCCAGAAGGGAGACATCCTCACCCTCGTCGAAAAGGCGCAGGCGACGGTCGATCAGGCCGAAGCCGAGAAGCTGGCGAGGAAGGCGGTCTCCAAGAAAGGCCTGGATCTTCAGGACTTCCTGACCGCCATGAAGCAGATGCAGGCGATGGGCCCGCTCAAGAATGTGCTGGGCATGCTGCCGGGGGTGAACTCGGCGATGCTCAAGAATACGAATCTCGACGAGAAGCGCATCAAGCACGTCGAGGCGATCGTGCTCTCCATGACCGCGAAGGAGCGCGCCGATCCGGACCTGATCAACGGCTCCCGGCGGCTCAGGATCGCGAAGGGCGCGGGGCGGACCGTACAGGAAGTCAATCAGCTGCTGAATCAGTTCAAGCAGATGCAGAAGCTGATGAAGTCTGGAGGGAAGGGCCTGAAGATGCCGTTCGGCAGGGGCCCGGGGATGTTCGGGAACTAGACCAAGGACAGGAACAGCATGGCAACTCGCATTCGTCTCCGTCGCGTCGGCCGCAAGGGCGTGCCGCTTTACCGGATCGTCGTGGCCGACAAGGAGTCGCCCCGCGACGGCCGCTTCGTGGCGACCCTGGGCACCTACAATCCGCGCGCCGAGCAGAACCAGGACAAGATGACGGTCGACGCCGAGGCGGCGAAGGCCTGGCTGGCCAAGGGCGCGACCCCGACCGACACGGTCAGGGCCCTGCTCGAGAAGGCCGGTCTGATCGCGGCTCTGCCGAAGGCGGCGGTCGCTCCCAAGGCCCCGAAGGCCGCGGCCACCCCGAAGGCGTGACGGCTCCCGGGAGCGCCCGCTATCTCGCGGTGGGGCGCCTCCGGAAACCGCACGGCCTCAAGGGTGAGTTCTCGATCTTCCCACTCACCGGCGATCCGGCGGCGGTGTTCTCGCCGGGACGACGGCTGGTGCGGTTGCAGTTGGACGGCGCGGTGATCGGCGAGCCCGTGGAAGTCGAGCGGAGCCGTGGCTATCATCGCGAGTGGCTGGTCAAGTTCAAGGGCATCGAGTCCCGCTCCGACATGGAGACGTGGCGCGGACAGTTCCTGGCGGCGGCCGCCGACGAACTGCCGCCCCCGGCCGAGGGCGAGGTCTATGTCCATGAACTCGAGGGCTTCGCGGTCCGGGGTGAAGATGGCGTGGCGATCGGCCTGGTCTCCGGGATCTACGATCTCCCGGCGGGCCTGACGATCGAAGTGCAGGGGCCGAAGCGCGAGTTCCTGCTGCCGTTCAAGAAGGAGTTCGTCCGCCAGGTTCTCCGCGAGCAGCGGACACTGGTGGTCGCGCTCCCGGAGGGATTGCTGGACCTGTGATGCGCATCAGCGTCGTGACGCTCTTTCCGGAAGTCATCGTCCCCTACCTCGGGGCGAGCATCCCGGGACGGGCCGCGGCGGCCGGAAAGGTGAACTACCAGCTGCTGCAGCTGCGCGACTTCACCCACGACCGGCATCGCACGGTGGATGACTACCCGTACGGCGGTGGCGCGGGGATGGTGCTGAAGCCCGAGCCGTTCTTCGAGGCGGTCGGGACGCTGGATGAGGAGAGCCGCAACGGTCCGATCGTGCTGCTGTCGGCGCGCGGGAAGCGGTTCACCCACCAGGATGCGGTGCGGCTGTCGCTCGGCGGGACCCTGACGCTGCTCTGTGGCCACTACAAGGACGTGGACCAGCGGGTGGCGGACGGACTCGCGACGGAGGAGCTTTCGATCGGCGACTTCGTGCTGTCGGGGGGCGAACTGGCGGCGACGTGCGTGATCGATGCGGTGGTACGCCTGCTTCCGGGCGTCCTCGGCGATCATGAGTCCGCCTCGAGTGATTCGCATTACGACGGCCTGCTGAGCCCGCCGAGCTACACGAGGCCTCCGGTGTTCGAGGGCCTGGCGGTGCCGGACGTCCTGCTCTCCGGCAACCACGCGGACATCGCGGCGTGGCGGCAGGCCGAGGCGGAACGGCTCACGGCGGAACGGCGGCCCGATCTCTGGGCCGAGCACAGGGAGAAGGAACGTTAGAGCGTGCCGATGGCGCGTCTCAGAGGGATTGCACCAGGTTCAGCAAGCGCGCCCGGACGCGCGCGCAATACGAGGAGAAAATCATGGATCGGATGGCGGCAGTGGCCCGCGAGGGCCTGCGGACGGATATCCCCGAGTTCTTTCCCGGTGACACCATCAAGGTGATGGTCCGGGTGCGCGAGGGTGACAAGGAGCGCCTCCAGGCGTTCGAGGGACTGTGTCTCGGCAAGCGGGGCGGCGGGATCAACGAGACATTCCGCGTCCGGAAGGTCTCGGCCGGTGTCGGCGTCGAGCGGGTCTTTCCGCTTCACAGCCCGAGCCTCGCGACCATCGAGGTCGTGCGTCGCGGGCGGGTCCGTCGCGCCAAGCTGTACTACATCCGCCATGTGAGCGGCAAGGCCGCGCGCATCAAGGAGAAGCGGGAGAACTAGCCGTGGCCGCCGGCGGACAGGCGCCCTCCCTCGCTCGCGAGGAAGACGCCTGGTCCGGTCGTGCGCTGCTCATCGGTGTGGACGAGGTTGGCCGCGGCCCCCTGGCTGGTCCAGTGGTGGCCGCGGCCGTCGCTTTTCCACCGTATGCCATCCCGGTGCGTGGAGTGCGCGACAGCAAGACGCTGAGCGCCCGCCAGCGTGCCGCGCTCCTTCCCGGAATTCACTTGACCGCGCTGGCCGTCTCGGTCGCCGCCGCCTCGGTGCGCGAAATCGACCGGCTCAACATCCGGCGCGCCACCGCGCTGGCCATGCGACGAGCCGTGGCCCGCCTGGTCGCCTCGGCAGGCTTTCGGGACAAGGCACTCCGAGGCGGCGCGACGGGATACCGCATCCTGCTCGACGGCCTGCCGATGCCCGAATGCGGCTTCGAGCATGAGGCGCTGGTCGATGGGGATGCCCTCTGCTATTCGATCGCCGCCGCCGGCATCGTCGCCAAGGAAATCCGGGACGATCTGATGCGCCGCCTTGCCCGGCGCCATCCGGGGTACGGATGGGAGAGCAACGCCGGCTACGGGACCCTACGCCATACCGAGGCCCTGGCGAGCCTCGGCCCAAGTGCGCACCACCGACGCAGCTTCGCTCCCGTGTCCCAATACTCCATCCCGCTCTGATCCCATGCGCACCCCACTCCTCGCGACGCTCATCGTCTGCATGGTTGGCCAGGCCCGGCCGGCCTTCTCGCAACAGGCGGCGCCTGATGCGCGGCCCGCATCCAATGCGGAGCGGATGGCCAATGACCGATACACGCGCAGCCACGACTACGATCTGCTGCACCAGCGGATCGAGATCGGCCGCTTCGACTGGGACAGCCTGAGCTTCGCCGGACGAGTGACGGTCTCCCTGCGGGCGCTACGGCCCGCCTTCGATTCCGTCGTCCTCGACGCGGGTGCACTGCTGCACATCACCGCAGTCTCGGCCGCCGACCGGCGCGGTGCGCCTCCCGGTGGCCGAGCTGTCAGTTCGCGGCAGCTGGGGTTCGACCATGTGCGCGACACGCTGGTCGTGCACCTGGCGAAGCCGGTGGCAATGGGCGATACCGTCCGGTTCACCATCGACTACCTGGGGCGGGTGAAGAACGGCGAGGGACTGACCTTCATCGACGCCGACTCCATCCCACCGCGTCGCCCGCGCCAGATCTGGAGCCAGGGCGAGGCTGATAACAACCACGACTGGTTCCCCACCTATGACTTCCCGAACGACAAGACGACCTGGGAACTGATCGCTACGGTGCCGAAGGGCTTCACCGCGGTGTCCAACGGGTCGCTGGTCGCTGATCGCCAGAACCGCGATGGCACGCGGACGATGGGCTGGAGTCAGCAGCGTCCCTCCGCGACCTACCTGGTGTCACTGGTCGTCGCACCCCTCGTCAAGGTCGCCGACCGGTGGCGGACGGTTCCGGTCGACTACTACGTCTATCGCGAGGACAGCGCGCGGGCCCGTCCGCTCTTCCGCGTGACACCGGACATGATCGACGTCTACTCGCGGCTCACCGGGATCCCGTATCCCTGGGCGAAGTATGCCCAGACGACGGTCGCCGATTTCTTCGGCGGAATGGAAAACGTGAGTGCGACGACGCTGGTCGACTGGCTTCCCGACGCGCGCGCCTACGCCGACCGCCCCTGGTACCAGTACATCCTGATTCCGCATGAGCTCGCTCACCAGTGGTTCGGTGACTACGTGACGACGGTGAACTGGGCGAACATGTGGCTGAACGAGGGATTCGCGGAGTTCCTGCCGGGCCAGTACTGGGGTGCGAAGGGGGGACGCCACGCCGAGGACGACTACTACCTCGACGAATATGAGCAGTTCCTGGGGCTCGATCGCCGGCGCCGCATGCCGCTCGCCGCGCTCGGCTCGAATAACATCTATCCAAAGGGCGCGCTGGTGCTCGAGATGCTCAAGAAGCATCTGGGGGAGCCGCGCTTCTGGGCTGGGGTGCATCGATTTCTCGCGGACCATGCGTACGGGGTCGCGACGACGGACGACCTGCGTCAGGCATTCCTCGATGCCACCGGCGAGAACCTCGACTGGTTCTGGGATCAGTGGGTCTACCGCGCGGGCTATCCCGAGTTCCGGGTGAGTGCCGCATGGGATTCCACTATTGCCACGGTGACGCTCACGGTGGCGCAGACCCAGCGGGATACCCTGCAGGCGGACAGCGCCGGCTTCCGGATCGAAACCCCTGAGGTCTTCCGGATGCCGGTGACGATCCGGGTCGGCACCAAGACGGGCGACGTCACCGCCACGGCGGCGCTCGAGAGCCGGGAACAGGTGATTCACGTCGCGGGCGTACACTCCGCTCCCACGATGGTCATCTTCGACGATGGCAACACGATCCTGAAGCGGCTCACCTTCGACCAGCCGACCACCTGGCTGGCCACCCAGCTCGCCCAGGACGCCGACCTCTGGAACCGCAGCTGGGTGCTGAATCAGCTCGGCGAACGGAAGGACGACTCGGAAGCACTGGCCGCCCTGCTCTGGGGCGCGACCAGCGCGGACTATTTCCTCACCCGGGTGCAGGCGGTCGGCATACTGGCCCGGTTCACGGGCCCGGGAGTGAGTGCGGCGCTGCTGCAGGCGCTCAAGGACACCTCCGCGCAGGTGCGGTCGAGTGCGGCCGACGCGCTGGGCGGCTTCCGGACGCCGGAGGTTGTGGCGGCTGTGCGTGGAGCCTGGGAGCGGGATGCGAGCGA
>DAINRP010000115.1:0-9475 GCA_036741755.1 Gemmatimonadales bacterium
GTCGGACGGGTCAACCTGGCGCGTGAAGAGTTCGTGGAGCGCGCCGAGCGAGTACCCGATCGGATCGGTGGAGCGGTACGGGTTGGCGTACGGAACGTGGTAGACCTCCGGCAGCATCGGCCCGAAGTGCTTGTGCTGGCGGGCCTTGCTCGAGGTGAGGCTGAGGGCGCCGTAGCTGCGGCCGTGGAACGAGCCCTGGAACGAGATCAGCGCCGGCCGACGGGTATGGTAGCGCGCGAGCTTGATCGCGCCCTCGATGGCCTCGGTCCCCGAGTTGGACAGGAAGGTCCGCTTCCGGCTCGGTCCAGGCGCGAGCCGGGCGAGTCTCTCGGCCAGCTGGGCAAAGCCCTCGAAATAGAAGTCGGTGCCGCAGATGTGCAGGAACTTGTCGGCCTGCGCCTTGATGGCCGCGACCACCTTGGGGTGGTTGTAGCCCGTCGAGGAGACCGCGATTCCCGCCATGTAGTCGATATAGGTGTTGCCGTCGACGTCCTCGACCATCGCTCCGCACCCACCCGCGATGACCAGCGGATACTCCTTGATGTAGGAGGTCGAGGTCCAGGCCGCGTCGCGGTCGATAATCGCCTTGCCTTTGGGGCCCGGGGGCGGCGTGACGATCCGGGGATAGTTGCGGGTGGTCATGGGACTGCCGTGGTTGAACGGTGGTCGATTGGGCAATTCAGCGATTAGGCGATTAGGCGATTAGGCGAGCGGGCGAGTGGGCGAGTGGGCGAGTGTGAGATCAAGCCTCGGCGTACCAATCGCCCAATCGTCCGATCGCCCTTCATGCGTGTACCGCGTGGGTCGAGCTGGGGCGAGCGCGCTGCTCGGCCTCGTGCTGCCGCCACCACTCCTGGCCGGATTCGGGCAGGGTGTGGATCGGGTCGAAATACTCGTAGCGCTGGTTCAGCTTGGCCGCGTCGCCCCACTCAATGCTGGTGAGGTAATTCTTGGTCCAGTAGCTGATGCCCTTCTCCCGGTCATAGTCGGCCAGCTGATGCACCCAGCGCTTGCCGACAAACGGGACGTCGCAGATGATGCGCGGCGTCGCAAAGCCGGGGAGATAGCCCATGATGTCGTGCTGCAGCTGCTGCGCTTCACCCACCGACGTGCGCCAGTGCTCCGAATTGGGGATCATGTCGCACATGTAGAAGTAGTACGGCAGGATCTTGGCGTGATCGAGCAGCATGAAGCAGAGCTCGAGCAGGTCGTTCGACGTCGCGTTCACGCCCTTGAGCAGCACGCCCTGGTTCCGCACGTCGCGGAAGCCGATCTCGAACAGCTTCTTCGTGGCCTTGCCGACCAGCGGCGTCACCTGCTGGGCGTGGTTGGCGTGGGTGTGCAGCGCCAGGTCCACCCCGCGCTCGATCGCCTTCTTCGCCAGTCGCTCGAGGCCGGCGATGACGCTGTCCTGCAGGTAATGCTGCGGCAGGCCGACCAGCCCCTTCGAGGCGAGCCGGATGTCGCGGATGTTCGGAATGTCCATCAGCGCGCTCACGAACGGCTCGAGCTGGCTGATATGCAGGTTCGCGATGTCGCCACCAGACACCACGACATCCCGCACCGATGGCGTCTTCCGCAGGTAGTCCAGCATCTGCTGGTGCCGGTCCTTCTGCGGCACACTGAACTTGAGCTTCTCCACCTGCGGCACGTCGTTGCCGACGAGGTCCATGCGGGTGCAGTGCCCACAGTACTGCGGACAGGTGGTGAGCATCTCCGCCAGCACCTTGGTGGGATAGCGGTGGGTGAGCCCCTCGACCTGCCACATGTCGTGCTCGTGCAGGCTGTCCCGGGAGGCCTTGGGGTGATTGGCCCACTCGGTCAGCCGGTCCCGGAGGGCGGGCGCCATGTAATGGCGCACCGGATCCTCCCAGAGGTGCGCCACATCCATCGTGTTGATCATGTGCGGCGGAATGAGCATCGACATCGTGGCCCGCTGCTCGTGGTCCTGCGCGATGCTCTCGGCCAGCGAATCGGGCAGCAGGTCGCCGAGCACCGTCTTGAATTCACGGAGGCTCTTGATGGTATGCTTCCGCTGCCAGGTGGCGTCTTCCCACTCGGCTGCCGTCACGCCGCGGTACCCCGGAATCCGGTTCCAATCCGGCTCGACGAATTCCCGGGCCAGCGGATACCGGAACGGCTGCCCGGCCTTCATCGGCTGCTTGGCTTTCATGGACGACCTCGACGGCGGAAAGACGAAGCTCGGCATGATACAATGCCATATCATGCTTGACCTTAGGCAAGATAATATATAATATATTCTTCCGCAAGCTGAGGCCGACCCGGCGCCTTGTAGAAGAGCCGGATCGATGTCAGACGTCGCCGAAAGGGCGCGCTGCCGAGCCGTACTGTGCCAACGAGAGGAACGCCGTGGATCTGGATCAGGTGCTCGAACGGATGCCCCGTGTCCGCAAGCAGTCGAGTCACGAGCTCGTAGCCGATGTACTCCGCGAGGCGATCACGACTGGTGTGCTGCGGGCGAACCAGCCGCTGCCGCAGGACGAGATTGCCGCGCAGCTCCGGGTGAGTCACATCCCGGTGCGGGAGGCGCTCCGCCAGTTGCAGTCCGAGGGGCTGGTGACCTACCAGGCCAATCGCGGGGCGACCGTCACCTCGCATTCGGCCGAGGAGATCCGGGAGATCTACGAGATTCGCGCCATTCTGGAGACCGCCGCCATCCGCAGTGCCACGCCGCTGCTCGATGCCGAGCAGCTCAATCGTGCGGAGGCCGCGCTCGATGCCGCTGAGGCGGCGATCGACGGCGCCACCTGGGGTTCTCTCGATGTGGACTTCCACAAACTGATCTACAACCTCGACGGTAGGCCCCGGCTTCGCGAACTGATCGAGGGTCTGCTGCGCCGGGTGGACCGCTACTGGCTTTCGCACGGGCTGATGCTCAAGCATCGCGCCGAGTTCGAGTCCGAGCATCGCGCACTGCTGGAGGCGATCCGGGGGCGGAATGCGGACCGCGCGGCGGAGCTGCTCGAGCGGCATCTGGCCGGAGCCAGTGAGCGACTGATCACCGAACTGGATACGAGTCCTCAACCCGCAGCGGCCGTCCGCTCAAAGACACCGGTCGGCTGACCGCCGGCGCATCATCGCCAAGGGGATCCATGCACTCCAAAGTCGTCTCGATGCGCGATGCCATCGCCGCCCATGTTCACGACGGGGACACGGTGGTGATCGAGGGCTTCACCCACCTGATCTGCTTCGCCGCCGGGCATGAGATCATCCGCCAGCAGCGCAAGGACCTGACGATCGCGCGGCTGACGCCCGACCTGATCTACGACCAGATGATCGCCGCCGGCTGCGCGAAGAAGCTGGTCTTCTCGTGGGCGGGGAATCCTGGGGCCGGCTCGCTGCACGCCTTTCGCCGCGCGGTGGAGAAGGGCACGCCCGCGCTCGAGATCGAGGAGTACAGCCACTTCGGGATGGTGGCGCGGATGTCAGCCGGTGCGGCGAGCCTGCCGTTCTGGGTGATGCGGAACTACATGGGCACCGATCTCCCGACTGCCAATCCGCGCATCCGGACCGTCACCTGCCCCTACACCGGTGAGCAGCTCGCCACGGTGCCGGCACTCAATCCTGACGTGACGGTGATTCACGCGCAGCGCGCCGACGAGAACGGCAATGCCCAGGTCTGGGGCCTGCTGGGCGTGCAGAAGGAGGCGGCCTTTGCCTCCAAGCGGGTGATCGTGGTGGTGGAGGATCTGGTCGATGAGTCGGTGATCCGCGCCGACCCGAACCGCACCCTTATCCCCGGCATGATCGTGGATGCGGTGGTGGTCGAGCCGTGGGGATGCCACCCGTCGTATGCGCAGGGCTATTACGACCGGGACAACGACTTCTACGTGGCATGGGAGGACATCTCCCGCGACCCCGCCAAGCTGCAGGCCTATCTCGACGAGTTCGTCTATGGAGTGAAGGACCGCGCGGACTACATGGCCAGGATGCCGGGCCTCGCCGCACGGCTCAAGGCGAAGGACCACTACTGCGAGGGCGTGAACTATGGCTTCTGAGTATTCGCCCTCGGAGATGATGGCCGCCGTCGCGGCGCGCGAGCTCAAGGACGGCGAGGTGACCTTCGTCGGGATCGGCCTCCCGAACCTGGCCTGCAACCTGGCGCGCGCGCTGCAGGCGCCCGACCTGGTGCTGATCTACGAGTCGGGCGCGGTGGGCGCGGTGCCGGAGCGGCTGCCGGTCTCGATCGGCGATCCGTCGCTGGTCACCGGCTCACTCATGGTCTGCTCGATGGCCGACGTCTTCCAGCTCTTCCTGCAGAACGGCAAGATCGAGGTGGGCTTCCTCGGTGGTGCGCAGATCGACCAGTGGGGCAACATCAACACGACCACGATCGGCAGCTACGGCAAACCGAAGGTCCGCCTCCCTGGCTCCGGTGGAGCCGCCGAGATCGCCGTCCATGCGAAACGGGTCCTGATCATCAGCCGGCTCAACAGCCGCGCCTTTCCCGCCGAAGTCGATTTCATCACCAGTCCCGGGCAGCGCTGCCATGGCAAAACCCGCGAAGAACTCGGCATGCCGGGGGCCGGCCCGATCAAGATCATCACCGACCGGGGGATACTCGAGAACGATCCCGAGACGGGCGAGATGATTCTGACGGCGCTCTATCCCGGTGTGACGGTGGACGAGGTGAAGGCGAACGTTGGCTGGCCGCTCAAGGCACGCGACCACCTCGATCTCGTCGCGCCGCCAACCACGCGCGAGCTGCAGCTGCTGCGCGAGGTGCTGGATCCGAAGAATCTCTTTCTCGGCTGACCCCGTTCCACCGGCGACGGTGCCTCTGCGGCTCCGTCGCCTTTGTCTCTCCATGAGGAGTAGCTCCATGCTCCGGCTCCCGACCTGTCGGTTCCTGCTCCTGGGGTTCGCACTGCTCTCCGCCGCCCCGTTGGCGGCACAGCAGACCCGCCCCCGTTCCCGTCCCGAGACCGCGGCGCAGTTCCTCGCCCTTGCGCAGGCCGAGCTGCTCGACCTCTCCATCCGGGCGCAGCGGGCCCAGTGGGTGAGTGAGACCTACATCAACGACGACACCGAGCAGATGTCGGCGGACGCGACGGCGGCCTATGGCTCGGCGGTCCAGCGACTGGTGGGCGAGTCGCAGCGCTTTACCCGGCTCCGCACCGCCTATCCGCCGGAGATCGCCCGCAAGTTCTATCTGCTCAAGCTGCAGATCTCAGCACCGCCGCCGGCCGACTCGGCGCGGGCCGCGGAGCTGGCGCGGCTCGGCGCCCAGCTCAATGGCGAGTACGGTCGTGGGCGCTGGTGCCGCGATGTCGCGGGGAAGGAGGAGTGCCTCGAGATCGGCGCGATTTCCCAGATCATGGCGACCAGCCGCGACCCGGAGGCGCTGCTGGCAGCGTGGACGGGATGGCACAAGGTCGGGGCGCCGATGCGAGGGCGGTACCTGCGGTTCGCCGAGCTCTCCAACGAAGGCGCGCGGGCGATGGGGTTCAAGGACGCCGGGGCGATGTGGCGCTCGGGCTACGATATGTCTCCCGAGGCATTCGAGCAGGAGATGGACCGGCTCTGGGGACAACTCAAGCCGCTTTACCTGCAACTTCACGCCTATGTGCGGGCCCGGCTGGTGGAGAAGTACGGTCCCCAGGTGGTACCGCCCAGCGGCATGATCCCGGCGCACCTCCTGGGGAACCTCTGGGCCCAGGAGTGGGGCAATATCTACGACGTGGTGGCGCCGCCCGGTGGCGGGGCGGGAGGGGTGGACGTCACTGCGCTTCTGGCCGCGAAGCAGGTTGATCCGCTCGCGATGGTGCATTACGGCGAAGGTTTCTTCACCTCGCTCGGCTTTGCCCCGCTGCCGGCGAGCTTTTGGCAGCGGTCGCAGTTCACCAAGCCGCGCGATCGTGACGTCGTCTGCCACGCCAGTGCCTGGGACATCGACGCGCAGGACGACGTGCGGATCAAGATGTGCATCGAGCAGACCGGCGAAGACTTCGTCACCATCCACCACGAACTGGGCCACAACTTCTACCAGCGCGCGTACAAGGCGCAGCCGTTCCTGTTCCAGAACGGGGCCAACGACGGCTTCCACGAGGCGGTAGGCGACGCCATCGCGCTGGCCATCACACCGGAATACCTGCTCAAGGTCGGACTGATGCCGGGCCCGGTGCCCGGTGCCGAATCCGATATCCCGCTCCTGCTCCGTCAGGCGATGGATAAGGTGGCGTTCCTGCCCTGGGGACTGCTGGTGGACAAGTGGCGCTGGCAGGTGTTCGACGGCCGGCTCAACGCGACCAACCTCAATGCCGGCTGGTGGAAGCTCCGCCGCGACTATCAAGGTGTGAGCGAACCGCTGGAGCGGACCGAGGCCGATTTCGATCCGGGCGCGAAGTTCCACGTTCCGGGCAACACCCCCTACGCGCGCTACTTCCTGGCCCGCATCCTTCAGTTCCAGTTCTACCGCGGGTTATGCCGCGCCGCGGGCCATACCGGGCCGCTGCATCGCTGCACCTTCTTTGGGAACGAAGCGGCGGGGGCCCGGCTCGCGGCAATGCTGGAGGCGGGGCAGAGCAAGCCCTGGCAGGAGACGCTCTACGCCCTGACCGGCGAGCGGCAGATGGACGCGAGCGCGATGGCCGAGTACTTTGCGCCGCTCAAGAGCTGGCTGGAAGAACAGAACCGCGGCAAGCCTGTGGGGTGGTAGAGCGCTGCAGCAGTCCCGAGCGAAGCGAGGGATCTCTTTCCACACCTGCCGAAAGAGATCCCTCGCTGATTTTCGCCTCGGGATGACATCACACAGTCACTTACCTCCGCGGCAGTGGCTCCGGCAGGTCCGCCACCACATAGGCCATCACCGCCATGACCGCCACGCAGCGGGCGAGATCGGCGGGATCGATCTTGTCGAGCGTGTCGCCCTGGGTATGGTGATACCAGAAGTACCGGTCGCCCACCGTGCGCAGATCCATTCCCGGCACGCCCGTCTCCATCATTGCTCCGATATCGGCCTCGGCGCCGTCGCCGAAGACGGAATCGGCCGCGATCGGGGCCAGCAAGGCGGCAATCTGCCGAATGGTGGCGCGGGCGCTGTCGCTGCCAGTGAAGCCGACGCCAAGTGGCCGAAAGCTGCCGTTGTCGGACTCAAAGGCGACGACGGTGTGCAGCAGTTCTTCCGCCGAGCGCGTGTCGCGATAGGCACTGCCCCCGCGGGTGCCGTTCTCCTCGTTGGTCCAGCCGACCGCGCGGATGGTGCGTTTCGGCTTGAGCCCGAGACGCTGGATCAGGCGGATCGCCTCCCAGGCGGCGACCACGCCGCCGCCGTCGTCCATCGCGCCCTGGCCGACGTCCCAGGAATCGATATGACCACCCATCACGATGACCTGTTCGGGGTACTCGCTCCCGACGATCTCGGCCATCACGTTGCGGCTGTCGGCATCGGGGAGCATCCGGGCTTCCATCTTGAGCGTCACGACCACCCGTTCGCCGCGGTCCTGCATACGGTGGAGCATCATGGCATCCTCCATCGCGAGCGCGGCGGCAGGAATCTTCGCCACCGTACTGTCGTATCGCATCCCGCCCGTGTGTGGTGAGCGGATCCCGTAGGGGCCGATCGACCGGATAAGCAGCGCGACGGCCCCCGCCTTGGCGGCGGCGACGGCGCCGGCACGCCGATACTGCCCGGTCTCGCCGTAGTTGGTGAATGGCGCGTCGAAGAGTACGATCTTGCCCTTCGCATCCGCGCCCCTGGCGGTCAGCTCATCAAAGCTCGAGACCACCAGGACCGGTGCGGTGATCCCCCTCTTTGGGGTTCCAATGCTTCCGCCGAGTCCGAGCATCGGCAGCGACATGGCGCGGGGGCTGATCAGATCCACCGATTCCCGCCCGCGCACCCAATGCGGGACTTTCACCGGCTCGGTGTGGGCGTTGGCGAGGCCGTCCTTCTTCATTTCGCCGAGGATCCAGTCGATGGCCCGCTCGAGACTCGCCGAGCCGCTGAGCCGATGGCCGTTGCCATCGACGAGTCGGCCGAGCCGGTCGTAGGCGCTGCTGTCGGCGAGCGCGGCTTGGATGATTGTGGTGGCGACGTCGTGATACCGGGCGGTGATGCTGCTGTCGGCGGCCTGGGCCGCGAGCGGGCGGCTGGCGCAGAGCGCGGCGAGCGCGCAAACTAGGCGGCGGAGAGTAGTCGTCATGACGGAAAGTCTTCATGCGGACCGGGCTGGCGCAAGCGGCCGCCCGGTATCTCACAGTGGAACGAGGCAACTCTTGACCCATGCGTTCGCAGAGTCTATCGCACCGCGCCTCGCTCGCGGGGTGGGCTTCGCCGGCGTGATTCTCCCGCTGGTGCTGGCCGCTCCGCTCCGGGCGCAGCGCGAGCCGGTGCTCAAGCAGGTCAAGCTCCCGCACAACTATTACTACCGGGAGATGTACCTGCCACAGGTGACCAGCGGGCCCTCCGAGGCCACCTGGTCGCCGGACGGGAAGACGCTCGTCTACGCCATGCAGGGCAGTCTCTGGCGCCAGCGGATCGGCGACAGCGTGGCGGAACAGCTCACCACCGGACCCGGATACGCCTACCAGCCCGACTGGTCGCCGGATGGGTCGAGGGTAGTCTACGCGAGCTATCGCGATGACGCCGTGGGCCTGCGGCTGCTGGATGTGAACACGCTGACCGACGTCCCGCTGGTGGTGGATGGTGCGGTGAACGTGGATCCACGCTGGTCGCCGGACGGGAGCCGGATCGCGTACGTGAGCACGGCGTACGAGGGAAGGTTCCACATCTGGCTAGTACAAGTTGCGAGTTCCGAGTTCCGAGTCCCGAGTGGTCCCGGTGCGGACACCGCCCTCGGCACTCGGAACTCGGTACTCGGTACTCCCGTCCGTCTCACAGAGGACGTCGACTCGAAGCTCCCCCGCTACTACTACAGCAAGTACGACCACTACCTCTCGCCGAGCTGGTCGCCGGACGGGAAGGAGCTGCTGCTCGTCTCCAATCGCGGGAAGATCTGGGGGACCGGCGGGTTCTGGCGGATGGAGGCAAGGGCCGGCGCCCCGATGCGGCTGGTGCATGACGAAGAGACCAACTGGAAGGCGCACCCCGACTGGGCGCTCGACGGCAAACGGGTGGTTTACTCCAGCTACCTGGGCCGCCAGTGGAACCAGCTCTGGCTCACCACCGCGGACGGTGGCGACGAGATGCAGCTCACCTATGGCGACTTCGACGCGACCAATCCCCGGTGGTCACCGGATGGTCGGCGCATCGCCTATATCAGCAATGAGCATGGCAACACCGTCCTCATGGTCGTGGCCATTCCCGGTGGAGCGACGAAACGCATCGAAGCTCGGCGGAGGGTGTACCGCGAGCCGATGGGCCGGCTCACGATCAGCGTCGTGGACGCGGCCACCGGCAAGCCGATGGCCGCGCGTATCTCGGTCACTGCGGAGGATGGCCGCGGCTTCGTCCCCGATGATGCGTGGCGGCAGGCGGATGACGGCTTCGACC
>DAINRP010000116.1:0-1565 GCA_036741755.1 Gemmatimonadales bacterium
CCTGCCGAGGACCGGGGACCGGATCACCGTCGGCCCTGACCTCTTCGAGATCGTGGAGATGGACGGTCGCCGGGTACGGACGGTGCGTTATCTGGCCGGCGGCGGGGAAGCACCCAAGCCGGGCTGACCAGCTTACTTTCCTGCCGCCATGACTCGCCCCATTGCTCCGATCCCGCCTGGCGCCCTCGATCTCACGGGCCCCGCCGCGCTGTCGCGCCGGCGACTGCAGCGCGCAGCAGCCGACGTGCTGGAGCATGGCGGCTACGAGGAGCTGCTGCCCCCGACCTTCGAGTACGAGGAGGTCTTCCTCCGCGCCGGCGGGTCGGGAGTCGCCGACCGGCTGATCCGCTTCACCGATCGCGACGGCCGGATGCTCGCGCTGCGCTACGACTTCACGGCGAGCATCGCGCGGGTGGCGGCGACCACCTTCCGGGATGCCACCCGCCCGCTCAGGCTCAGCTATAGCGGCAAGGTCTTCCGGCAGGAGCCGGAGCGCGGTGGGCGCCCTCGCGAGACCCTGCAGGCCGGCGCCGAGCTGCTCGGCCAGGGGGACTTGGCGGCGGACGTGGAGATCGTCCGCCTGACGCTGGAACTCGCCCGGACGATGGGGCTCCGGGATTTCCAGCTCAACCTCGGGCACGTCGGGGCGCTGGCGCCGGGTCTGGCGGTGCTCGGCGAGGCCGAGCGCGAAGCGGTCCGTCGCTGGATCGACCGCAAGGACAAGGGGAACCTGACCCGCGCCCTGGCGGACGCGGCGCCAGAGGCCAGGGCGCTCGGCGGGCTGGCTTTCGTGATCGGCCGCCGGTCCGTGCTGGAGCAGGCATTGCGTCAGGCGTCGGCGGCCACCCGCCCCGCCCTCGAGCACTTGCTCCAGCTCGAGTCCGCGCTGCCGCCGGCGGACAGGGCGCACGTCGTCTTCGACCTGGGTGAGGTCCGCGGGCTCGACTACTACACCGGCATTCACTTCGAGCTCTTCACCGCCGGCGCGGGACAGGCGGCGGGCGCCGGCGGACGTTATGACGACCTGATGGGTCGCTTCGGCGCCCCGATGCCGGCCGTCGGCGTCTCCCTCGATCTCGACACCATCGCCGAGGCGCTCGCGCCATGATCCGGATCGCGCTCGCGAAGGGGCGATTGTTCGAGCCCGCCGCGGCCTGCTTCGCGAAGGCCGGGATCGTCATCGATCCGAACCCGGGCCGACGGCTGCTGATTCCCTCGAACGAACCGGCCATCGAGTTTCTGATCGTGAAGCCGTCGGACGTCGCCGTCTATGTCGAATCCGGCGCCGCCGACCTCGGCGTCACGGGCACCGACGTGCTGCGCGAGTCCAACGCCGACGTGCTCGAGCCGCTCGAACTCGGCTTCGGTGCCTGCCGCCTGGTCGTGGCCAGCCCCGCGAGCACCCCCTGGCCCGACCTGCCCGGCGGCAAGACCGCCCGGATCGCCACCAAGTATCCCCGGCTCGCGTGGGCGCACTTCGCGCAGGCGGGCCGCCCGGTGGAGATCATCACCGTCTCTGGCTCAGTGGAGGTCGCTCCCCTGCTCGGCCTGTCGCACTGGATCGT
>DAINRP010000116.1:1665-4179 GCA_036741755.1 Gemmatimonadales bacterium
CGCATCGCCGCCCCCAGACTGTCCTGGACGCCGGGCACGAACGAGAACAGCACCAGCCACGCCTCGGGCCCGCCCGCCTGACGAATGCGGCGGGCCTCGTTGCTGGCCCAGCCCGGATCGGGCGCGTCGCGCCGGATGCCGAGGCTGTCGGGGCCGAGCCCGGAGGGGACGCCCACCAGTTCGCGCCAGTCACGATACGGATAGATCAGGCTGTCCCCTTCTTCGGCGACTGCGTGGCCTCGGCTGGCGGCGTGGTAGAACGCGCCACCGGTCGAGCCGATCAGGACGCTGCGCTCATGCACCCGGGCAAGGTCGGGACGCGACCAGTCGGTCGTGTAGAAGAGCCACGCCGGCATCGCGCGGCCGTACACGTAGATCGTGGCCCCGGGCGCGTGCTCCTGCTCGAGTCGTGTCACCAGCGGGCGAAGGGACTCGCGGTCGAGCGGGAGCTGCCATGTTCGGAGGGCGCCGAGTCCGGGGAGCAGCAGCAGCGCGGTGGAGGCCAGGGCGAAGGCCGGCCGCCGCCACCGTACGCGCAATTGTTCGCTGATCGCCCAGAGCCCTGCCGACAGGAGCAGCGTCATGGTGGGCATCGCGAACAGCATGAGACGGGGCGCGACCGGATAGCGGCGCACCATCGATGCGACGACCGCGAGCGCGAATGGCACGAGCAGCATCGTCATAACCGTGCGGCCGTGCCGGCGGAAGAGTTCAAAGCCTCCCACCACGGTCGGCAGAATCAGCAGGAAGCCCGCCTCCACCCGCCACCGGCCGCCTTCGGAGAGAAACCAGTCCTGCAGGCCGCTGCCGACGGCGTGGTCGATCTTGGCGTCGAGTTCCGGGAGCGACGGACTCAGGAAGTACGGCACCCAGTAGCGCTGCATGTACGGGTTTTCCATGGTCGCCCGGTAGAGCACCAGGTACAAGGCCCCGAACACCGCCGCCCAGAGCGCCCCGCAGGTGATCAGCCACATCCACCCCTTGGGTGCCTGCCGTACCCCGGCATCGAGGGCGAGACCGATCCCCACGCCGGCCAGCATGAACGGCGCCGGCGTGGTCGCAAGGGTCGCCAGGGCTCCCACCGCCAGCAGGCCCAGCCATCGGTCACCCGCCGCGGGGCGCTCCCGGACCCGCAGGGCCAGCAGCAGCAGCAGCATCGCCCACATGGCGTCGAGGCCGTACGGTTTCAGCTCGTTCGAGTAGTAGATCAGCATCGGCGAGAGCGCCGCGATCAGGACCGCGAGCGTTGCCGGCCACGGGGGGAGCAGGCGTGACGCCACCTTCCGCAGCACGATCAGCAGCAGGATCCCGCCGAGGAACGGCAGCAGACGGAGCGCCCGCTCATCGGGGCCGGCGATGAGGGCGACGAGGCGGGTGAACCAGAGGAGCGGGACGGGAGCGGTCTGATCGGTATCGAGCGGCTGCAGCAGCTGGCGGAAGCTGCGGGTGAGAATGTTGTTGGCCAGCATCGCCTCGTCGATCCACAGCGGCCGGGCATGGACGTACTGCCGCAGCCGGATCAATGACCCGATGAGTACGGCACTCCATTGGGCCCGTGCGGCCCAGTCGGGGCGACTGTCAGGCACCCCGGACCTTCCCCTGGTTCTTCACGGCGAGCCGGGCGGCGAGCTCCAGCGCGGCCCGCATGCTCGAGGCATCCGCCGTGCCGGTGCCGGCGATATCGAACGCCGTGCCGTGATCGGGCGAGGTTCTGGGGAACGGAAGGCCCAGCGTGATGTTCACCCCGCGGCCGAAGGCGGCGACCTTGATCGCCGTCATGCCGACGTCGTGATAGGGGGCGAGCACCGCGTCGAACTCGCCCCGCATCGCGCGGACGAACACGGTGTCGGCCGGAAACGGTCCGCTGGCCCCCAGCGCCTCGACCGCGGGGCGGAGCACCCGCTCCTCTTCGTCACCGAAGAGGCCGGACTCGCCCGCGTGCGGGTTGAGCGCGCAGACCGCGATCCGTGGCTCGGCGATGCCCCACCACTGCTGCAGCGCCGCGCGGGTGATGCGCCCGGTGCGGATCACCTTGTCGGTTGTCAGCAGCGCGGGTACCGACCGCAGCGGCACGTGGGTCGTGACCAGCACAACGCGCAGCTCGTCGGCCGCGAGCATCATGGCAACGTCGACGTCGCCGGCGAGGTGCGCCAGCCACTCGGTGTGGCCGGGCCAGCGGAAGCCCGCGAGATTGAGCGCGTGCTTGTGCGCGGGAGCCGTGACGATCGCATCCGCGTCGCCGGCGAGCGCGAGCTTCACCGCCATCTCGATACCGGCGCCGGTGATCCGGCCCGCGCGTACGGCGCGCGATGGGCCCACTTTGAGGGAGGGGGCGTCCTCACCGAACCCCTCGCCCCACGATCCGACCGCCACCCGCCGGGCGGCCGGGATCGTCGCGATCTGATCCTCGGCACCGATCGCGATGATATCGGCCTCGAGCGGCTCGGCGAGGGCGCGAGCGGTAATCTCGGGGCCGATGCCACGGGGGTCACCGAGGGTGACGGCGAGGCGGGG
>DAINRP010000116.1:4279-9424 GCA_036741755.1 Gemmatimonadales bacterium
CGCCACGCATGGCGGCTACAACCGGAGGTCCACGTAGGTCGAGCGGCGGAGCCGGTCCAGATACCGCCGCGTCGCGAGATCATCGCTCAGCTTCTTGCGGATCTGTTCCTTCACGTCCTCGTAGCGGATCGCCCCTTCGGTGCGGCGGCTGGTCACCTGCAGCGCGACGTACTTCCGCCGGAGACCCATCGCCTTCCGGATCGCGAAGGGGGGCACCACCTGCCCGCTGTCCGCCGTCCCGATGCCATCCTTATACTCGTCCGGCAGCTGGGTCACCGGCACATCGTCCGCGTCGCGCTCCTCACCTGCATCGTGATAGAGCCGGCTGAGCGAATCGAACGGCGCGCCCTGTTTCAGCTGCAACGCGATCCGCTGGGCCAGGGAATCGGCGCTGTCGGCATCCGCGGCCATGATCTCGGGCATGAGGAGAATGTGCCGTGCCTGGACTTCGGCCGGCTGGACCCGCTCCACCTGAATGATGTGGAAGCCGAACGGGGTCTCGACCGGCTCGGAGATGAGGCCCGGCCTGAGCCGGAACACGATGGCGTCGAACTCCGGAACCATGACGCCGCGGCGGAACCACCCCAGATCGCCTCCCTGGTCCTTGCTGGCGGGGTCCTGGCTAAAGCGCTTGGCCGCCGTGGCGAAGTCGGCGCCCTTGCGCAGCTCGCCGACGATGGAATCGGCCTGCGCCAGGGCACGGTCGCGCGCCGGCGCCGAGGCCTTGGGGGAGACGATGATGTTGCGGAAGGAGATCGTCGCCGGGCGGGCGGGGAGCTGATCCTGGTACTGATCGAAGTACGCCCGCATCTCCCGCTCGGTCGGCTGCACCGGCTTCAGCTTGCCGTCGTCCTTCAGCTTGCTGAGCAGGCGGTTGCGGAGCGCCGCCTTGCGCTGGCTCTCGCTGAGCCAGCGCCGGAACTCCTCGGGCGTCTGGAAGCCCGAGCGCGCGAGTTCGTTGCGGAAGTCGACCTCGGAGGTGAAACGCTGGCGCACATTCCGGAACTGCTGCTCCACCCCGTCGGAGATCTCGGTATCACTCACCTTGATCGTCGTATCGCGCTGGGCCACCTGCACCATGACCTCGGCGTCGATCAGGTCGGAGATCACCTGCCGGCACAGGTTGTGGAATTCGTCCAGGGTCTTCGGCACCTGCCCGTTCTGGGCACGCTGCGTGAAGATCTCCTCCTCGACCTGCGAGGAGAGAATCGGGACGTCGCCGGCCACCGCGACGACGCGATCCACCACGCCGGGCAGGGTGTCGCAGCGGAATCCGGTCGGTTGCTCGGGCTGCTGGGCGGCCGCCACGCCGGCGAACAGCAGCGTGCAGCCGGCGACGAGCGCGGGGCGCATCATGCTCATGGCTTCCCTGCGGGCGCGGCCGGCGGAAGGGTGAAGGGCGCGGCGCCGGGTGCGGGCTGATTCGGCACCGGCTGCGGCGCCTGAGAGGTGGAGTCGGCCTTTGCCTTCAGCTCCTGCGCGATTTCGACGGCGCGGGTGATCCCGGCCTTGTTGACCTTGTAGTTGTCAGGCTGCCGCAGCACGGCGGCGAGCTGCGGCGGGATCGGCCTCGGCCGGAGCGCGCCCGCCGCGATCCGGTCCCAGTAGCTCTCGACCTTGATCGCCGCCACGCGGCTGCGGTCGGGGACGCTGATGGCGGGATCGGTCAGGTCAGCGCCGAAGAGATCGAGATTCATCCGCAGGGTATCGATCTGCCCGCGGTAGCGCGCCATCATCCCCTCCCACTCGACCGGGGCCAGGGTGATGCCGGCGGAGTCGGCCTGCTGGAGCAGCAGCTGATTCTGCGCGATGAGCCGGGCGAACTGGACCAGCGAACTGTCGGGACGCCCCAGCAGGTCGTTCCCCACGCTCGGGCCGAGGGCCGCGATCCAGCGCATGAACTCCGCCACGGTGAGCACGCCGCCCTGGTAGGTCGCCAGCGGCTTGGTGGAATGCATCGACGCGGCCCGGTCCGCGAGCGCCGCGCGCATCGACGCCGCGGCGCCACCATCGACGGTGAGCTTCCGCTGGGCGCCGAGGCTGTCGAGGTAGACGGAATCGAGCGTCGCCCCGATCCGGTCCCGGGCGTAATTGACCAGCCGGTCCCGGATCTCAGTGGCGGGCGGACGGCGGATGATATGGAATCCGAAGGGGGTCTCGATGACCGGCGTCATCGCGCCCGGCGCGAGCGTCCAGCCCGCGCTGTCGAACGCGGTGACCCATTTCCCTTTTGGGGCCGGCGGCAGATACCCGCCGTCCTTGTTGCTCCCGGGGTCTTCGCTGACCTTGGTCGCGAGCTGCGCGAAATTGGCCCCATCCCTGAGCTTCGCGTATGCGGCATCGGCCTTTCGCCGAGCGGCGGCGCGGGCCGGCGGTTCCGCGTTGGGCTGCAGCCGGATCAGGATGTGCTGCAGCAGCCGTTCCCGATCGGCACCGTAGACGCTGTCGGCGACACCCGGCGTCATCGGGGCCCGGTGCATCACCAGCGAGTCATGCCAGCGGCTGCCACGGATCTCGGCCATCTCGGGCCATAGCACCTGGGCCGCCACGCTGGAATCGGTCAGCGGCTTGCCGCCGGCGAGCGCCTGCGCGAAGAGGGTGTGGTCCACCCACATGTTGGTGATGAACTCGGCGGCGTCTCGGGTGAGGGGTACGCCCTTGATCGAGGTCATCATCTTGGCGAGCCGCTCCACCTTGAGCTGCTGCCCCCCCGCTTCGGCCGCCACCTCCGGCCGCGCGGAAAACATGTCCTTCAGGTTGTCGCACCCCGCCAGCGCCAGCGTCATCACCACCATCGACCAACGTCGCATGACTGCTCCCGTCCGATGTTGCCTGCAATGCCCGGCCAGCATGATGTCCATCACTTCTTTGTGTCGAGCTGCTTTTCCGCCACGGTATCCAGCGCGCGCACCAGGGCCGGGATCAACGACTCCCCGCCCAGTCGCGTCAAGCGGAGCGCGAGGGGCACCGTGCGACGCACTTCCACCGCGAGTTGCACGTGGTCGAGCGCGGCGGAGAGACCCGCGAACCGGGGCGCCGCGCCTTCGCGGAAGGTGAGCCGGGCCTCGTCGCCCCGCACCAGCAGGTGCTGCAGGCCGAGCTCGGCGCCGACCGCCCGAAGCCGCGCCATGTTGAGCAGGGTTTCGGCCGCCTCGGGCAGGGGTCCGAATCGCTCGCGCAGCTCGTCGCGAAGCGGTTGAATGTCGCCAGAGGTCGCGGCTCGCGCCAGTCGCCGGTAGAAGTCGAGTTTGACGTCGTCCGAGGCGACATAGGCATCCGGCAGATGGGCCGGCCGGTCGAGGACCACCTCCGGCGGCGCGGGACGTTCGCCCTTGCCGGCCTGGCCGCGCAGCGCCTTGACCGTCTCCTCCAGCCACCGCAGGTACAGGTCGAAGCCGACCGCGTGGGCATGCCCCGACTGCTCCTGTCCCAGCAGGTTCCCCGCCCCCCGGAGCTCCATGTCCTTGAGCGCGATCCGGTACCCCGCGCCCAGCTCGGTATGATGCTCCAGCACCTTCAGCCGTTCCTCCGCGTCGCGGTCGATCTGATCCGGCACGACGAGGTAGCAGTAGGCCCGCCGGTGGCTCCGCCCCACCCGGCCGCGCAGCTGATAGAGCTGGGCCAGTCCGAAGCGCTGAGCGTCATGGACCACCATCGTGTTCGCGTTCGGCACGTCCAGCCCCGACTCGACGATCATCGTGGAGACGAGGATGTCGACCTCACCGGACACGAAGCGCCGCATCACATCCTCCAGATCGTCGGCGGCCATCTGCCCGTGCCCGACGCCGATCTGCGCCCGCGGCGCGAGCGAACGCACCCGGGCCGCGATGGTCTCGATGGTCTCGATCCGGTTGTGAACCATGAAGACCTGTCCGCCGCGGTCGAGTTCCCGCGCGAACGCCTCCTCCAGCAGGCCGTCGTCCCACGGCTCCACGAAGGTGAGAATCGGTGAGCGGTCCCGCGGGGGGGTCTCGATCAGCACCAGGTCGCGGAGTCCGGCGAGCGAGAGGTGCAGGGTGCGCGGAATCGGCGTCGCGGTCAGGGTCAGCACATCGACCGTGAGGCGCAGGGCCTTGAGCCGCTCCTTGTGCTTCACCCCGAAGCGGTGTTCCTCGTCGATCACCAGCAGGCCGAGGTCCTTGAAGACCACGTCCGGCGACAGCAGCCGGTGGGTGCCGATGATGACATCGACCTCGCCCGCGGCCAGCCGTTCGAGCACCGCCTTCTGTTCCTTTGCCGTCCGGAAGCGGGACAGCACCTCCACCTTGACCGGGAAGTCCGCCAGCCGCTCGGTGAAGGTGCGGGCGTGCTGGTCGGCCAGAATCGTGGTCGGTACCAGCACCGCCACCTGTTTCCCTCCCTGGATCGCCTTGAACGCCGCGCGGACCGCGACCTCCGTCTTGCCATACCCGACGTCGCCCACCAGCAGCAGATCCATCGGGATCGGCTGCTCCATGGCGCGCTTCACCGCCTCGGTCGCTTTCCGCTGATCGGGCGTGTCCTCGTACAGGAACGCCGACTCCAGCTCCCGCTGCCAGCGTGTGTCAGGCGGGAAGGCATAGCCGGCGCTCACCTTGCGCCGCGCGTACAGATCGAGCAGCTCGGCGGCCATCTCCTTGATCGCCTGCCGGGTCTTGTCCCGCACCCGCTGCCACGCATTGCCACCGAGCTTGTGCAGCCTGGGCGGGGGCTGATCGCCATCGTCCCCCGCCGCACGGTAGCGCTCCAGCTGGTCGAGCCGGTAGAGGGGCACGTTGAGGCGGTCCCCGCCCTCGTACTCGACGATCGCGACCTCGAGCGTCGACTCGCCGACGGTGATCGTCTGGATGCCGCGGTAGACCCCGATGCCATGCTCGAGGTGCACGACGTAGTCACCGGCCTGCAGCTGGCCCGTCGCCGCCGACGGCGCCGCCTGACGATAGCGCCGGGCGCGCCGCAGCCGCCGGGCACGGCGGAAGATCTCGTGATCGGTGAGGACCCGGAGGCTCCGCATCACGAAGCCGCCGTCCAGCGCCCCGATGGCAAGAGTGGCGTTGACCCGGCTGCCGCCCTCGTTCAGCAGTTCGTCGAGCCGCTCGAGCTGGCCCTCGTTATCGCACAGGATGAGCGACGGGATCTCGCCGCCCAGCATCCCCCGCAGCCGCC
>DAINRP010000117.1:0-1590 GCA_036741755.1 Gemmatimonadales bacterium
TCTCCGAGGAGCCCTCGAAGATCAGGTTGATCCGGAAATCGCGGAGCATCCGCTCGACCGGCTCCGGCCGCTCGCCGCGGGACCGCAGACTGTCCGCGGTCTCGTAGCCCCGTCCGCCCTTGATCTGCAGCGTGTCGTCCACGATGCGCCAGCCGAGTTCCGTGTTCCACATCTTGGCAATCGCGGCTTCAAGCCGGATGTCCCGCTTGCCCTCGTCGGCCATCAGGCTGGCGAGGTCGCTCACCGCTTCCATCGCAAACGTCTCCGCGGCCATCCGCCCGATCTTCTGCGCGATCGCATCGTGCTTGCCGATCGGCTGTCCCCACTGGACCCGCTCGTTACCCCAGCGGCGCACGATCTCGAGGCACTTCTTGGCCCCGGCCACGCAGGAGGCCGGCAGCGTGAGCCGTCCGGTATTCAGGGTGATCAGGGCCAGTTTGAGACCCTTGCCCTCGCCCCAGATGACATTCTCGACCGGCACCTTCACGTTGGTGAACCGGATGACACCGTTCTCGATGGCCTTGAGCCCCATGAAGTGCAGTCGGTGGACCACCTCGACGCCGGGCCAGTCCGCCTCGACGATGAACGCCGTGATCTTCTTCCCCGTGGTCCGGGCCATGACGACGAAGAGCTCGGCCACCGTGCCGTTGGTGCACCAGAGCTTCTCGCCGTTGAGGATGTAGTGGGTGCCGTCCGCCGAGAGTTCCGCATGGGTCGCGAGCGCTGCCGGGTCGGAGCCGACGTTGTTCTCGGTGAGCGCAAAGGCCGAGATCGCGCCCTTGGCCAGGCGGGGCAGGTACTTCTTCTTCTGCTCCGGGGTGCCGAACAGCTTGAGCGGAGTGGGGACGCCGATCGACTGCGCTGCCGAGAGGAGCGCCGTCATGCTCCCGTCCTGGCTGGTCACGATCCCGATGGCCTTGGTGTACATCAGCTGGGAGAGTCCCAGCCCACCGTACTCCTCGGGGATCTTGATCCCGAAGGCGCCGAGCTCGCGGAGGCCCTGGATCACCTCCGGCGGGATCTTGCTCTCGCGATCGATCCTGTCGCTGTCCACCTGGGTGCTCATGAAGGCCGTGAGCTTCTCCATGAAGGGCCGTGCCTTCTCGACATCGGCCGCGGAGGGCTCGGGGTAGGGATGGATCAGGCCGAGCTGGAAGTTGCCCTCGAAGAGCTGCCTGACAAAGCTGGGCGCCTGCCAGTCATGCTCGCGGGCCGCTTCGGCGACCTCTCGCGCTTCCTTTTCGGTGGCAAGCGGTGTCACGGGGGTGCCCGTCGCCTTCGGCGCCGGCGTCATCACGTTGGTCATGGTCAGCTTCCTTAGAGAGCGTGTCCAGACTATCGGCCGCGTCCGGGCCGCTATGAGTTTCGAGCGCTGGGTGCAGAGGCGGGGGTACCCTGGGCGCCGGAACTGTCGCCCCCGCTCAGCCGTCCCCGGACGCCCTGTACCACCAGATTCACCACGTGACGGCGCCGTTCCTCCCGAAAAGCCGGGTCCGCCGCCTCGACGCCCAGCGCCCGGAGAACCGTCGGCGCATGCACCACGTGGAACCACGACAGCGCCAGCATGCTGATCATCAGCTGCCGGGCCTC
>DAINRP010000117.1:1690-6114 GCA_036741755.1 Gemmatimonadales bacterium
GGCCAGCGGGGCAACGGCACCTCCGAACTGTCCCGGCTCAACCGGTGGGGCCTGCCGAAACTGGCCCACAAGGGAGCGCGGTTCCCCATGATCGTGATTTCGCCGCAACTCCCCGCTGACCAGAAGCACTGGCCGGTGGCGTTGATCGACGAGGTCATCGCTGCGGCTTCCCAGGCGTATCGAGTCGACAGCACGAGGATCTATATCACAGGCCTCAGTACCGGGGCCGAAGGGGCCTGGGCCTATGCCATCGCACGGCCCCACGTGGTGGCGGCGATCGTGCCGATCTCCGGCACCGGCAGTCCGCGCGGGATCTGCGTGATGCGGGAGGTCGCCGTCTGGGCGTTTCATGGGGAGCTGGACAGGGACGAGCCGCTCGGGCACGAGGCGCGGCTCGTGGACGCACTGAACGCCTGCCAGCCTCCACCCGGCGAGCCGGCCCGTCTCACGGTCTACCCTGATGCCGGGCACGAGGTGTGGAGCCGTACCTACGACGGCAGCGGCGGCTACGACATCTACGGCTGGCTGCTCGCGCACCACCGATAGCACAAAATGCCGCGAGGGACGGGCGAGCCTGCCCCGTCCCTCGCGGCGATACGGGTCGCACCAGCGCTAGGAACGTGCGCCGGCCGGTTCTGGTGCCGGCTCGGGAGCCGGCTCCGTCGGTTGCGCTACCGCCTTCGGTGCTGTCGGCGTGGTGTTGGGAACGACCTTCTTGAAGAGCTGCCGGAACTCTGGCCACTGGGCGATGAGCTGCCGCGCGCGCGCGCTCCCGGTGCGTTCCTGGTGCTCGTGGATCAGGACCAGCAGCTTCTCCTCGTCCTGCTCGTTGCAGCGGTCGACCCGCACCATGTCCATGTTGACCCGGCTGGTGAATCCGCCGCTCTCGTCCAGCACGTAGGCGACCCCGTTCGACATCCCGGCCCCGAAGTTCCGCCCCACCGGTCCGAGGACCACGACCATCCCGCCCGTCATGTACTCGCAGCAGTGATTGCCCGCACCCTCGATCACGGCCAGCGCACCTGAATTGCGCACGGCGAACCGGCTCGCCGCCTGTCCCGCCGCGAAGAGCCGTCCGCTGGTGGCCCCGTACAGGCAGGTGTTGCCGACGATGGTGTTCTCGTGGGTCTCGTTCACGTACGCCGCCTGACGGAACGGCCGGATGCTGAGCTCGCCACCGGAGAGACCCTTGCCCACGTAATCGTTCGCCTCGCCCTCGAGGTCGAGGTGCATGCCGTGCGTCGCGAACGCGCCGAAGCTCTGGCCCGCGCTGCCGCGGAAACGCAGATGGACATGGCCATCCGGCAGGCCCTTGTCACCGTGCTTCGTGGCGATCGCGCCAGCGACCCGCGCGCCGACGGCGAGATGGTGGTTCCGGATGTCGTAGAACCCGGAGAACGGCAGCCCCTGCTCGATGTGGCCTCGGCACTCCGCCAGGATTTCATCGTCGAGGTAGATCACGCCCGGACGGTCGTTGCGCTCGATCAGCCGCTTGCAGGCGGTGCCTTCCCCGGGGTTGGCGGGGCTCATCAGGGCGGAGAGGTCCAGCATCTGTGCCCGCGGAATGTCCGGCCGTTCGATCCGCTCGAGCAGGTCCGCCCGGCCGATGATCTCGTCGAGCGAATGCGCGCCGATCCCTGCCAGGATTTCGCGGACCTGTTCCGCGACAAAGCTGAAGAAGGTGACGACCTGATCGGGTGTACCCTTGAACTTGGCGCGCAGGTCGGCCCGCTGCGTGGCGACGCCGGTCGGGCAGGTGTTGAGATGGCATTGCCGAGCCATCGCGCAGCCGATCGCGACCAGCGGCGCAGTACCGAATCCATACGACTCCGCGCCGAGCAGCGCGGCGATCACGACGTCGCGGCCGCTCTTGAAGCCGCCGTCCGTCCGCACCTCGATCCGGTGCCGGAGCCCGTTGGCTACGAGACTTGCCTGCGCCTCTGCCAGCCCGAGCTCCCAGGGGCTTCCGGCGTGCTTGATCGAGGAGAGCGGGGAGGCTCCGGTGCCGCCGCTGTGGCCGGCGATCAGGACGTAGTCGGCGTAGGCCTTGGCGACTCCCGCCGCGACGGTACCCACGCCGGTCTCCGCTACCAGCTTCACACCCACACGCGCCCTCGGGTTCACGGTCTTCAGGTCGAGGATCAGCTGTGCGAGGTCCTCGATCGAGTAGATGTCGTGGTGCGGCGGCGGAGAGATGAGGGGAATCCCGACGACCGCATGCCGGAGCCGTGCGATCAACTCCGTCACCTTGTGTCCCGGCAGCTGGCCTCCCTCGCCCGGCTTGGCACCCTGGACGATCTTGATTTCCAGCTCTTCGGCCCGCACCAGGTACTCCGTGGTGACGCCGAAGCGGCCGGAGGCCACCTGCTTGATCCGGTTGTCGACGCGGTCGCCATTCGGCAGCGGGGTGTAGTTGAACGGATCCTCCCCCCCTTCGCCGGAATTGGAACGCGCACCGATCCGGTTCATTGCGATGGAAATCGTCGCGTGCGCCTCCGGCGAAAGCGCGCCCAGCGACATCGCCGAGGAGACGAAGCGCCGCATGATCGACTCGACCGTTTCGACCTCCTCGATCGGAACCGGCGTGCCCGCCCGGAAGCCGAGCAGGTCGCGCGGATTCGAGGGCCAGCGCTCTTCGACCTTTGTCACATATTCCTTGAACTTCGCATAACCGGCGGCCAACTCGGTCGGCTCGCGGGACTCCGGCTTCCCTTCCTTCCCGCCGCCGACCGCCTTCTGCAGGGCGGTGACGACTGGCGGAGCCCAGGCGTGCTCCTCGCCATCCTTCCGGAACCGGACCCGGCCATAGTCCGGCAGGCTCTCGGCGCCAGGGGTGTCCCCGGTACCGAAGGCCAGCCGATGCCGGATCAGGGCATCCTCGGCGATCTCCTCGAAACCGATCCCGCCGATCGGGGAATCGGTGCCACGGAAGCACCGCTGAACGACCTCCTGCCCGAGGCCCAGGCACTCGAAGATCTGGGCGCCGTTGTACGAAGTCAGCACCGAGATGCCCATCTTGGACATGATCTTGAGCAGCCCCTTCTCCGCGGCTGCCCTGAAGTTGCGCCGGGCCTGATCCGGGCTCGGGCGCTCCGTTCCCAGGTCGTAGCGGCTCTTGCGCTGCCCCGGGCGCGCGTCACGCGTCTCGCCCTCCTCGCTGAACGCCGCGCTCACCGCCTGCAGTGCCATCCACGGGTATACCACCTCGCACCCGTACCCGATCAGGGCGGCGAAGTGATGGATGTCCCATGCATCGCCGGTCTCGGCCACGAGGCCGAGTCGCATACGCAGCCCGGCGTCCATCAGGTGCCGGCGCATCGCACCCAGGGCAAGCAACATCGGGATCGGTACGAATTCGGTGTCCGCAGCGCGATCGGAAAGCACGAGGAGGCGGGCGCCGTTGCGCGCCGCGCGTTCGGCGTCGCTGCACAGCCGGTCGAGCGCGCTGCGAATGCCTTCGGGGCCCTCCGCCGCGGGAAAGACGGTGTTGAGGGTGACACAGGAGAAGCCGGGCGTGTTGCGCAGCGACGCCATCTCCTCGTCGAGCAGGATCGGGTGGTCCACCCGGAGCACGCCGGCGAGACCGGGATTCTCGATCAGGAACGACCCATGCTTGCCCATGTGCACCCGGAGCGACATCACCACCGATTCGCGGAGCGGATCGATGGGCGGATTGGTCACCTGGGCAAAGCGCTGCCGGAAGTACGAATAGAGGCCGACGTGGGTCCGGGCGAGCGGAGGAATCGGGGCGTCGTCCCCCATGCTCCACACCGGGTCGATCCCGGCGCCGCCCATCGCTTCGAGGACGAATCGCACCTCTTCCGTTCCGTAGCCGAACGCGATCTCCTGGGCCACGCGCTGCTCCGGGGGCAGCGGCACGAAGCGCGCCGACGGATCAGCCTCCAGGACCTGCATGTTGTCACGGCACCACTGCCCGTACGGTTGTCTCGAGGCGACCCGGCGTTTGACGTCCATGTTGCGCAGCACGGTGCCGTTCGCCATGTCGACCGCGATGAACTCACAGGGGCCGAGTCGTCCGCTCTCCACGACATCGCGCGCATCGAGGTCCACTAGCCCGACCTCGGAACCTGCGACCACCAGCTGATCCCGGGTGACCTTGTAGCGGCAGGGACGCAGGCCGTTGCGGTCAGTCGCGGCGCCGGCGATGACTCCGTCGGTGAACGCCAGTGCCGCGGGACCGTCCCACGGCTCCGTGAGGTGGGCGTGGAAGCGGTAGAAGTCGCGGATAGCCGTCTCCACGTCGGGATACTGTTCCCACGCCTGGGGGACCAGCATCATCATCGTGTGGAGCGGGTCGCGGCCACTGCGCACCAGCAGCTCCATCGTGTTGTCGAATCCCGCCGAGTCGCTGCCCTCCGGCCAGATCACCGGCTTGAGCCGCTCGATGTCGTTGCCCCAGATCG
>DAINRP010000117.1:6214-9359 GCA_036741755.1 Gemmatimonadales bacterium
CTGCCCTCCGGCCAGATCACCGGCTTGAGCCGCTCGATGTCGTTGCCCCAGATCGGCGAGGAGAGGTCGGATTCCCGGCCTGCCATCGCGTTGCGATTCCCCCAGAGGGTGTTGATCTCGCCGTTGTGGGCGATCATCCGGAAGGGCTGGGCGAGGGGCCAGCTCGGCAGGGTGTTGGTCGAATAGCGCTGGTGAAAGAGCGCGACCGCACTCTCGTACTCCGGATAGCGGAGGTCGGGATAGAACAGCGGCAGGGCCGTGCCGGTGAGCAAGGCCTTGTAGACGATCGTCCGGCAGGAAAAGGAGCTGACGAAGTACGGCGCCAGACCGGCGGCTTCGGCATCGCGCTCCATGTCACGCCTGGCGAGATACAGCGCGCGCTCCCAGGCGTCGTCGTCGCTCGCGGTGATCGGCTTTCCCACGAAGACCTGGCGGATCGCCGGGCAACTGGCGCGGGCGAGCGGACCGAGGGCGCTGGGCTCCACCGGCACCTCGCGCCAGCCGAGGCAGGGAATGCCATTCCGTTCGAGCACCTTGTCGGTCAGCCGGATGGCACGGCTCAGGAGTTCGGGATCCTGCGGCAGGAAGAAGACCCCCACTCCGAATGGCTGGCCGGGCTGCAGCCGCAGCCGGAGCCGGTAGGCCTCGCGATGAAAGAGGCGCACCGGGATCTGAGTGAGGACGCCGGCGCCATCGCCGGAGTTGTCGGTGGATGCCGCGCCGCGGTGGGCGACCCTCGCAACCGCCTGCAGGGCCATGCGGACGATCTCGTGGGAGCGCTCGCCCGTCGCCCTGGCGACAAAGCCGACGCCGCAGGCGTCATGCTCGCGGGTGGCGGCTCCCGAACTGGTCCTGGCATGTCGCATCAAAGGCCCTCCTTACGAGCATGAAAAAAGGCCCGCTCCACCTGGGAACGGGCCGGTCAGCAACGGGCGAGATCGCGCGTCAGCTTCCCGGACCGCCCCTATTCGGGAGGGCGGTCACGGTAATAAGGACGAGGACGGCGGGGCGCCGGGTTGTGGTCTGCATGTGAATAAAAATACAAGCCGTTGAGCCTCGGTCAAGGGCCGGCGAGACGCGGTCCCGTGTGCACGCCCACGCTGCCCGGGCCATTCGGCCGTTTTCGAGGCACTCTTGACAGGTCCGTAGGGAAACCGTAGGTTCGTGTCTCCTGTCGGGCGCATAAAGTTGCTGCCCGGCCGACTTGAGACAGGACTGTGATGCTTCCTTCGCTGCCGCTCGTGCTCGTCCTTATTAGCCTCGTGCTGGTCCTTCTTGGACTGGGGCACGGGGAGCGCGGCGCGTACGGGCAAGAGTAGTCGAGCACAGCAGGATCAAGCCCCCTCGCCGCGGACCCCACCAAGGTCCGCGGTTCTTGTTTTCTGCCCCGCTTCGGGGAGGATGGAGAAACGGTATGGTCAGGGACGTGATCATCTTCGATACCACGCTGCGCGACGGCGAGCAGGCGCCGGGCAACACCATGACCCCCGAGGAGAAGCTGCGCCTGGCGAGGCAGCTCGATGCTCTCGGCGTGGACGTGATGGAGGCCGGATTTCCCGCTGCCAGCGAGGGGGACTTCCGCAGCGTCCGGGACATCGCCGCGGAGATCCGTCGGCCGGTGATCGCGGCCCTGGCCCGATGCCACGAGCGGGATATCGAGCTGGCCGGCGAGGCGATCCGCGGCGCGGAGCGTGGCCGGCTGCACATCTTCCTGTCCACCTCCGATCTGCACCTCGAACACAAGCTCCGCATCACCAGGCAGGACGCCTTCGAACTCGCCCGCCGCTCGATTCGTCAGGCACGCCAATACACGGACGACGTCGAATTCTCCGCTGAGGACGCGAGTCGGACCGACCTCGACTATCTGTGCGAGGTGGTCGCCATGGCGATCGAGGAGGGCGCCACGACGATCAATCTCCCGGACACCGTCGGTTACGCGCTCCCCGATGAGTACGCCGCGATGTTCCGCGAGGTGCGCTCCCGCATGGCCAATCCCGACCGGGTGGTCTGGAGCGCGCACTGCCACGACGACCTCGGACTCGCGGTCGCCAATTCGCTGGCCGCGATCGAGGCGGGCGTGGGGCAGGTGGAATGCACCGTCAACGGCATCGGCGAGCGGGCCGGCAACGCCGCGCTCGAGGAAATCGTCATGGCCAGCAGGATCCGCCCGCAACTGGCCCGGTTCAACACGCACATCAACAGTCAGGAGATCTTCCGCACCAGCCAGCTGCTGTCATACCTGACCGGCAGTTTCCCCCAGCCGAACAAGGCCATCGTCGGCCGCAACGCCTTTGCGCACGAGGCCGGCATTCACCAGCACGGGGTGCTGCAGCACGGGCTGACCTACGAGATCATCCGGCCGGAGTCGGTGGGGATTCCCCGTTCCACGCTGGTCCTGGGCAAGCACTCCGGTCGGCATGCGCTCGAGCGGCGCTATCGCGAGCTTGGCTATGAGCTGCCCGAAGAGAAGCTGGCCCAGCTTTACAAGGAGTTCACCACACTCGCCGATCGCAAGCGGGAGATTCTGGACGAGGACCTGCTCGCGCTCCTGCATGAGAGTTTCCACGATGCGCCGGAAGAGCACCTGCTCACCCACCTGCGCGTGGTCTGCGGCAGTGTGCCCGCCGAGGCCGAAGTGCGCATGACGGGGCCGTGGACCGGCGAGCGCGCGGCGCGCGGCAAGGGGGATGGCCCGATCGCGGCCGCCTTTGCCGCCATCAGCGAGATCCTCGAGCGTCCGGTGGAAGTCATCAATCTCTCGCTCCGCTCGGTGACGCCGGGCCGTGATTCGGTCGGACAGGTCTTCCTGCAGTGCCGGATCGGCGGCAAGTCGCTCTCCGGGCAGGGCGCCTCCACGGACATCGTCGAGGCCGCCGCACGGGCGCTGGTGCATGCGCTCAACAAGGAGCGGCACGCCGAACGGCTTGAGGCGACGGCATACAACTCCACTCAGCACTGGGGCGTATGAACGAGCCGCTTTCCGGCGCCCAGATCCTCTGCCGCCTGCTGGAAGCGCAGGGGGTGGATGTGGTCTTCGGCTACCCCGGCGGCGCGATCATGCCGTTCTACCACGCGCTGCCGGAGTACCCCGGGCTCCGCCATGTCCTGGTGCGCCACGAACAGGCGGCCGCCCACGCCGCCGACG
>DAINRP010000118.1:0-9290 GCA_036741755.1 Gemmatimonadales bacterium
GCCATGAAGAAGGCATCCACACCGCAGTGGCTCTTCTTGCCGCCAAGATAGAAGGTGTAATCCATCCAGACGGACGCGAAGGTACCGTCCTGGAGCACGACAGGATGCGCTACCCGCTCATCCCAGATCTCGGCGTGCGGTGTCCCGACCGCCTTGACGAAGCCCTCCGGGCCATCATCGACCTCGATGGTAGGCGTGCCCTGACGAGCGAACGCCGACGCAAGGAAGATCTTCGGATGGAAGGTGGCGCGGACCATGGCGCTGTCGCCGGCCCGCATGCCGTCGAAGAGGCGGCGAGAGACGGCGAGGATCGCGTCCCGGTCGGGGGCTTCCTGGGCCGAGAGAGGCGCGGTGGCGGCGAAAAGGCCAGCGACCAGCAGGGAGCGGCAAACGAGGTTCATGTGGAGGACGCCTTGGTTGAGGGTCGCGGCCGTACGAACCGGGGCAGATATGGGTTTCCGGATCAGGCTCGTAAGGCGGCGATGGTCGCCTCGAGTTCCACGACATCCATTCCTGAGCCGTCCGTGTGCCGGGGACCGAGATGTACCTCCCGGACGGCGGTCGCGTCGACCAGCTGACGGACGTTGTCGGCACGCACGCCCCCGCCGGCGAGCAGCGTGATCCGATCGCCCCATCGGGACTGCAGCCGGGCCAGCGTCACCCGCCCCTGCATGGCCGTCGCCGCCCCGCCTGAGGTCAGCACCCGCGACACGCCGAGTTCGACGAGCAGCGCGATCGAGGCGTCGAGATCGGGGGTCGCATCGACCGCCCGATGAAAGGTGCAGCACATCGTACCCGCCGCCGCGACCAGACGCTCGGTCCGGGCCCGGTGCACCCGCTGCCCCGCCGACAGCGCACCGATGACGACGCCATCGGCGCCAGCACGCCGCGCCTCCCGGATGTCGGAGAGCATCACCTCTTCCTCGGCGGCATCATAGATGAACTCGCCACCGCGGGGCCGGATCAGGACGTGCAGCGGGATCTCCACCCGAGTCCGCACCGCGCGCATCAGCCCGGCACTCGGCGTCACACCGCCTTCGCTGAGCGCGGAGCAGAGCTCGATCCGGTCCGCGCCGGCCCGCTCGGCGGCGACCGCCGAGGCCACGGTTTCCAGGCAGGCCTCGACGATCATGAATGGGGGCCCGCGGCGTTCGGGGAGGACAGGGGGAGGGGCATCGGCTGGAATCTGCGGCGGAAATGACCGTCGCACCAGCGACGCCGGGCGTGTCGGGCTTGCGGCCCCGAGATTCCCGGGCGATCATCGGTCAACCACTCTGGAGTCCGCATGCGTCGCAGTCCGTTCCTCATCCTCCTCCTCGCCGTCGCCCCGCTCGCGGCGCAGCAACCCCGCCGCACAGTCACACTCGACGATCTGCAGCGGCTCAAGGAAGTGCGCGATCCGCAGATCGCGCCAGATGGCCGCTGGGTGGCCTACACGGTGGGCGAAGTCGACGCGAAGGGCGATCAGCACGTGAGCGACCTGTGGATGAGCAGCTGGGACGGCAAGACGACGGTCCGCCTCACCAGCACGCCGAGGGAGAGCGAGAGTGCGCCGCGCTGGAGCCCCGACGGGCGCTGGCTCGCGTTTCTGTCGAGCCGCGGGGACGAGCATGAATCGGAGCAGCTCTGGCTGCTGAGCCGGCAAGGGGGAGAGGCTTCGAAGGCGACGGACATCAGGTCGGGGATCAGCGACTATGCCTGGTCGCCCGATGGCACCCGGCTCGTGCTGGTGATCGAGGATGCCGACTCGGTCGAAACCGAAAGCGCCACGGCGCCGGCCATCACCCCACCCACCGAGGATTCCCAGGGCGCCGGCCCGCGGGACACCGCGTCGAGCAAGACCGAGCCGCCGATTGTCATCGACCGCTACTACTTCAAGGAGGACTACACCGGCTATGTCCGGCGCAAGCGGAAGCATCTCTATCTCTTCACGCTGGCGAGTCACAAGCTGGAGCTGCTCACGGCGGGCAACTCCGACGAGCGGCTCCCCGCCTGGTCGCCCGACGGGCAGTATCTCGTGTTCACGAGCAAGCGCGTGGGGCCCGACCCCGACCGCGGAAACAACTGGGATCTCTGGGTGATCCAGGCCACGAGCGGCGCGGTAGCGCGCCAGTTGACGACCTTCCCCGGTCCGGACGCCAGTCCCGACTGGGAGAGCCGGCCCGCCTGGAGTCCGGACGGCCGCACGATCGCCTACCTGCAGGGTGCAGCGGACTCGCTGATCTACTACGGGCAGTACAAGCTCGCCGTGATCCCCTGGGGCGGCACCAGCAACCCCACCGTCCTGACCGCCTCACTGGACCGGAACATCACGGCACCGGCGTGGAGCCCCGACGGCAAGTCGATCTACATGCGCGTCGAAGACGACCGAACCCAGTACCTCGCCCGGATCCCCGCGAGCGGTGGCGCGATCGAGCGGGTGATCGAAGGCCGCCGGGTAGTGCAGGCGTATTCGCTGAGCAGCGACGGCCGGCTGGCGGCGCTGGTGGAATCACCGGCGGAACCGGCGGAGGTCTACGCGGCTGAGGGCCCCGCGCTCCGAGCGCTGTCGCACCAGAACGACTCGCTGATGTCGGTGGTCCGCCTGGCATCCGTCGAAGAGATCAGCGTGAAGAGCAAGGATGGCACAACGATCAACGGGTTCCTCGTATTGCCCGCGGACTACACTCAGGGCACCAGGTACCCGACGATCCTCAACATCCACGGCGGTCCCGTCGGCCAGTTCCAGAACGAATTCGACTTCTACTGGCAGACGCTCGCCGCGCATGGGTACGGCGTGGTGGCGATGAATCCGCGGGGCAGTTCGGGCCGCGGCGAGAAGTTCTCGCTCGCCATCTGGGCCGACTGGGGCAACAAGGACGTGCAGGACGTGCTGGCAGGCGTCGACTACGCCGTGAAGAACGGCGTCGCCGACCCTGACCGGCTCGGCGTCGGCGGCTGGAGCTATGGCGGAATCCTGACCAACTACGTCATCGCCTCCGACCAGCGATTCAAGGCGGCGACCAGCGGCGCGAGTCTCTCCAACGTGCTCGCCGGTTTCGGCACCGACATGTACGTACGGGAATACGCCGCCGAACTGGGCATGCCGTGGAAGAACACGGCGACGTATCTCAAGCTCTCCTATCCGTTCCTCCACGCCGACCGCATCAAGACGCCGACGCTCTTCCTTTGCGGCGCGAAGGACTTCAACGTGCCGCTGCTCAACTCGGAGCAGATGTACCAGGCGCTCCGCAGCCTCGGCGTCCCGACGAAGCTCATCATCTATCCCGGCCAGTTCCACGGCATCAGCAAGCCGAGCTATCAGCGGCACCGGTGGGAGCAGTACCTCGGCTGGTTCGGCCAGTACCTGAAGCAGTAGATCACCGCCCCTCCGGCCTGAACTGTTCATGACACAGAGCGCGGTTCCTCTTCTCGGCAAAGTCGGTCTCCCCGCGCCGATGGCCGAGCTGTCCCGCCGGCCGTGGGACGCCATCATCGTGGGTGGGGGCCACAACGGCCTGACCTGCGCCTTCTACCTCGCCCGTGCGGGGAAGCGGGTGCTGGTGCTCGAGGCGCGCGAGCGGATCGGCGGCGCCTGTACCCTCGAGGACACCTGGCCCGGTTATCGGGTGTCGCCCTGCGCGTACGTGGTCGGCCTGCTGCATCCGCGGGTGATCGAGGAGCTGGAGCTGCCGCGCCGCGGCTATACCTGGACGCCGGCGATGGGCGGCTACTTCGTGCCGTTCGAGGATGGCTCGAGCATCCAGCTCTGGGACGACGAAGCGAAGGCGGAGGCCGAACTCCGCGCCTTCAGCCCGAAGGACGTCAAAGGCCGGCACGACATGCATGGCCTGATGAAGAAGATCTGCTATGCGCTGCGGCCGCTCGACGATGGAGACACCTGGCTCCATCGTGCGCCCAGCCGCGAGGAGATCGAGCGCCGCCTGGGGCACGACGCCGACGCGATCGGCCTCTTGTACGACTGGTCCATCGCCGAGCTGCTGGACCGGTATCTGGTCGATGAGCGGATGAAGCTGGCGTACATGGGACAGGGCGTGGTGGGGAGCGCGGCGAGTCCTTTCGACCGGGGCACCGCGTCGCTCTACTACCATCACTTCTGCGGCCGGCTCGACAACGGCGAGCCTGGCGGCTGGGGTTATGTGACGGGAGGGATGGGGATGGTGTCCTTCCTTATTCACGACGCCGCAGTGGAGGCGGGCGCCACCGTCGCAGCCGGTGTCCCCGTGGCAAGGATCATCCCTGGCGAAGGTGTCGAGCTCGTGGGGGGGGAGCGAATCCGGGCCCCGACCGTGATCTCCAATGCCGACCCGGTGGTCACCGCCCGGCTGCTCGGCTCGAACGCCGACGCCACATGGAAGCGACGGGTGGACGAAGTGCCGATGAAGAGTGCAACGGTGAAGTTCAATGCTGCGCTCGCCGAGCTGCCGAATTTCACAGCCCGCCCCGGCACCCGTATGCCGCACCACCTCGCGACGATCAACACACCCGTCAGCCGCGAAGAGTGGAAGCAGTGCCATGCCGATGCCATGGCGGGCCGGCTGCCGAAGCGGGTGTGGACCGAGATCTACCTGCAGACGGCGTACGATCCGAGCGTGGCACCGGAAGGGAAGCACCTGATGAGCGTCTTCTCGCAGTACGTGCCGCACACCTTTGCCACGGGCACCTGGGACGATCATCGGGAAGCGGCAGGGGATCTGGTGCTTGCGTCGATCGGACGCTTCTGCTCCAACCTGCCCGGCGCGGTGCTGCAGCGTGAAGTCCTCGGCCCGCCTGACGTGGAGTCCCGGCTGGGGCTCACTGGCGGCCAGATCTTCCAGGGCGAATGCCTGCCGCAGTACATGTGGCAGAACCGGTTCAGCTACAAGACGCCGATGACCGGGGTCTATCTCTGTGGGGCCAGCACCCACCCGGGCGGCAGCGTGATCGGCATCAACGGCCGCAACGCCGCGTATGAGGTCCTGGGTCTACTCGACTAGGCCCATCCCCACCACAGGGAGCACCTGATGTTCCTGCCCAGATTCCTCCTCCTCGCGCTGCCGCCGCTCCTGCTCACCGGACTGGACCAGCCCCGCGCGGTGGCGCCCGGACGGGAACCCGCGGACAGCACCCAGGTCATCATGCTAGGCACCGGCATGCCGTTCCCGGACCCGAAGGCTCAGGGCCCGGCAACGGCGGTGACCGTCGGGGACCGGGTCTTTCTCTTCGACGCGGGACCCGGCGCCGAGCGGCAGATGACCGCTGCCGGACTGCCGGTCCGCGGCGGCCCCGTGACCGCGCTCTTTCTCACCCATCTGCATAGCGACCACACCCTCGGCCTGCCCGACCTGATCTTTACGTCGTGGGTCATGGGCCGGCAGAAGCCGCTCCGCATCATCGGCCCGAGCGGCACCAGGGCGATGACCGATCATATCATTGCGGCCTGGGCCGAGGATATCGCGATTCGCACTGACGGGAAGGAGCGGACCGCACCCGGCGCCTACAAGGTAGACGTCAAGGAGATTGCCGGCGGAGTGGTCTACGACTCCGCCGGCGTCCGCATCACGGCCATCCCGGTGCCGCACGGGAGCTGGAAGCAGGCCTTCGGGTACCGCATCGATGCACCGGGAAAGGTCATCGTGATCTCGGGGGACACCCGGCCGAGCCCGGCGCTGGAACGCGCCGCCGCGGGTGCCGACGTGCTTGTCCACGAGGTCTATCCCGCCGTGCGGCTCAGGGTGGAGGCCCGACCAGGTGGAGCCTCATGGCCCGGGTACATGCACGACTTTCACACCTCGGACCAGGAACTCGGTGCGCTCGCTGCGCGGGCCAGGCCGAAGCTGCTGGTGCTGTATCATGTGGTGCGCATGGGCGGCACTGACGAGGAGCTGCTCGCCGGAGTGAAGGCAGGCGGGTTCACCGGCAAGACCGTCGTCGCCCATGACCTCGACCGTTTCTAGTTCTAGAGACCCGGGATGAATCGAAGCCAAGTCAGTCTCAGCTACGTGATTCTAGGGGTGCTGCTCACCGGCTGCGCCGAGCACCGGGTCTGCACCAGTCAGGACCTCGTCGTCCGGCCCTCCCCGGGTGAGGACCTCAAGGCGGTCGTCTTCACCCGCACCTGCGGACCGGATGACGCCACGCTCAACGTCTCGATCCTACCGCGGACCGCCGCAGAGACAGGGGACCCCGGCAACGTGCTGGCGGTACGAGTCGACCTCGCGAAAGGCGTCATCGACTTCCCGAAGGTGCACTGGGACGACGGCAGCCACCTTCGGGTTCGCTACGATTCCACCCTGCGGGTGGTCACGAAGGTCGAGAAACAGGGAGCAGTGAGTATCGTGTACGACTCGCCAGCCGGCCCGCCATGACGACTCCGTGGTGGGGGGTGGCACCCACGCTGGAGGAGCATGCGCTCCCGGATGCCGCGGAATTCATCGTGGTCGGCGGGGGGATCGTCGGGCTCTCTACCGCCTACTGGCTGGCACGCGCAGGCGCGGCGCCGCTGCTGCTCGAGCGGGAGGGCATCGGCGCCGGGGCCACCGGGAGGAATGGCGGATTTCTCCCGGTGGGGACGGCGGAGGATTACGACGCGAGTGTCGCCCGACTCGGTCGCGAGCGCGCCCGGGCCCTGCTCAGCCTGACCCTCGAGAATCGCCGACTCGCCGACGAACTGTTCGGCGTCGAGGAGATCGACTGCGACCTGCGGCCATGCGGGCACCTGCATCTGGCGCTCGATGACCACGAGCAGCAGGTGAACCGCCGCCTCGCGGCGCTGCTCACCGAGGACGGCTGCCGCACAGATTACCTCGACCGCGCGGGCGCGCAGGCGATGGTTGCGACTCGCTTCGGCCCCAGCATCACCGGCGGGCTCTACTTCCGTGATATCGGCCTGCTGCATTCAGGGAAGCTGGTACGGGGACTCGCAGCGGCAGCGGTGCGCCGCGGCGCCATACTCACCAGGGCCACCGTGCAGGAGATCGACGGCCGGCGGGGCGGGACGCGCCTTGTCACCGATCGCGGCTCCGTCGATGGCGGCGCCGTCGCTATCGCGGTGAATGCGTGGACCGGGTCGTTGCTGCCCTCCCTCCGCCCGATGATCACCCCGGTACGCGGCCAGGTACTCGCGACAGCCCCGATCAAGCCGGTCTTCCGCACCGGCATGACGGCGCTGACCACGGCGACCGAGGAGTACTGGCAGCAGGCGCCGGACGGCAGCATCATCCTCGGTGGTTGCCGCGCGATCCGTCCCGACCGGGACGAACGGGTCCTCGACGTCACCCCGACCGAGGACGTACAGAGCGCGCTCGAGCGGGTGCTGCCCGGGCTGTTCCCCGAGATCGGCCCGCTCCGGGTCACGCATCGCTGGGCAGGCACGATGGCATTCACGCGCGACCGGCTGCCGATCGCCGCGCCTCTGCCTGGCTCCAATGGCTGGTCCGTGGGAGGATTCTCCGGCAACGGCATGTCCCTCGGCCTGATCTTCGGGCGGATCCTGGCCGATGCATTGCTCGGTCGGCCCGCGGATCCGCGACTGTCGATCTTCGCACCAGAACGCTTCTCAGGAGCACCTGAATGACGCCGCACCACCTGACGCTGGCGGAAGGGCTCACCCGGATGCCCGGTCCCTATGGGGACCACTTCGTCGTCCTGATGCAGCACGGCACGCTCGAGGTGGGGCTGTATGCGCCCAAGGTCAGCGACCCGCAGACGCCGCACACCCGCGACGAGATCTATGTCGTGATGCGGGGGAGCGGCTGGTTCCGGAACGGCACCGAGCGAATCGCCTTTGGTCCCGGTGATGTCCTGTTCGTGCCTGCGCACCGCGAGCACCGGTTCGAGCAGTTTACCGACGACCTCGCCCTCTGGGTCTTCTTCTATGGCCCCGAAGGGGGCGAGGTCGGGAGAGAGCTGTAAGGCGGTTCCGGCCCGCCGGGAGTGTCCCCATCTTCCGTCGGGCCCGCGGCCGGAGGCAAACCTGACTCCACGGGCGACGCGTAAGCCATTCTGGCTGGAGGTTATGCATGAGGGTTCGTTTGTCGTGAAACGGGCACGCAAGACCGAGTCCGAGCTCGACCTGCTCCGGCTGCGTGTGGCGGAACTGGAAGGCGCGGCGCGGGAACGTGACGCCCTCGCCGAGCGGCTGGCGCACACCGACTCTCAGCTCCGGTCGGTACTGAACGGCCTCGAGGAGGTTGTCTATTCCTGCTCGGCCGATGCCTCGACCATGTACTACATGAGCGACGCCTGCCAGGAGCTGTACCACCGCAGTGCGGCGGACTTCGTCCGGAATCCTCTGCTGTGGCATGACATCATCTACCCGCAGGATCTGGCTCGGGTGGATGCCGCCTTCGCGCGGCTGCTTGGGGGAGCCCCCTTCGACGAGGAGTACCGCATCTGTCGGCCCGATGGGACCGTACGCTGGGTACACAACCGCACCACGCTGGTCAGAGACGGAGCCGGACAGCCCGTCCGCCTCAACGGCATCATCCGCGATATCACCGAGTCCCGGCTGGCGCCGGAAGCAACAGTGCGGGCGGAGGAACGCATGAATCTCGCCCTGGCCGCTGCCCGGGCAGGGGCCTGGGACTGGGACGCGAAAACTGGAGCAGTCGGCTGGAGCCCGGGGAACTACTCCGTCCTCGGGTACCGGCCGGGTGCGGTTGAGGCGTCCTACGCCAACTGGCTTGCCGCGGTGCATCCCGAAGACCGGGCCGGCGCCGAGGCGGCGGTGGCAGCGGCCATGGCCGGACAGGGAGATCTCGATGTCCGGTTCCGCGTGGTCTGGCCGGATGGCACCATCCACTGGGTGCAGGATGTGGGACGCATGCTGCTGGATCCCGCGAATCGGCCGCGCGGGATGTACGGGATTCAGGTCGATGTGACCGAACGGACCCAGGGTGAGCAGGCGCTCGCGGAGATGCGGGAGCTGCTGCAGGCGTTCATGGACTCGACCCCGGACTGGCTCTTCGCCAAGGACCTCGAGCATCGGTTTCTGTTCGTCAACCAGAGCTTCGCCGCGGCGCAGGGGCTCACCCCGCACGACATGATCGGGCGGCTGGATAGCGAGTTCTGGGGCATCGACCAGTGCGAGGCGAACCCGGCGACCGGACACCAGGGGTTCCATGCCGACGACCGCCGTGCCTTTGCCGGCGAGGTGCTGCGCAATCCTCACGACACCGCCTCACTGGCGGACGGGTCGGTCGCGGTCTTCGATACCGTGAAGAGCCCGCTCCGGACCAAGGATGACCGGATCATCGGCGTGCTCTGCTACAGCAGGGACGTATCCGCCCGGGAACAGGCGGACGCGGCGC
>DAINRP010000119.1:0-9237 GCA_036741755.1 Gemmatimonadales bacterium
TCTGGGCCGCCGTGGCTTCGTCGCCGTGGCAACCCGCCTGTGCGCACGACTTGAACGACCGCTCCGCCGTGGTGTAGGCGCAGTTCCTGATCGTATCCGTGGGCACGCTGCCGCCCGGGATGTAGCAGGGGATCGGGCGGAACAGGTGGCCGGTCACGGTGACGGCATTTCCGACATCGTCCGTCCCCGGGAAGCTGTAGACGTGACAGCCGGCGCACAGTGTTGGGTTCTTGGCGATCTGCCCGTGGCTCGAGGGCGAGAGCACGGCCGGATCGAGGTAGGTCAGGTTCTGATACCCGGCCGTGGCCATCAGGACGGCTCCCTGCGGTGCGTGCGGCGAGTTGCTGCCGCTGAAGCCGGCCGGGTCATCCGCCGCCCGGGTCGAGTCCAGGACCAGCGGTGCCGTACGCCGATTGTGGCACTTCATGCACAGCTGCTGGTCCTGATTGGTCGTCGCGAGCGGGTACCTGAGCTGCCCCGGATTAGTGGCGTCGTGCGGGTCGTGGCAGACGGCACAGCTGATGCCCTCGTTTACCTCATTCATTTCCTTGTACGCGGCCGTGGCGCCCCAGGCCTTCAGTGCGCCCTGGCCCGAGTGGCACTGCAGACACAATTCCTCATCGTTGTGGCGGCCCATGCGTCCGTGCATCGATTGCCGCCACTCCTCCCACTGCGGATGGTGCGTATCCTGGTGGCATGCAGCGCACGAGCCGGCTGCGACCGCGGTTGCGGGGTTCTGGGTCGTGTCGACGTGAATGCTCGCCAGCGGCGCCGTATTGGCGTCGGGAGTCTGGACATGGGTGAACCCAGGGCCGTGGCAGTTCTCGCATTGCACGTTATGATACGCCGCGTCCTGTACCTTGTTATAACCGGCAGGACCTGGCGTCAGATTGCCATTCTCGTTCACCGTGTGGCATCCGACGCAGGCGGCATTCCCCGACTGACCGATGGCCTGGAGCGCCCCCCAGGCGGCGGCGTGCTTCGTGCCCGCCCAGTTAGCCTGGTGCTCGACGTGGCAGTTGCCGCAGTTGGTCTGCTCCGTGGCGACGTCGAAGAAGCCGAGGAATCCGCTAGTGGCATCGGGTGGCGGAGTGAACGGCGGTCGGTCGCGGTACACAATGTCGGTGCAGGCTCCCAGCCATGCCGCCGCTGAGATGGCCAGCGCCACGGAACCCAGGCGGGACATCACTCGCGCAGGACTCATACGTGTCTACCGTGTTGAAGGAGTTCGTGCCTCTGGTACCCGTATTAATGTGGCCTATACTACCCGTATTTTTACGGTAGGCAATACAATTTGCGGTGAGACTTTCTTCATTCCGGCCCCATGAAACCCTCAACCACCGCTGCAGTGCCTGACAGTCCGACAATTTTGTCGTCGCTGGCGGCTCTCCGCCGCCCCGGACTGCGAAATACCCATCCTTCGGATGTAGGCCACCCTCCTGTGGCCTCAAGGGGCGGGGTCCGCGAGCGCCTGACCCTTTCTTTTCCGGGTGAGGTGCCGGAGCCGGAGGTGCTCCTCCCGCTCCCGCTCCTCCAGGGTGCGCCGGACCGAGCCCATCTGCCCCAGCAGCGCCGGTGCGACGCGCCGTTCGAGGGTGTGTACCTGGCGGGAGGTCTGGGATAGCGCCTCACCCAGACGCCGGATCAGCATCTCGCGGGTGGCGGCATCGAGCAGCAGTTCACTGAGTTGCTCGAACTCCGCCGCGGTGCCGGCGGTGGTCGGTCCCTCCCTGCCGGGGGAGGTGCCTCGGGCACCGACGGTCCGCGTGAGCGGAGGCCGCGAGACGATGCTCGCGACCGGCACCCCCCAGATCTGGGCCGAGGTGATCGCCAGCTTGAGATCACGTCCCGGCCAGGCGATGGCCCGGAGCCCGGCGCGCCCATGCACCGCGAGCGACCGAAGCAGCAGGAGGTAGCCCCGTCGGGCTCCGGCCTCGATCTGCCGCCGGGCATCTGCGGCGGGGCGGGCCAGCTTGAACAGCTCGCTGACGAGTGCTTCCCGCTTTCGGCGCAGCAGGTCCGCCCCGCGGTGTACCCGCTCCAGCCGACGCTCGGCGCGGATGAGGTTGAGCCGGGTAGGGGCCAGCCGTTCCTGGCTCATGGCGTCGATGCCCCCGGCCGAGAGGCCCAGACCGCATCGGACAGCCGGGAGAGGTCCTCGCGAGGCAGCGTCTCCAGGAGCCGCCACCCCGCTTTCATTGTGTCTGTGAGAGTCCGTCGCTGACCGCCCTGGCGAACGAACTCGTCCTCGAACCGCTGCGCGAAGCCGAGTGCCCGACGATCGGTCTCGGCCAGCCCGCTCTCTCCCACGATCGCCGCCATCATCCGTGCTTCTCGACCCCGGCTGTAGACGGCGTAGAGCTGGTCGGCCCAGGCGCGGTGCTCGGGAACTGTCTTGTCCTTGCCAATGCCGGCGTTCATCAGCCGGGAGAGTGAGGGCAGCACGTCGATCGGAGGGAAGATCCCGCGCCGATGCAGCTCCCGCGACAGCACCACCTGCCCCTCCGTGATGTAGCCCGTGAGGTCCGGGATCGGGTGGGTGATGTCATCGTCCGGCATTGTCACGATCGGGATCTGGGTGACCGAGCCGGGGCGCCCCTGCACGATTCCGGCCCGCTCGTAGATACTCGCCAGGTCGGTGTACATGTAGCCGGGATAGCCGCGCCGGCCGGGGATCTCCTCCCGCGCGGTCGCGATCTCGCGCAGCGCTTCGCAGTAGTGGGTCATGTCGGCGATCACCACCAGCACGTGCATTCCAGCCTCGAAGGCCAGGAACTCTGCCTGGGCCAGCGCAACGCGGGGCGCGAGCAGCCGCTCGATCGTCGGATCGCGGGTTTCGTTGAGATAGAGCACGCTGCGCTCGCCGGCGCCGCTGCGGGCGAACCGGGCCAGGAAGTCCTGGGTTTCTCGTGCAGTGACGCCGATGCCGACGAAGACCACCGCGAATGGCTCACCGTGAGGCGCCCGCGCTCCTTCTACTATATCCGCGGCGAGCTCGAGTCCGGGGAGGCCGGGACCGGAGAAGACCGGGAGCTTCTGGCCCCGGACCAGGGTGTTCATCCCGTCGATCGCGGAGATGCCGGTCTCGATGAAGTCCGAAGGGCGGGAGCGCCGGGCGGGATTGAGCGGTGCAGCCCAGATGGGCCGGACCGCCTCGCCGATCGGGGCGGGGAGGCCGTCGAGCGGATATCCCATTCCATTGAAGACCCGTCCTACCAGTTCCCGACCCACGATGGCGGTGGCGACATCGCCGGTCAGGGTGATGTCGGCCCGCGCCGGGCAGAGCCCGACCGTCTCTTCGAGGACCTGGACGACGGTGACCTCTTCGCCGTCGTCGATGACCTGGCCGCGGCGCGGCGGTCCCCCCGGTGAGCGGATCACGACCCACTCGCCCTGCGCGACGCCCGGGGTTTGCCGCAGGTAGACGAGCGGGCCGCCCGCGGATTGGGCACCGTGATAGACCCGGGCGAGCGTGGTCATCGGGCGGCTCCTGAGGAGGAGAGGCGCGCGATCGCCTGTTCCGCTGCGGCCGCGCGGGCATCCAGTTCGGCGGGTGCCGACCAGCGCATCGCGGTCAGTGCTGCGCGCACGGGAGCGAGACTGAGCCGCTCGAAGGTCTCCCCACCGTCCAGCGCAGCGAGTCCGGCTCGATAGGCGCCCAGCGCCAGTAGCGCAAGGCGGTAGGTCTTGTCCACCGTCGAGAGGGCGTCGTTCGGGTCGTACGCACTCTGGGCGAGCACCGTCTCACGCACCAGTCGGGCGGCTTCGAGCAGGAGTCGGTCGCGGTCCTGCAGCGCCTCCGGCCCGATCAGCCCCGCGATCTCGCGCAGCTCCCGTTCCTTCTGAAGCAGCTCGAGCGTTTCGCGCCGGAGCGCCGGCCACTCCGGACCGCCGTGCTCGGCGAACCAGGGGGCGGTACGTTCGGCATGCAGGGAGTAACTGGTCTCCCAGTCGACCGCCGGGAATTGCCGCTGGTGCGCGAGGGCGGGATCCAGGGCCCAGAGCGCCCCCGCCACCCGGAGGGACGCCTGGGTGACCGGTTCCGAGAAATCGCCGCCCGGCGGCGAGACGGCACTGATCAGCGTGATCACGCCGGTGCGCCGTGGCTCGCCGAGGGCCAGGGTCCGGCCGGCGCGCTCATAGAACTTTCCGAGCCGGTTCCCCAGATAGGTGGGATAGCCCTCCTCGCCAGGCATCTCCTGCAGGCGGGCCGCGATCTCGCGGAGCGCCTCGCCCCAGCGCGAGAGGCTGTCCGCCATGACCGCGACCCGGTATCCCATGTCGCGGTAGTACTCCGCGATCGTGATGCCGAGGTAGACCGACGATTCGCGCGCGGCGACCGGCATGTTGGAGGTGTTCACCACGAGTACGGAGCGATCCATGATCGACCGGCCGGTGCTCGGGTTCACCAGCTGAGGGAATTCGCCGAGCACCTCGGCCATCTCGTTGCCGCGCTCGCCGCAGCCGATGTAGACCACCATGTCCGCTTCCGCATACTTCGCGAGCGACTGTTCGATGACCGTCTTGCCGGTCCCGAACCCGCCGGGGACCGCGACGCTTCCGCCCTCGGAGACCGGGAACAGAAAGTCGAACACCCGCTGCCCGGTCACGAACGGACGGTCGGGCGCCAACCGGTCCGCGCTGGGTCGTGGCTTGCGCACCGGCCAGCGCTGCGCGAGATGCAGCGGCGCCCCGTCCGCGAGTGTTCCGATCGCCTCATGCACGGTGAACTCGCCGCTCTCGAGTCGGGCGAGTTGCCCGGCGGTTCCCGGCGGAAGCATGATCCGGTGCACCATGCCAGGCCGTTCCTCGACCGTGCCCAGCACGTCGCCCGGCGAGACCGCATCACCGGCGTGCCGCGTGGCTTCGAAGCGCCATCGGTGCGTGGCATCGAGGGTGGCGGCGGCGATGCCGGGCTGAATGAAGTCTCCGGACACGGCAGCGACCTGGGCCAGCGGTCGGCCGACCCCGTCGAGAATGCTCCCGAGCAGCCCAGGCCCGAGTTCCACGGTGAGCGCGCTGCTGGTGAGCTCGACCGGTTCGCCGACGCGGAGGCCGGTGGTGTCCTCGTAGACCTGGATCGTGCCGCGATCGCCGTCGAGCCGGATCACTTCGCCCAGCAGTCCCCGGTCTCCGACGCGCACCAGCTCATAGAGTGAGGCCTCCGTGAGGCCGACGGCCTCCGCCAGCGCACCGCTCACGCGCACGATCCGTGGCCCGCTCACTTGAGCCTCACCCGGTAGCCGACGACCTGCCGCAGCAGCTCCACCACGTAGGCCTCCGCACTCTCCGGCTCCACGGCCCAGAGCGGGCCGGGGAAGGGCACGATCATGGGAAGCGGGCGGCGCCCGAACTCGCGGTGGAGCTCCGGCGGGAGCCTGTTGTAGAGGCTGTCTTCCAGCAGGATGACACCCACTTCGGGCTGCTCGTGCAGCTCCCTGAGGCGCGCGGCAGCTTCCTCTGAAGTAGCCGCCTCGATCGTGCGCAATCCGGCGAGTTCGAAGCCTGCGGCCACGTCTGGCCGGGAGACCGTACAGACGGTGTGACTCATGATGCCGTCACCAGTCCCTCGACCAGCGTCGCCGCCGGCGCGCCTAACGAGATACCCCACGTCAGCCAGCGGATGTCGAGCGCTTCGGCGCGGAGCCGCAGCGCATAGGCGAGCAGCGGGGCGATCGAGAGCGGATCGGCCCGGGCCATGTCGCCCAGCTCGGCAATCCACGCCGTGAGCACGCCGCGTTCGATTCCAGCTGGCGACGTCTCCAAATCCTCGAACACCGCCGCAATCCTGCTTCCGGCGAATCCGCTTGCGAGGATGCGCCCGGCCTGACGGGGATCCCCGGCGGCAATCGCACGCTTGAAGAGCGGGAGCGTCACGGTTTTTCCCCCGGGCAGCCAGTGCTCTCCGGCACGAGGGTCCTTCTCCCCGGTCAGGACGAGGGCCGCGTAAGCGTTCTCCAGGTCGATCACCCGCTGGACGTGGCGGAAGAGCAATCCGCCGCGCCCGCTCTTCCGGGCGTTCGCCCGCGCGCGGCGCACAAAGGTCGCGCCGACGGTGCTCTCGATGCGCAGCAGATCCGGCTCGGGACTCGTGGTCACGGCGACGAGTCCCTCGGCCAGCGGATGGTGCCAGCCTGAGAGCAGGGCGGCTATCTGGGCCGGAGCGGGCTGACGGGCAAGTTCCACGAGGGCGCGCTCCGGGAGGGCCGGAGTGGGGACCAGCCCGGAGAGGCGCTGCTCCGCGGGGGCGCGCTGGGCGGCGCCACGCATGAGGGCGGCGATGCTGCGGCGATCCTCGTCTTCGAAGAGGACGGCCAGCAGGTTCGCGCGTGGGCCGGCCCAGCGGGCGAGGGTGCGGAATCGTGCCGCGAAGCTGCGGCGCGCGGCAAGCTCGAGCCCGGCCGGCGAGGTGCGCGAAGACTCATCGACCGGATAGCCTCGGCGCTGGAGCTCCGCGGCGACTGCGGGGAGGTCCGGGGCGCGTGCAATCTGTTCGAGTACCGCCCGGCCGAGCAGGTGAGTGCCGAGGCCGCGTGCACGGGCGTTGAGGTCATCCCATGTGGTCACGGTGGCCCCTCGAGATCCGCCATCACGCCCAGGGCAATGCGACTGGTGAGACGGTCGAGCCGGTCGTCGAGGGTTCCATTGATCTCGACCGCGCCGTCCTCACTCTGGAGGAGGAAACCTGCGCCGATCGCATCGTCCGCAATCAGCGACACTCGGGAATGGTCGGCCACGAGCGGGCGTGCACGGTCGACAAGAGCCGGCTGCAGGCGGAGCGTCCCACCCCGCGCCCCGAGGCAGTGCAGCGCTTCGCTCAGCTGATCGGGAAAGGCGGCGAGGTATTCGGCTGTCGTGATCGCTTGGGGCAGCCGACTCCGCACCGCCTCGAGCACTCGACCGAGCACGCGCCGTCTCGCCTCGAGGATGTCGCGGCGGGCCGCCTGACGCGCAGAAACCAGGGCCAGTTCGACCGCCGCGGCACGGTCGCGCTGCCGGACAGCCATCACCCGCGCACGCCGTTCCGCCAATTCGGACTCGGTCCGGCTGCGAGTGCGGTCCGCCTCGGCCGCCGCCGCGCTCAGGATTGCGGCTGCCTCTTCCTCCGCTTCCCGGCGGAGGACCGTGATCAGGTGATCGAGTGCCATCGGGTCCTCGTCACACCGCTCCGCCACCCCGGAACAGGATCATGATCGCGACCACGAAACCGAGAATGACCATCGTCTCGGGTATCGCGATCATGAGAATCGCGGTCGTGCTCAGTTCGGGCTTCTCGGCCAGGCTGGCGGCGATCGCCGGACCGATGCGCGACTGGGCCCAGGCTGTCGCAAGGGCCGGGATCGCAATCGCGGCCGCCGCGGCGAGCACTACCATCAGGACTTCCATGCTTCCCTCTCAGGAGCGGGTAACACCGGCACTGCGGGTCCACGCGCCGAATGGCTCGTACCGGACCCCGCCGGGACTGTAGAACTTTCCAAAGAACTCCACATAGTGCAGCCGCAACGCGTGGATCGTGGGGCTGAACAGTCCGATGCCGAAGTTGACCAGATGGAACAACAGCGCGAACACGATCCCGACGGCCGCACTGCCCATCATCCCGGCCATCCGGTTGGCGACGACGGCGAGCATGACGGACGCGATGCCCAGCGCCATGATACGGGCATAGCTGAGGATGTTGCCGATGGTCGAGAGCAGTTCGATCGGCGCCACCACGCCTTCGGCGAAGATCAGCACCGGGAAGGCGATCAGGATTCCAATGATGGACGGTGTGAAGAAGGCGCGGGGCAGGACGTCGACGGCCGCCAGCAGCGCCAGGATGATCAGCACCACGGCGATGGCGGACGCGCCGCGCCCGACGGCGTGGCGTCGATGTTCTCTTCCCGCGCTCACGACCCCAAGGACGAGGCCGAGGACGATGTGGACGGCGCCGATCGCGAGCGTAAGGAGCAGGAACGGAATGAGCGCTTCTTCGCGCCTGAACAGCAGCGGCTCGAATCCGAACCAGCGGTGTCCAAGATCCCCGAAGAACTCGCCGAACAGCACGCCGGAGAGGATCGAGAACAGCGCGCAGGGGCCGGCGATTTCCGAGACCGAGCGCAGTGTGGTGCCGGGTTTCGATCGGCGGTGGAGGAGCAGGCCTACCGCCGCGAGGACTAGACCGTAGCCGATGTCTCCCAGGATCAGACCGAAAAACACCGGGAAGAACACCGCGACGAACGGTGTCGGATCAATGGAGCCGTACCGGGGGAGCGGCAGCAGGCCGATGACCGCTTCGAACGGTCTGAAGAGCCGCGGATTCCGGAGTACGACGGGGGCATCCTCGGAGCGCCACTCCTCGCGGGAAATTTCCGTCAGCACGACGCTCTCGCCCACATCCTCCTGCAGCCGTTGCGCCAGCGCCCGCCGGGCGTCCGCGGGCACCCACCCTTCGAGGACGAACGCATGGACCGTGAGCCCCGAGAGCGGCAGGGCGTTCAGCGCCTGCAGGCGGTGGGCGATGCCACTCTCCGCCCGGCGCAAATCGGCCCCGTGTCTCCGCGCGAGGTTCTGCCTTTCCTTCTTGATGCGCTCCGCCTCCTGCGGCAGATCGCCAAGCCGGGCCAGCATTCTTGGGATCGCGTCCGCAAGTGACTGCCCGCCGTAGGCCTGCGGCACCGGGATCTCCTGCAGGCTCGCCTCCGCCAGGAGCCGCTCGACCCGTGGAGCCGCTGACGCGGAGACCACCACCAGCACCGCCGTCTCACCTGAGGGGAGTTCTCGGCTGTACAGCTCGAACGCGTCGCCTATCAGGGAAGTCAGGCTGCTCCGGAGACGAGGGATGGCTTCCAGCTGACCGCGTTTGAGCAGGACGTGGTAGACGGTCGCGCCCTTCCACCGGGCCTCGTTCTCCAGCAGGGGACGGAACGCCGAGAAGAAGTCCTGGTACTTGAGGATCAGGGCGCGTTCCTCGTCGATGGCCGCGGCCCGGCGGCGGAGGGCGTCAGCTGCGCGTCGGACGCGTCGCGCCAGGTGTACCCAGCGTGGGAGATCGCCTGGGGCCGGCGTGTCGGACGGAACCGGCTTTGGGCTCGGCGGAGGAGCGGCCGGAGCTGCTCGAGGGCCGCGTCCACATCCTCCATGGCGGCGAGCAGGTGCCGCCGTTCCCGCTCCTCGCGAGGGGTCAGCTGCGCGTGGACGATGGGCGCAGCGGCGGCTGGCGGGGTCAGGTGAAGGACACCGGCGCGCTGCAGCGAACGC
>DAINRP010000120.1:0-9235 GCA_036741755.1 Gemmatimonadales bacterium
TCAATCCGACCCAGGCGCTCCGGGTCGCCAAGGTGAAGATCAAGTTCAATCCGGTGCGCGGCGTCATCGACGGGAAGTCGGTGGTGATGGTGGACGACAGCCTGGTCCGCGGCACCACCAGCAAGGGGCTGGTCCAGATGATCCGCGCCGCCGGCGCACGGGAAGTCCACCTCCGGCTCGGCAGCCCGCCGATCACCGGCCCGTGCCACTACGGCATCGATACGCCGACCAAGGAAGAACTCATCGGCGCCACGCATTCGATCGAAGAGATCCGCCAGTACCTCGGGGTTGACTCCCTCGGCTATCTCTCGCTCGACGGCATGCTCAAGGCCGCCGGATCCCGCAGCCAGTTCTGCCACGCCTGCTTCTCGGGTCAGTATCCGACCGACATCTCCAACGACCTCGTGACCCTGCGTCACGCTGCCCTACCATTGGCCACGATCTCATGAGCGGAGCCTACTCGCAGCCTTCGGTCTACTTCTTCGGTCAGGGCCGCGCCGACGGCACGGCCACCATGAAGGACACGCTGGGCGGCAAAGGTGCCGGCCTCGCGGAGATGACCAACCTCGGCATCCCCGTCCCGCCCGGCTTCACGATTTCCGCCAACCTCTGCATCACCTACCTCGAGACCGAACAGTTCCCGCCGTGGCTCAGGTCGCAGGTCGAGACCAGCCTGCAGCGGCTGGAGGCCGCGACCAACCGGCATTTCGGGGGCAAGGAGCGGCCACTGCTGGTCTCGGTGCGCTCCGGTGCCGCGGTCTCAATGCCCGGAATGATGGAGACGATCCTCAATCTCGGCCTCAACGACGTGACGGTCGAAGGCCTCAAGGCGGAGAGCGGCAACGCCCAGTTCGCCTACGATTCGTACCGCCGCTTCGTCCAGATGTATGGCGTCGTGGTATTCGACCTGCCGAAGGCGCCGTTCGAGGCGCTGCTCGAAGCGCGGAAGCGTGCCGCCAAGGTGGACCGGGACATTGACCTGCCGGCGGACCAGATGAAGGCGCTGGTAGCCGACTACAAGGCGCACATCGAAAGCACGTCGGGGCGGCCCTTCCCCACCGAGCCGATGGAACAGCTCTGGGGTGCGATCGCGGCTGTGTTCGAGAGCTGGAACACCCGACGCGCCATCGACTACCGGAAGCTGCACGACATCCCGGACTCGATGGGTACCGCCGTCAACATCGTCACCATGGTGTTCGGCAACCTCGGCGACGACTCCGGAACCGGCGTGGCTTTCACGCGTGACCCGTCCACGGGCGAGCGGAAGCTCTACGGCGAGTACCTGATCAACGCGCAGGGCGAGGACGTCGTCTCCGGGACCCGGCATGTCGAGGACATTCTGCGACTGAAGGACCAGATGCCCGCGGCGTATGCCGAACTCGACCGGATCGCCAGGGTCCTCGAGCGGCACTTCCGCGACCTGCAGGACATGGAGTTCACCATCGAGCGGGGCAAGCTCTACATGCTGCAGACCCGGCGGGGCCAGCGTTCGGGCCCCGCGGCGGTGCGCGTTGCCTGCGAGATGGTGGACGAGGGCCTCATCGACCGGGACGAAGCCGTCGCGCGCATCCCGCCTAACGATCTGGATCAGCTGCTGCACCCGACCATCGACCAGGACAGCAAGGTCGATCTCCTCACCACCGGACTGCCGGCCTCCCCCGGCGCCGCATCGGGGGCCGCGGTCTTCGATGCCGATCTCGCCGAGCAGATGGCCCGCCGGAACGAGGCGGTGATCCTGGTGCGGCGGGAGACGAGCCCGGAAGACTTCCACGGCATGGTCGCCGCCAAGGGCATTCTGACCGCGCGCGGCGGCATGACGAGCCATGCCGCGGTGGTGGCGCGCGGGCTGGGCAAGCCCTGTGTCGCGAGCGCCCAGGCGCTGGTCGTTGACGAGACCGCCAGTCAGTTTTCCGTGAACGGGCGCAGCATCAAGCAGGGCGAGTGGATTACCATCGACGGGGGCGACGGCCGAGTCTACGCCGGGCAGGCGAAGCTCAAGGCACCGGAGCTTTCTGGAGACTTCAACCGGCTGATGGAATGGTCCGACAAGGTGCGCCACCTCCGGGTACGCGTGAACGCCGATACCCCGGCCGATGCCCACCGCGGCCGCGACTTCGGCGCCGAGGGGATCGGGCTCTGCCGCACCGAGCACATGTTCTTCGAGGGGGACCGCCTCACCGCCATGCGCGAGATGATTCTGGCGCAGGATGTCGAAGGCCGGAAGAAGGCGCTCGCCAAGCTGCTGCCGATGCAGCGGGGTGATTTCGAGGCGATCTTCCGCGCCATGGAGGGTTTCCCGGTCACCATCCGGCTGCTCGATCCACCGCTGCACGAGTTTCTGCCCAAGGACAAGGACGAGATCGAGCATCTCGCCAAGTCACTCGGCAAGCCGGTCGAGGAGATCCAGCGGATCATCCACGGCATGGAAGAGGCGAATCCGATGCTCGGACTCCGTGGCTGCCGCCTCGGCATCATCTACCCCGAGATCACCGCCATGCAGGCGCGGGCTATCTTCGAGGCGGCCTGCACGGTCGCGCTGCGGAAAGGTCGCGTTCAGCCGGAAGTCATGATTCCGCTGGTCGCCAATGTGGTGGAATTCCGGAAGCAGGCGCTCATCGTCCGCCAGGTCGCGGAAGAGGTCTTCCGCGAAAAACAGATCACGGTGCCTTACCTGCTCGGGACGATGATCGAGCTGCCGCGCGCCGCCCTGACGGCGGATGAGATCGCCCGGGAGGCCCAGTTCTTCTCCTTCGGCACCAATGACCTGACGCAGACCACCATGGGCCTTTCCCGCGACGACGCGGGACGCTTCCTGCCGTACTACCTCGAGCATGGCATCTTCGAGGACGATCCTTTCCAGGTGCTCGACGTCAACGGCGTCGGCAAGCTGATCGAGATGGCATGCCAGCTCGGCCGCAAGACCCGTCAGGATCTGAAGCTGGGTATCTGTGGCGAGCACGGCGGCGAACCGAAGTCGGTCGCCTTCTGTGACGCACTGGGAATGAACTATGTGAGCTGTTCGCCCTACCGCGTCCCGATCGCCCGGCTGGCGGCGGCGCAGTCCTCACTGGCGGAACGGGGTACCATGGACCGGACCCGGGCGACGGTATAGGAGCGGTTCCCGGCGACGCAAGCGATCGCACCAGTACACTGGAGAGGGACACTGCAGGCGTCTCCCACGGCACGGGAAGACACTCTTCAGGGTCCCTCGGCTGTTTTCGGCGACTGGCACCGAAACCTGCCATGCGGGAGCTGCACTGGCCCGCGGGCGATCCTAGCAGAGTCCCGATCTCCGCGGCGCCGATCCAGCGGATTCCAGCAGCCGGAGCGGATGACCGGCATCTCCGCCACCTGACCGCGCAATGGTGTGGAACTCCATGGACCGAGGTCGCGTCCGATGGGAATCGGCACGCTGAATCCGGGATCAGGGCGGTCGACCGGCATTGGGCACTCGGTCAGCGGCCGCACCAGCGGGTCGCTTCGCGATGCGCGGAATACCGAGCGCTCCATCGCCTTTTCGACGAGAATGTCTCCCGTGTCACCGAACTGCGCTCCTGATCGTTCGAGTGTGGAAGCACGCGAAGCAAGCCGTGGGGGGTCGCCGCCCCCGCTCGACATGGCCAGAATGGATGAAATCAATGCGGCTGGAATTCGCATCCGAGCTATCCGGGCGACACGCAAGGCGCATGATTGCTTTCATACCATGTTGTCGTTCCCCATTGATGCAGCATACTAAGATTCCGTCGCGAAGAGAGTGTTCGCGGTTGCATTTCGTAACACATTGCATCGGGAGGCCGAGCATGCAATCTCGAGCCTGGAAGTCCCTGACGATGGCTCTCAGCATCGGTGTTATCGCCGGCTGCAGCGATTCGACATCGAGTTCGTCCGGGGGGCCGACCGCGAATCTCCGGATAGCACAGACTGTCCGCCGCGCCACATCGGTCCGGGTGCGGGTTGGGACCACCTGGTCCGCGCAGATGCTGCCGGGTGTTCTCTCGACGGTGATGAAAGTACCGGTCGGAACGCAGCCGGTCCTCTTCGAGCCGACCGGAGGCACCGCGACTGGCTCGACACAGCAAATCACCTTCGAGGCGGGCAGGCAGTACCTCATCGTCGCGCAGGACTCCCTGGGCGTGGTCGTGCCGTCGGTGCTTGCGGATACCGGCGCTGCTTCTGTCGCGGGGAAGAGCAAGCTGCGTGTGGTACATTCGGCTGCGCTCGCGCCCCCGATCGACATCTGGCGATCGCAGCCTGACTACGACACCCTCATCCGGGTGATGTTCCCGTTCGGCTACCGGGAGGAGTCACCGTACCTGCAGAGCGATCCCGGGAACTGGACGGTCGCCGTGAGTCACGCCAACGTGGTCGATACCCTTTACCGGTCGCCTCCCATCCCGGTCGGAGCCGGGAAGCTCGTCACGGTCATCGTGCTCGACGGCTCGGCCGCGGGCGGGTTCACCACGATGGTGATCGCGGACAACTGACTCCGGCGCTATGGATGTCCGCGAAGCCGCGACCGTCTAGATTGCACCTCCATGGACGCGCGTGACTATCGTGCCGACGTCGTGCTGCGTGACGGAACGCCCGGGGTAATCCGGGCGATCCGGCCTGGCGACAAGCAGGCACTCCTCTGGGGGTTCCATCAGCTTTCAGCCGATGCCATCTACCATCGGTTCTTCCAGACCAAGCGGGAACTCACCGAGGCCGACCTGCGCTACCTGACGGAGATCGACTTCGTGAATCACGTCGCCCTCGTCGTGGATGTCGCGGTTGACGGCGAGCTGCGGCTGATTGGGGTCGGCAGGTTCATCCGCGAGCCGGCACCCGGGCCACAGGACAGCGCCGAAGTCGCGTTCACCGTCGGAGATGAGTTTCAGGGCCGCGGCGTCGCAACGCTGCTGCTCGCGCATCTCGCGGGGATAGCCCGGACACTCGGCTACCGCTGCTTCGTGGCGGAAGTGATGCCCGAGAATCGGCAGATGCTCGAGGTCTTCGAGCACAGTGCCCTCCCGATCAGGGAGATCGTTCGGGAGCGGGTGATGCACGTCGAGATGTCGCTTGGGGAGCGCAGCGCCAGCAGCACGTCCGCCTGACCGCTCCACTCGAGATCACATGATCGCCGTGCTCCAGCGGACGCTGCATGACGAGTTCCCGATCACTCGCCACCTCGCCGTCCGCGTCGTCCACGCCCAGCTCGAGCGGGTGAGCCTCACCGCGCCCCTCGCCGAGAACCGGAATCACAAGGGCACCGCGTTCGCCGGGAGCCTCAATGCCGTCGCCACGCTGGCGGGATGGTCCTGGTTGTGGCTGCTGCTCGACTCCCATCAGGAGGTCGCCCAGGTGGTCGTCCAGGACAGCACGATTCACTACAATCGGCCGGTGCTCACGAACTTCACGGCTCTCTGCGAGGCACCGAGCATGGCCGCCATTGTCGAGTGTCTTGCCGCCTTTCGTCGTTCGGGCCGCGGGAGAATGCGCCTCGCGGTCGAGATCGCGGACGACCACGGGGTCGCGGTCGCATTCAGCGGCCGATTCGTCGCGGAGCGCACCAGCGGCCGCCCAGCCGGCGCCTCGTAATCGACTCAGGATCCATTCGCCATGACTGAGGCGCACGAGTACACTTTCACGGATGATTCGCAGCTCTGCATCGTGCAGGCACGCTTCGAGGCCGTCAGACTCGGGTGCCGGGTGATCCAGCCGGCCCATCTGATCCTGGGCATCACCAAGGCGATCGCACAACCACGATTCGAACGACTCTTCCCCGAGGCGGGTCGCTTCGAGCTGCTCTGCCGGTCGCTCGGGGCCGAGATCCCGGCGGCACCGGTCTCCACCGAGGACGTCACCTACTCGGAAGCGGCGATTGCTGCGGTCGCGGGCGCCTACTACACCGCGAGTCTGGGGCCAGAGCGCCTGATCGGACCGCTCCACCTTCTCCTGGGCATCCATCGCCCGCACAGCCTGGACGACCGCCCGGCAAAGCCATCCGACGCATCGGCCATTCTCGACGTCGCGGGTGTGTCCGCCGTGGTGCTCGAGGCCGTGCTGGCCGCGGAACGCAGCGATGGCTGAGGACCGCAGCATGATCCAGCCGAGAAGTGCCGGGATCACCTCCGTCGGCCGACAGCTTACGAACGCTTCGCTGCGGCTCGCTACTGCGGCGCTGTGCGCCCGGGACCCCGACCTCGCCGCGATCGTTCGCCGCTTCGGCGTTCCGCCCCTCTGGGCTCGGCGCCCAGGGCTTCCGACACTGGTACGCATCATTCTCGAGCAGCAGGTTTCGCTCGCGGCGGCGCGCACGATGTATCGGCGGCTGGTGGAACGAGTGGGCGTGGTCTCTGCGGAGTCGATCGTGGCGCTGGGCGTTCCGGGACTGCGCGAACTGGGCTTCACCGGTCAGAAGGCGGGCTACTGTCATCAGCTGGCGAGTCGCCTCATGGGCGGATACCTCGACCTCCGCGCGGTGGCCCGCGCCCCGGACGACATTGGGCGGCAGGCACTGCTGGCGGTGCGCGGCCTCGGGCCCTGGAGTGTGGACATCTACTACCTCATGGCCCTCCGTCGGCCCGATGTCTGGCCGCATGGTGACCTGGCACTGGCCGAAGCTGTCTTCAGGACCAAGCGCATGCGGGCACGGCCCGATCCGTTCCGCCTGACGCGACTCGCCGCGCAATGGGCGCCCTGGCGTTCGGTTGCAGCACGGATCTTCTGGCACCACTACCTCTCCATCCGAGCCGTGGACGCTCGGAGCGTTCCCGCCTGAGTCGCCCATGAGCCTGAAGCCACGGCCGATTTCCGCCACCGAAGCTGAACTGGTGCGCTGGCTTCTCACTCAGGCCGCGCGAATCGACGGAGCAGAATCGCTCTCCTCTCAGGTGGAGAGTCTCCTCGTCGCGGAGCAGTGCGACTGCGGATGCCCGAGCGTTGAGTTTCTCGTCGAGGGGCTGAGCGCCACCGCCTCGATCATCGCAGAAGCCGGCGGCCACAGCCCGGAAGGGATCCCGGTTGGTGTCGTTCTCTGGGGGAGGGCCGGCAGGCTCTCCGGGCTCGAGGTTTACGACCTCGGCGACGCCAGCATCGTCTCCCTGCCCCGCCCGGCGGATCTCCGGGCTACGTCGCTGATCAGTGGAGCATGAATGGTGGTGAGCGTGCTATCGTCGGAGCCGGTTCCGATCGCGCTGGTCGCCTTCGACCTCGACGGCGTCCTCATCGATTTCGAGCCCGAACGGCGGCTTCAGTACCTCGCCCGCCTTTCCGGCAGGGATCCGCAGGTCATCCATGAGTCGATCTGGGGCTCGGAGTTCGAGCGCCGCGCGGAGGCGGGCGCTTACCCCACCGGGGCCGAGTATCTGGCCGCGTTCAACGAACGGCTGGGCTACCCGCTCTGCCGGGCGGAGTGGATCGCCGCGCGCCGAGAGGCGATGACCGTCCGACCGGAGATGGTGGTGCTGGCGCGCCGCCTGCAGGGCCGAGTGCGATTGGCCATCCTGACAAACAACGGGGCGCTCCTCGGCGAGTCGCTTCCCGGGCTGGTGCCCGAGCTCTATGAGGTGTTCGGCACCGCCTGCCACGCGACCGCTCAATTCAAGGCCCGGAAACCCGATCCCGTCGTCTATCAGCGTCTCGTGGCGTACCACGGCGTGGACCCTGCGGCCGCAATCTTCATTGACGACGACGAGGGGAATGTCGCCGGGGCGATCGCCGCTGGCCTCCGAGGCATTCATTACCAGGGACTCGAGGCCCTGGTCCGTGCCTTGGCTCCCCTGCTTTGAAGCCCGACGCGGGCAGCTTTCACCTTGTTCGGCGACACTGTCAAGTCCACTTCGCTTGGCGATGGCGATCGATCACTCGTACAGTCACCATGCATATTCGCCTCGCCACCACTGCCGACGTTCCCAAGCTCAACGAGCTCATTCCGCTGGCCGCACGCGGGCTGAGTGAGGGCTTCTATAGCGACCGCCAGACCGAGGCCGCGATCCGCTATATCTTCGGCGTCGACACCCAGCTGGTGGCTGACCAGACCTACTTCGTGGTTCAGACGGAGGGGACGTTCGTCGGCTGCGGAGGGTGGAGTCGCCGTCGCAGCCTCTACGGTGGAGACAAGATGAAGACGGGACCGGACCCGTTGCTCGATCCGGCGACGGACGCCGCGCGGATCCGGGCGTTCTTCGTGCACCCCGGTTATGCCCGCCGAGGCATCGGCTCCATGCTCTTGCGCGCATGCATTACCGCTGCAGGGGCCGCCGGGTTCCGGCGGCTGGAACTGGTGGCCACCCTTCCCGGCGAGCCTCTCTACAGACGTTTCGGCTTCGCGGAATTGGAACGCTTCGAGGACGCCCTGCCTGACACCACCGGGGTCCCCATGGTCAGGATGGGAGCCGCACTCGCGGACCTGACCATCCCTCCGGCGCCACCCGGAGCACCGATCTAGCCCGGCTCGCCGGTCGCGACAGACGCTTGCCCACGAGCCGAGCGGCGGCCAGCTTGAACCCGATCGCCGCAGGCGGCCTTCCAACCATCGCGGTCCAATGCCCAGACTCTTCGCGTTCCTGAGAGCCATAAACGTCGGCGGCCACACCGTGACCATGGAGGACCTGCGGGCGCATTTCAGCTCGTTCGGACTCCGGGACGTTGAGACCTTTATCGCGAGCGGCAACGTGATCTTCTCATCACGCGCCGCCGCCATGCCCGCGCTGGAGCAGCGGATCGGGTCCAGGCTCGGGGCTGCGCTGGGCTACCCCGTGCCGACCTTCATCCGTACCGAGGCGCAACTGACGGCGCTGTACAGCTTCCGGGCCTTTCCGGAGACCGAGCAGCGGGCCGCGCACGCCGTGATGGTGGGGCTGGTGGCCAAGCCGCTAGGCGCGAGCGCCGCTACCGGGCTGCTGGCGCTCAACGGTGCGAACGACCGCTTCCGCGTAAACGGGCGTGAGGTGTACTGGCTGCGAAGAACCAGAGAGAGTGACCCCACCCTCACCAATGCGCGGCTGGAGCGGGTACTCGGGACAGCGGCGACCTTCCGCAACCTCAACACCATCGCGCGGCTGGTCGACAAGTACGATCTGGGAGCGTCCTGAGCCTGCGACCCGCATGCTGCGACTTGGCGCCTGCATGAGCCCTCGCCGGCGGCGCCTGCAGGGGCAGGCCTGTTATCTTGCATCCATGACGACTCACCGCCCCCAGTCTAGCCGGGAAGAGCTGCTCAATGCGCTCACCCACGGCTCCGGACTCGGTGCAA
>DAINRP010000121.1:0-9223 GCA_036741755.1 Gemmatimonadales bacterium
GAGACGGTCAAGCGGGCCAAGAAGATCGTCGAGAAGGAGAGCCCGGAGGTCTACGAGATCCTGGAAGAAATCATCCAGGATCACCCGGTGCTGCTTAACCGTGCCCCGACCCTGCACCGTCTGGGTATCCAAGCGTTCGAACCGGTGCTGGTCGAGGGCAAGGCGATCCGCATCCATCCGCTGGTCTGTGCCGCGTTCAACGCGGACTTCGACGGCGACCAGATGGCGGTGCACGTGCCGCTGTCGTTCGAGGCGCAGATCGAGGCACGGATGCTGATGATCTCGTCGAACAACATCCTCAAGCCGTCCGACGGCCGCCCTGTAGCGGAACCGTCGCAGGACATGGTGCTCGGGAGCTACTTCCTCACCAAGCTGCCGGCGGGTTCGGCGGAGCCGGAGGATGGCAAGCCGAAGGACGGCAAGCCGACGCCGGCGTGGGACAAGGCCAAGCACTACGGGTCGCTCGCGGAAATCGAGATGGCCCTGCTGCACAAGGCGATCAAGTTCCACTCGGCCATCTACTTCTGGTACCAGCCGCCGCGTGAGGCGCTGGAGAACAAGCCGCGCTGGGTGAAGACCACCGCGGGCCGGGTGCTGTTCAACAGCATCCTCCCGCGGCAAGTGGTCGTCAACCACGGTTTCCGCAATACCCTCATGCGGAAGAAGGCTCTCTCGGAGCTGGTGCTGCTGAGCTACCGCGAGGCGGGGCTCGCCGACACCGTGGTGTTCCTCGACCGGCTGAAGGAGTTCGGCTTCCGCTACGCGACGCAGGGCGGCATTTCCATCGGGGTCGAGGATCTCGAGATCCCGAAGGAAAAGGTCACGCTGCTCGAAGAGGCCGACAAGCGGGTGCAGCGCTTCCAGCGCGCCTACAACACCGGCCAGATCACCTTCGGCGAGCGCTACAACAAGGTGATCGACGCCTGGACTCACGCGAACAACGATGTGGCCGAGGCGATGGTGAAGCACATGGCCGCCAGCCGCGGCGGGTTCAACCCGGTCTACATGATGTTCGATTCCGGCTCGCGCGGTTCGCGCGACCAGATCCGGCAGCTCGCCGGCATGCGCGGCCTGATGGCGAAGCCGCAGAAGAAGCTGACCGGCGGCATCGGCGAAATCATCGAGAGCCCGATCAAGTCGAACTTCCGCGAAGGGCTCACCGGTCTCGAGTACTTCATCTCGACGCACGGCGCCCGGAAGGGTCTGGCCGACACGGCGCTGAAGACGGCCGACGCCGGCTACCTGACCCGCCGCCTCGTGGACGTGGCCCAGGACGTCACGATCACCGAGGAGGATTGTGGCACCATTCAGGGCCTCGAGATCTCGGCGCTGAAGGAGGGCGAGGACATCATCGAGCCGCTGAAGGAGCGGATTCTGGGCATCGTCGCGTCCGAGGACGTGTACGATCCGCACGAGCTCGATGAGGACGGCGACCAGAAGGTGCTGGTGCGCGCCGGCGAGCTGATCGACGAGGAAGTGTCGATCATGATCGACGAGGCCGGCATCGAGAAGGTCAAAATCCGCTCGGTGCTGACCTGCGAGTCCAAGCGTGGCTGCTGCCGGATGTGCTACGGCCGCAACCTCGCCACGATGGACATGGTGGACATGGGCGAGGCTATCGGCATCCTGGCTGCACAGTCGATCGGCGAGCCGGGCACCCAGCTGACGCTGCGGACCTTCCACATCGGCGGCGCCTCGTCGCGCATCGCCGAGGAAGCGGAGCGTCGGGCCCGCGCGAGCGGTTTGGTGAAGTACACCGAGGGCCTGGAGTACGCCGACGTGCCCGTGGAATACGAAGATGGCACCAAGGCGAATGTGCGCATCGCGCTCACCCGCGAGGACGAGAGCGCCGACGAGGAGAACAAGGAAGGCATCCTCGTGGTCGATGCCAAGGACCCGAAGCGGGTGCTCAACCGCTATCCGGTCCCCGAGGGCGCGATCATTCACGTGAAGGAGGGCGACGAGGTGCAGGGGAAGATGTCGATCCTCTATACCTGGGACCCGTACAACGACCCGAGCATCATCAAGCTCGATGGCGAGCTGCGCTGGAAGGACCTCGTGCCGGGCTCGACCCTGCGCGAGGAACTGGACGAGTCGACCGGCCTGCGTTCCATCGTCGTCATGGCCGATGCCGACCGCGAACTCCATCCCTCGGTGCTGGTGTACGCACCGAACCGGAAGGATCCGCAGGAGTACATCCTGGCGGAAGGCTCGCGCATCATCCTGGGCAGCGACACTGACCAGATCACCCGCGGCATGGACCTGCCCGACGAGGGGAACCCCTGGTCGAGCAAGTTCAAGGTCGACGAATATCCGATCAACGTCGCCTGGCCGGGCAAGAGCAAGAAGGAGAGCAAGGACAAGACGGTCTACCTCTCCCCGCCGGTCAAGATCCTGAAGGGCGTGACGGTCACCAAGATGCCGCGGACGGCGTACAAGACCCGCGACATCACCGGCGGTCTGCCGCGCGTGGCGGAACTCTTCGAGGCCCGTCGCCCGAAGGATCCGTCCACGATCTCCGAGATCGATGGCGTGGTGAAGTTCGGCGAGATCAAGCGCGGCAAGCGCGAGATCTACGTCTATCCGGTCACCGAACCCGGCCGGAAGGGCGAGCCGGAGCCGCCGCAGCTCTATGAAGTCGGTGCGGGCAAGCACCTTCGGGTGCACGAGGGTGACCGGGTGCGCGCCGGTGACCGCCTGACCGAAGGCCCCGTGAATCCGCACGACATCCTGCGGATCAAGGGCCCCCGCGCGGTGCAGGAATACCTCCTCAACGAGGTGCAGGAGGTCTACCGCCTGCAGGGCGTGCGGATCAGCGACAAGCACATCGGCACCATCGTCCGCCAGATGCTGCAGAAGGTGCGTGTCACCGATCCGGGCGATTCCGACTTCCTTGAGGGCGAGACCGTGGACAAGGTCACGTTCCGGGAGGAGAACGACCGGGTCATCAAGCGGCTGAAGGGCGAGCCGGCGCAGTCCGAGCCGGTGCTGCTCGGCATCACCAAGGCCTCCCTGACGACCCAGTCGTTCATCTCGGCCGCGTCCTTCCAGGAGACCACGCGGGTGCTGACCGATGCCGCGATCCGTGGCGCCAAGGACGATCTCCTCGGCCTCAAGGAGAACATCATCATCGGCCACCTCATCCCGGCCGGCTCGGGCATCTACCGGTACGCCGAGATCGAGATCGAACCGCCGGCGGGCTTCGAGCCGCCACCTCCGAGCGAGGTCCCCGCCGAAGTGGCGGTGGCGCCCATCCCGGTGGCGATCCTGGCCGACGACGAGGAGTAGGGCGACCCTTCGCGGCGGCCCGCTGGCAGGGGCGGGGCAAACAGATGCGGGGCGGATCCGAGAGGATCCGCCCCGCATCGCCTTGTTCCCCTCGGGTGAGCGACTCTGGCGCTACGGGCTGCCCGCCGCGAACGTGTCGCAGCGCTTCGGATCGCCGCTGGTGAAGCCGGCGTTGAACCACCGCTGCCGCTGTGCCGCCGTTCCGTGGGTGAAGCCGTCCGGATTCACGTAGCCCTGCGTCATCTTCTGGATCCGGTCATCGCCAACCGATGCGGCGGCACGCAGTCCTTCTTCGACATCACCCGCCTCGAGAATGCCCTCCTGTTCCGCTCCGTGGCCCCACACTCCCGCGAAGCAGTCGGCCTGCAGCTCGAAGCGCACCGACAGATCGTTCGCCCGCTCCGGCGACCGCTGCTGCAGACGTCGCATCTGCTGCTCGAGGCCGAGCAGGTTCTGTACATGATGACCCAGCTCATGGGCGATGACGTACGCCTGGGCGAAGTCGCCCGGGGCACCGAACTTCCTGGTAAGCTCGTCGTAGAAACCGAGGTCGATGTACACCTTTTGATCGCCGGGGCAGTAGAAGGGGCCGGAGGAGGTCTCCGCCACGCCGCAGGCCGATTGAATCCCATCCCGGAACAGCACCAGGTGCGCTGGCTCGTACTGCGCGCCGAGGGTGGGGAGCTCCTGCGCCCAGAAGGCCTGGGTGGTGTCGAGGACGAAGCCGACAAAATGGGCCAGCTTCTCTTCCTCCGGGCTCGTCTGTACCGGCCCTGGGGCCACCTGGCCACTCCCGCCCCCGCCACCCGCGCCGACAAGAGAAAAGAAGTCGCGCTTGAAGATGAGGCTCAGTACCAGCAGCACCAGCATGCCTCCCAGTCCGAGGCGCGCCCCGCCGCCGCTGAACCGACCACCACCTCCCGAGCCCCGCTGATCTTCCACGTTGCTGCTCTGCCCTCGGTCGCTCCAGCGCATGATGTCTCCGGTGATGGGGAACAGGCCCGGAATATCTCCATCCCGGAACGTCCGAGCCAGAGGGGGTGGTGCGCCTCTGGTGGCCTCTCGGTAGCGGCCCCAGATTCAGGGCATGCGTAGCTACTCTCTCACGGGCCTGCTCGCCGCCGGCCTGCTTCTCGCCGCGTGCGGTGGCAGCGACCCCAATCGCACCCCGGCCACGATGCTCGCCGTTTCTGGCGATAACCAGGTCGGGCCGGCCGGCCTCGCCTTGCAGCAGCCTCTAATCGTCCAGGTGAACGACAGGGAGGGCGACCCGGTACCGAATGTCGCCGTCGCCTTTTCGGTCACCGCAGGGGGCGGTTCCATTCAGCCCGTCAGTGGTGTCACTAACACCCGCGGCCAGGCCACGGCGACCTGGACCCTCGGCACCCTCGCCGGCGTGCCGAGCAGTGCGACGGCGAGTGTGAGCGGATTGACTGGGTCGCCCGTGAACTTCGCGGCAACGGTGCAGGCCGCGCAGCCCTCGACCGCCGTCCTGTTGCAGGGGGGAGGGCAAACGGCGGTCGCCGGCCAGCCCCTTGCCATCCCAGTCATCGTGGAGTTCAGGGACGCCTTCAACAATCCGGCGGTCGGGCAGGGCGTGACCTGGGCTGTTACGGCGGGCGCGGGATCCCTGACTGGGACGAGTGCCACCACCAACGCACAGGGTCAGGCAACGACTCTCTGGATACTGGGCTACCAGATCGGGGCGGTGCATACGCTCCAGGCACAGATCGGCGGAGCGAGCGTGGCCGCGACGGCGAACGCGACCATGCCTGCGGGCGCCACCCTCGCCATCGCCTCAGGTAATGCCCAACTCGGTCTCGCCGGTCAGGCACTCGGTGCGCCGCTCGGCGTCCGGGTCCGTGCGGGTGGCGGGCAGGACATCGCCAATGTGCCGATCAGCTGGACCGTCATAGCCGGTGGCGGCACCGTTTCGCAGGGATCTACCGTCACCGGGGCCAATGGTATCGCAACGATCAGCTGGACGCTCGGTTCGGGGTCCGGTGTTCAGACTCTCACCGCGGACAACGCCGCGCTGTCGCCCGCCAGCATCACGCTGAACGCGACCGCGATCGTCCCGCCCCCTTCGGCGATCGTCGGCACCGTCTCGCTGGTAGATACCCAGCTCACCGCCCTTCGAGCCGCAACCGCACTCCGTGCCGCTGGCTGGTCGAGCGCGCGCTCAGCCGAGTCGGCTGTCAGGGGTCTCGCCGCAGGGCACCCGGTGACCGACTACATCCCGACCGAGCTGCTGGTCCGCTTCAAGACGGCCGCGCTCGCCGCCCAGGGTGGGCCGCGGGTTCTCGCTTCGGTGAGCGCGGCGCAGGCCGTCGGTGGCCTGATGCAGGCACACCTCCAGCCGTACGCGGTTTCGGGAGGTGCTCGTCTCGCCGGGGTTTCCCCGGTGATTCGCACCGCGCGGCTCCGATTTCCCTCGGCCCGGGCGGCCGACTCGATTGCCCGAGTGCTCGCCCGGGATCCGGCAGTCGATGCCGTCTCCTACAATGCCCGGCTGCGGGCTGACGGCGGCCCGGTGCATCCGGGGACGATCCCGAACGATCCGAACTTCGCGAATCAGTCCTGGCACTACGACATGGTGGGACTTCCTGCCGCCTGGAATACGACGACCGGCTCCGCCAATGTCATCGTCGCGGTGCTCGACAACGGCATCCGCTTCGATCACCCGGCCATCGGCATCGCGGGCGGCTCGGCGCTCACTGGCGGCGGCAATCTCCGCAACGATGGCTACGACTTCGTCTCGACCAGCACCGTCCCGCTCTGTTCGTCCCAGGGTGGCGGATCGATCGACAACGCGGCCGATGGAGGTGGGTATGATCCGGACCCGACCATTCCGGACGACCGCGACCCTGGCGCGGGCGGCTGCGTGGGCGCGCGGAGCCAGTTGGGCGCACACGGTCTGCACGTCGCCGGGACCATCGGCGCCCTCGGCAACGACGGCGTGGGTGTGACGGGCGTGAACTGGACGGTCAGTATCCGCCCGGTGCGTGTCCTAGGGATCGACGGCGGGAGCTATTTCGATATCGCGCAAGGCGTTCTTTACGCCAGCGGTCTCCCCGCCTCCGATGGGAACGGCGGCGTGATCGCCCCTCCGGCGGCGCCCGCACGGATCATCAACATGAGCCTCGGTGGCGGCTGTCCGGGCGCGGTGGATCCGCTCCACGATGCCATCATAGCCGTGACCGATCCCTCCCGCCCTAACGGTGGCGTGCTGGTCGTGGCCTCGGCCGGGAACAGCGCCAGTTCGGTGGCTTCCTGCCCCGGCTTCTACGACGAGGTGCTGGCCGTGGGCGCCGTCGGACCGACCGGCGACCGCTCCAGCTTCTCCAACTTCGGCAGCTGGGTCGATATCGCGGCGCCCGGCGGCGAGACCAATGCGCCCGACGGCACCTACGGCATCTTCTCCACGGTCTGCGACTTCACGGTGTTCCCCGCCCCCTGTGTCCCGGGCAACGCCCGCTATTTCGGCACTTCCATGGCCGCGCCGCATGTCGCGGGGGTCGCGGCGCTGCTGCTCTCCCAGGACCAGTCTCTGACGCCGACACAACTCAGGGACCGGCTCATCAGGTATTCAACGCCGATTGCACCGGCGCTGCAGATCGGGCCGGGCATCGTGAACGCCCGGGCAGCGCTGAGCCAGAGTCTCACGCTCTCGCGGTCGATCCGGGTGCGGGCGGTCGATGCCGGGACGGGCGCCACCGTCGCCGAGGTTGCGGCCCCGGGAGGATCGTACACGCTGAGCGGACTGCCTGACGGAACCTACTACGTGGTCGCCGGCGAGGATGAGTCGGCGGACGGGCAGATTGGCCTGCCCAATCGCCGCTTCGGCGCCTTCGGCGGCATCTCCTCGCCAACGTCCGTGACGGTGTCGAGCACGGCGGGCGGGTTCGCTGCCTTCACGATCGGATACCCGGTCGAGCAGGAGCCCAACGATCTCCCTGCCGGGGCCAGCCTCCTGATGGTGGGCGGGGTGGTGCAGGGCGATCTCCTCGGCCCGGATGTGGTCGATTACTACCGGATCGAGATCCCTGCAGCTGGTACCTACACCTTCGAGACCAGCGGGTGGTTCGGGAATTTCTGCTCCTTTGCGCTCGATGTGAACACCTCGCTGCAGCTGCTCGATCAGAATCAGCAGGACGCCGCGACGATCCTGGACAACAATCCGGCGAGCAATGACTACTGTGCCCGCATCACGGCGTCGCTCCCGACCGGTGGGACGTACTATCTGCGGGTGACGCCCGGGGACTTCTTCGGTACGGGACCCCACACCGGCCGCTACATCCTCTCTGCGAGGACCGGCCCCTGATGCCGTGACCCGGGGCTGTTCCTGGGCTTTCCAGGGACGCGGCGCGGCAGGGGTGGCGATGCGTCGCCGGGCCCCGCTGCCTTGACCCAACCCTTTCCACCGGCTACTTTTGCCAGTCTTTCCCGGAATAGCCGGGGACAGGTTCCGTTTCCAAGCAGGATTATGCCGACGATCAACCAGCTCGTGCGCCGGGGCCGCAAGGCACCGGTCTACAAGGACAAGTCGCCTGCGCTCCGGGAGAATCCCTTCCGCCGCGGCGTCTGCACCCGCGTCTACACCACCACACCCAAGAAGCCGAACTCGGCCCTCCGCAAGGTCGCCAAGGTCCGGCTGACGAACGGGTTCGAGATCATCGCCTACATTCCCGGCGAAGGTCACAACCTGCAGGAGCACTCGATCGTGCTCGTGCGCGGCGGTCGTGTGAAGGACCTTCCGGGTGTGCGCTACCACATCGTGCGTGGCGCCCTCGACGCGGCTGGTGTCAACGACCGTCGGCGCAGCCGGTCCAAGTACGGCGCCAAGCGTCCCAAGGCGGCCGCTGGCGGAGCAGGCGCCAAGGGAGGTAAGAAGTGAGCCGCCGCAACAAGGCCGTTCGTCGGCCGGTTCCCGCCGATCCGCGGTACGATAGCCAGACGGTGTCCAAGTTCATCAATTCCCTCATGTACGAGGGGAAGAAGAGTAACGCCGAGCGGATCTTCTACTCCGCGATGGATCTGATTGAAGAGCGGACCGGCCAGCCGGGCGTGACCGTCTTCAAGCAGGCGATCAACAACGTGAAGCCCGCCCTCGAGGTGAAGAGCCGCCGCGTGGGTGGTGCCTCCCTCCAGGTGCCGGTGGAAGTCCGCCCGGAGCGCCGGGCCGCGCTGGCCATGCGCTGGGTGATCGACTTCGCCCGCAGCCGATCCGAGAAGACCATGCAGGAGCGGCTGGCCGCGGAGCTGATTCTCGCGTCCAAGGGGGAGGGCAACGCCCTCAAGAAGAAGGAAGACACCCACCGGATGGCCGAGGCGAACCGCGCCTTCGCCCACTATCGCTGGTAGGTTCGGGCGGGGAAACGGGCAGAGCTGGGGCGGATCTTCGGGTCCGCCCCTTTCGTTTTCCGGGAATCGCCGCTGCGCAGTCGGTACGCAGGGCGTGCGAGCGCCAGAGGTGAGAGGTGCCGTCCGGGACCCGTTGACATTGAAGGTCTTGGGGTTATCTTCTCCGGGCTTTGGTAAATCGGGTTCCGTCTGCGGTCGAAATTACCGGCCCGCATGACGGCACTGATCCAAGAGACATCGGGTCGTGTGACGGCCGGCTCCAGGTCTGCGGAGCCCCGCCAGCCACCTCCGGCCTTCTGACGACAACGCGTGGGACCAACTGGTCCTCGTTGGGGCGAAAGTCCTGACGTGCGCGGAGCGATACCACCGGGATTTCCCGGGTCGGTCGCCCCGCTTTTTCGCTGGTAGACGGCTTGTCCCGCCGAGGCATGCCTTGGCGGCACCTATGACGAGAAATTAGAGAGCATGGCGCGCGTAACTCCACTCGATCGGTACCGTAACATCGGCATCATGGCTCACATCGATGCCGGGAAGACGACTACGACCGAGCGCATCCTCTACTACACCGGCA
>DAINRP010000122.1:0-9183 GCA_036741755.1 Gemmatimonadales bacterium
CCGGGCATAGGGCTTCGCGATCGTGCGGAAGTGCGACTCGAGGTAGGGGATCAGCTCGGTCATGACCGCGTCGCCGTAGGGACCGTTGTTGGCCGAGTTGACGGCGTAGGAGTCGTCGAAGAAGGGAGTGGGGTGCTGAAAGGTGACCGCGATGAAGCGCGGGAGGTCCGGGCCGGTCCAGGCGTGATACACCTCCGGACCGGTCTCGAGATTGTACCCCTTCAGGACGTCGCGGATCTGCTGGGGCCATGGCGTGGTGTCCTCGGTGAAGCCCATGGGGGGTTCGAGACCGAAGTGCCCCTGCTCGTAGATGACCGGGTAGCGCACCGCCGGCTGGGTATCGTAGCCCCGCGGCAGCAGGACGACGGCGCCGAGGAAGACGGGGCGGCCCCAGAAGTGGGTGAGCAGATCGCTCTGGATCCGGATGTGCTTCACCCACTTCGTGTCAGGCGGCGGCTGGATGGGGGGAATGACGCTGGTGAGTGAAAGCGGGATGTCGTACCCGGTCGCAGGATCGAGATGGACCTTCGTGACCGTGGAATAGAGGTTCCCGGGCGAGGTGGTCGCCTGCTGCCCCTCCCATTGATCCCAGTGGACCCAGAGGGTGTGGCCATCGGCGCGATGGACCTCGGTGTAGAGGTTCACCAGTGCCTGGACGTAGTAGTCACCGGCGGGGACGTCCTTGAGGCTCGTGAACGGAAAGCCGAGCACGGTGTCACCGATGACGACCGCCTCACCCGGCTTGAGCGCGCTGACATCGATCCCGAAGAGCGGTGTGCCGCGGCCGAAGGGATGGCCGTAGAGCCGTGGCTCCGGGGCTGAGTCGTGACTGATGAAGACGAAGACCCTGCCGGTGATCGGTTCCGCGCGGACCGACGCTGGAATTGAGATCGCGAATTGACGGGCCGGGGTCTGGGCCGGGAGCGACGCGGGCGTATTCAGCAGAACGATGAATGGCAGCACGTTGAGGGTCGCGCTTCGGCGGTTGATCACAGACGGTCCTCGGCTGGTGGAAATCGGGATGGGATCGCTGGGGATAAGGTATTGCGTTCGGGAAGCGCGGGAAGGGATGCCGAGTTCCGAGTGTCTAGTGCTCAGTGTTTGTTTCGGGAGCGACGACTTGCGGCCCATGGTAACTGGCTTCATCGTTGTGAGGGACCGTGCCCTGGACTGGAGGTGGCCATGGTCCGGCGTTCCTGGTTACGTGGCCCGTTGCCCGCGGCGTTTCTTCTGCTTGCCTGCTCCAACACCGACTCCCTCGGCAGCGGGGGAGGAAACGGTGGTGGCGGCGGGGGCGGCGGGGGACAGGCGCTCGAGCCGGCGAAGTTCAATGCCTCGGTGAATCCCACTTCTCCGGCGGGCTACTCCATCGCCGGCGAGCAGCCTTACGAGTGGCAGGCATACATCCGCTACAGCGACACCTGGGTGGCAGTGGGCAGTCCCCAGATCTCCGCTGGGCCAGCTGCCTATCTCGCGATCGACTGCAACGACCCGGGAATGCACGACGCCTGCACCCTGCATCTTTCGGGTCTGATCCAGGTGGCGGTCACCCAGGTGTCGCCGGACCCGGCACGCCTCTGCGCCTATAAGAGCGGGTTCCAATGGCACGACGGTCTCCTGCTGAACACTCCGCTTGGTTCCCTGGGTGTCGCGCCGGTCGCTTCGTCGAGCCAGGATCCAGCGAACGCGGGGATCTGTTATCCGTAGAGAGAAGTTCCGAGTTCCGAGTGCTTAGTACTTGAGGATAAGTGTGGGAGCCGCGATTCATCGCGGCTCCGAACCTGGGGAGAATGCCGCGGCTGGTGCAGCCAAGCACAGATTGCCGTATCCCCGTAGCTTCCAATCAGCCAGATGAGACCTGCGAGGTGATGGGCGGCCGGTAGACTGTAATCCGGCCGGTGTTGCAGGGAGAAAATGAACCAACGCCAATGGCTCACGGCATGTTGGTATGCCCCATGATGGGGGGTGAGAAGGGACAGTGCTTGCGGGTGCACTTGCCCCATCTTCTGCTGCCCATGATCGCGGGCATCACCCTGCTTGGTACCCATCCCGAGGTGATCGCCGCCCAATCCTGCCCGGCCGACACGATCACCAGCCAGGCGCTCGGCGAGGCAATGCACGAAGCACTCCTCGCTCCCGGCGGCGCCTACTCGCTCCTCGCCACGACCAATTCGGTACGGTTCCAGTCCGCCGTCTTCCAGCGCCTGATCGAGCGTGCACTCGCGGATCGGCCCGATGGCGGCACGCTGGTCATCCCCTACGACATCCTCTGGTGGGAGTTCCTGCATACGGCCGGCCTCGGCGAGGAGGAGGGAGACAAGGCTCCCATCGGCCGGCGCCTGGCCTACGAGTTCCACCAGGGCATTGAAGTGACCTACGGACCTCCGGACGGCATTGTCAGGAAGATCAAGGCCGGACCGGCACCCGCGATCGCCGCGAACGTGAGACTCGCGTGGGCCGATCGGCCTGACAGGGTCCGCAAGTTCTCGATGGAGGATACGCTTTCGGTCCCCAAGCTGAAAGCGACCAATCACCAGGTGATCACCTTCCGGTTCCTGGTGTTCAGCGATATGACCGTGCTCGACGATATCGAAGGCATCTCGGGCCGGCCGCTCACCGGTGTACTCGGCGCCATCTTCAAGATCATCGGCGAGGGGAATGCCGTGTTCGCTCGGTTCAGCATCTCGACCGACGGACGGCAGGTGATGCGGACCAAGGCCAAGAAGCTGATTTCCAAGACGGTGACCGCCACGATCAACCCCGACGGGAGTGGGCAAAGCGGGGTGCCCGAGGGTCGGGCCGACATGATTGCCCTGGAGGGCCGTCTGAAGGAGCCGTTGGAGTTCGACTACTACCCCTACCGCTGCTGGTCGCCTCCTGAATGAGCCCGCCCACAGGCGCTGCCTGGCCTGGCAGGGTGATGCCGGACCGGCCATCTCCCGGATCGGTGAGCTCCGGCGAGCAGGTGGCAGGCCACCTGATGGTGCAGGCGACGCGCCGACTCGAGACTGTCTCCATCGTCGCGTTCGGCGCCACCCTGGTGGTGTGGTTGTCCACGATCGCCATCTCGGGGACGGTCGCCCGCGAATTCGAATCGCTGTACCAATGGGGGCCGCCGGTGGCGACGCTCGGGGCTTCGCTGGCCCTGTTCGCCCTGCTGCGCAGCCGGTGGCTCGCCCCCTCGAGTCTGCTGCGGCTGGGGCTCGTCTACGAAGTCGTGGTCAGCTTCGCCATTACCGGCGCCACGCACTTCGAGGCGTTCCGCGGACTGGCCCCGGCCGATTTCGATCTGGATCGCATCGGCTTGACGTACGTGGCCCCCTGGATGCTGCTGTTCACCGTGCTCGTCCCGGCGCCTCCGCGTGAGGCACTGGTGGCCCTCATCGCCTCGGCCTCGGCCGTGCCGCTCCTCTATCTCATGCAGGTGCGCATGGGGGCGGCACCGGCACTCGGCCTGCAGAAGTTCCTTCCCATCTTCGTGCTTCCGTACGCAGCATGCACGGCATTGGCGTATGTCGCGACGCGCGTGGTCCACCAGCTAGGGGTCGAGGTGCGTCGCGCGCACGACCTCGGCAGCTATCATCTCGAGGCCCTCCTCGGGCGCGGCGGCATGGGTGAAGTCTGGCGGGCGTCGCATCGACGGCTGGCACGCCCGGCGGCCATCAAGCTCATCCGCCGGGACGCGCTCACCAGCAATGTGGCACTCGCCACGATTGCGGTCGCGCGCTTCGAGCGCGAGGCGCAGATCATCGCCAGCCTCCAGTCGCCGCATACCATCGCGCTGTACGACTTTGGCACGACAGAGGATGGCATGCTGTTCTACGTGATGGAACTGCTGGATGGCATCGACCTGGAGGCGCTGGTGCACCGATTCGGTCCGTTGCCGGCGGAACGGGCTGTGCACATCCTGCGGCAGGTGTGCGACTCGCTCGCCGAGGCGCATCGGCGCGGCGTGGTGCACCGCGACATCAAGCCGGCCAACATCTACCTCTGCCGGCGCGGGCTCGAGCACGACGTGGTGAAGGTGCTGGACTTCGGCCTCGCGAAGCAGAGGGTCGCCTCGGAAACCGCGACGGCGACCACCCTGACCGGCGCCAACGCGGTGGCCGGCACGCCCCACTACATGGCACCTGAAATTGTGATGGGGCAGTCCGAGGTCGACGGGCGCTCCGATATCTATGCCCTGGGTTGCGTGGCATTCTGGCTGCTCACGGGGCGCGTGGTCTACGAGGCCACCACACTCACGGCGGCGATCGTCGCGCACGTGCAGCGTGAGCCCGTGCCGCCCAGTTCCGCGAGCGAGCTGCCGGTGCCCGACGCACTCGACCGGATCGTGCTCGACTGCCTCGCCAAGGACCCGGCTTCGAGGCCCCAGACGTCAGAGGAGCTGGCCGCGAGGCTCGAGACGGTACCCTTCGCCGGGCGCTGGTTCGAAGCAGAGGCGGCCCACTGGTGGGAGGCGCATCTTCCGCCCGGGACGCCGCCAGCCATGCAGGCACCCCGGGAGAACCAGCGAGCCAACAACGGCTATCCGGCCGCCTCGGCCGGCACGACCTAATCGGCCGCGGGCTGGCCTTCCGACTTCCGCCGTACCACCGCGAGCGCCAGCACGATCGACTCCCGCGACGCGATCAGATTCTCCAGCAGCTCATCGGGGGCACGCCCACTGCTGCGCGGGCGCTCCTCCCCCGGTTCCAGAAAGCGCCACAGCCCCTCCCGCACCCGCTCGGGCAGCACACTCTCCAGATACTCGAGCGCGGTGCCCCGCAGAAACCGGTCCTCGGTGTGCAGGCCGTGATACGCCAGTCGAAGCGGCTCCCGCGGGAGGATGAGCGCCAGCAGCGTGAACACATGTTCGAGGCTCCGGTTCGCCCGCTCGCGGAGCAGCTCCGCGCCCAGCGGGGCCCACCCGTCATCCGCCGCGTCGATGAGCTGCCGGCCTTCCCACAGCCCCTGCTCCACCGCGACTTCGTTGAGCACCGCGGCCAGGACTCGCTTGTGGTCCACCACGAGATCGGGCCGCTGGCTCAGCACCCGGTGCATGGCCCGCCCCGCGCGGTAGCGTACCTCGAATCGCCGGTCGTCGAGTGACCGGAGCAGCCCCTCGAAGGCCTCGGCAGTGGGACACTCGGCGAGCACCCGCACCAGGCGGCGCCGGACGGCAAAGTCCTCGTCGGGATCCAGCAACGCCCGCACCAGTGCCCCGGTCTCACTGCGCGCGACGGCCTGGAGCGCCTCGACGGCGGTCGGCGCCACTTCGTCCCAGGCCAGGAGGCCAATCGCCTGCTCCATCAATGGCGAGGTCAGGGCACCATCCATGAGCGCGTGCCTCACAACCCGTGCTTCCGCTGATCCCAGCGCCCGCAGGCGCGCGAGCTCAGGGTCAACTTCCTCGCCCAGGCCGGGCGGGGCTTCGGGGCTCTTGGGCGCCGGGCCCGAGCGCCGGCTCATGACGCGGAGCTGGCTGAGATCGAAGCCCCCAACGGTCTGCAGCAGCGCGGCCGCGTCGTCGGCACTCGCACCGGGCACCTGATCGGCCCGCAGCTCGAGATTCCGGGCCAGCGCTTCCACGTATCCGCGCTGCAGCCGGCGGGCGACGGCCAGCGCCGCGAAGGCAACCACGATCGTGGCGCCTAACAGGAGCCGGCCGGCCGCTGCTGAGGCCAGCAGGAGTGTCACCTGGATGAGGGCGTTGCCGGCCACGTCGCCGAGGCGGGTGGCCCCGACGTCCACCAGCAGCTTGGTCGCGCGCTTTTCCCGCAGGGGCACCGGGGTGAAGAGCAGTTCGTACGCCCCCCGGAAGAATGAATTGCGCAGCACGGACTCGGCCCCCCGCGCCAGGGCCAGCGGCAGGAGACCGGGGAAGAGGAGCCCGCCCAGGGCCCCGATCGACACGCCGGCAGGCAGGAGGGCCGCGCTCCAGGCGATGCCCAGTCGGGCCAGCGCGCCCCGAAGCATCGTGGTCTGCACCGCGATGTTGAGCAGCGCCATGGCGGAGTAGAACCAGGAGAACAGGCGCAGCAGCTGCTCCCCGCTCGGTGCGGATGCCGTGGCCTGCACCTTGAACACCCAATCCAGCATGCCCTCCGCCATCGCCGTGAGGACGACCAGGAGGATCAGTCCCCGGAGATAGGGCGACGCCCGGAAGATCCCGAGCGGCGAAGGCGCCGTCCCGGAGTCTGCCTCGCCGGGCTGCTGAGCCGCGAGGATCGGGGCCGCCGGCCGGACGCCGAGCACCAGGGCCGCGGACAGGAAGTGCAATGCGGCGAGGAGCGGGAGCATCGCCGTGAGCGGGAACGATGCCCCCACCTGTCCAAGGATGCCGCCGATGAGGCCGCCCACCGACGCGCCGGCGGTGATGCGCCCGACGGTGCCGCGCGCCGCCCGCGAGTCGAATCGCTCCGAGATCATCGCCCAGAAGCCGGAGACCAGCAGGGCACCGAGGGTGTTGAAATGGAGAAAGAACACCACCGCCACCGCCGGCCTCGCGGCGTCGGCGACGCTCCATTCGAGGAGCAGGAGCAGGGCGCTCAGCCCAAAGAGCTGGGGGACCAGTCGCCCGGGGCCGACCCGTGCCAGCAGCCGCGACAGCCCGAAGGAGACCAGCGCGGAGACGGTGGCCGCTGCGATGACCATCCTGGGGAGGGTGCCGATCTCGAACGTGGAGAGGTACAGCGCATCCCGGGTCGCCTTGCCGGCGAGCTGAAAGGCGACCATCGCGGCGCTGGCGGCGGTCGCCGCCATGACGGCCCGGCGGTCTCTCCCGGTCGCGGTCACAGCCTCAGAAGCCGAAGCTGGCCTGGAAGTAGAACGCCGTCCGCTCCTCGCTCCTGGCCACCGCGAGGTTCACGGTGTTGGCCCGGTCGAGAATGGAGAACCACACCCCGCCGCCCGCGGCACCGTGCCACTTGCGCGAGCTCTCCCCCGCAAGGAATACCCGACCCGCGTCCGCCAGGCCGAAGATGCCGAATTCTCCCGGCGCCCCCTCGAACGGCCGACCGAACGACAGCCGCATTTCGGAGTTGGCAAAGGCCGACGCGTCCCCGGCGTAGCGGTTCTCCCGACCCAGCCGCACGGTGCCGTAACCGCCGATGAACGCGGCATCGAAGTAGGGATACGGTCCCCAGAGCTTCTTGCCGCCTAACCGGAGTACCAGCGTCGGATCCAGTGGCGCCCTGACGCTCAGGTAGGTGGTGGCCTCGCCGTGCACTTCCCCGTAGGCGCTGCGCACATCCCACCAGCCCGGGTAGGCGCTGCCGGCCACGGTCAGCCGCACCCCCGGTGTCGACCAGGTCGGCCGGCTGCGGCTGTCGAGTGTCAGCGAGAGCCGGGCGCCCACCTCGCCGAAGTCGCCATCGCCGTAGGGGCGGAGCGTCGAGAGCAGCCGATTGGCCCGCTGATCGGTGGAGACGAAGCGCGCGGTCGGACCGGCGGCGAGTTCCCCATGGCGCCCGAGCGGCAGCACCGCCGACAGATCGATGGCGTATTCCTTCTGGGTCGCGCGGTAGAAGGCGCCCGACCCGGTGGCCGGCTGCTCGTTGCCGAAGCCGTGAAACCGGAGCACCTCGATGCCGGAGGCGCGGATCAGGATCTCGCGGTAGGCCCGGGAGTTCTCCCCGCGGAACTGGCCGAGGTAGTCGGCGCGGTAGGTCCATGGACCGGTGGCGATTCCCGCCCGGAAGCGGTGCCGGCTGGCAAAGGGGAGTTTGCGGAAGCCGTAGACGGTGAGGGTCCGCCCCATGCCGAAGAACACCCCGACATCCGGTCCCCCGGACAGCGTGGCGCTCGGCGTCCAGCGGTGCCCCCAGTCGCGCACCGGGATCTCCGTCGGGGAGCGTTTGGGTGGCGGCGTGTAGGGACGATGGTCGAGGTGCACGCCGCTGCTCACCAGCGTGCCGGCATCGGCATCGTACATCCGCACCCGGCCGGTGCGGGAAGAATCGATGAGCCGATCCTGTCCGTCGCCGCCGATCACCCGCACCAGGATCCCGCCCAGCCGGCCGCGGGTGACGATCGAATCGTTGCCGCCCCGGAGAAAGAGCCGCAGTTCCCGCGTCTCATCCCGGTGGAATCGCCGGCGGAGATAGGGTTCAGGCGCAGCAGGCGCGCCTGCGCCTCGATAGAGCGCCAGTTCAACGGTGCGGTCGTCGATCGCATCGAGGGTGGCGGTCTCGTCCGCGTCGGTGCCGTACACCTCCGCCTGATCGGCAAGCATGCGGTAGAAGCGCCGCGCCACCCTGGGGAGATTGTCCCGCCGATGCTTCAGCGCCTGGATCAGCTCCGGGCCGCGCTGGGCAAAGTGTTCAGGCGGGACCCGCCGCACCGCCGCGTCGATCACCGAGTCGGTGATCGCTGTCCGCACCTCGGCCGCGACGGAGTCCCAGACCGGCCACTCCAGATCCATCAGGAAATGGCGGTCGAGTTCTCGGCCGTTCCAGGTGAGGCCAAGGACATCCGGGTAGTCCGGCCCGAAGTTGAGCAGCTGGGGCAGGCTGACGCGCGCCATGTGGAGCAGGAGTCCGTCGTAGCGCACCATGGCAAAGTCGCGGTCGCGCGGTACCGGTTGCCAGCGCCGCGGGGTCGCGTCGCCGAAGCGGGCCCACGACCATTGATCGCGGTGCCGGTCCCAGTCGCCGACCAGCAGGTCGACCAGGCGCGCCTTGAGCAGCGCCCTGCTGTCCACCCGATCGTCGGGACTCGCTTCCACCCGCCGGAACAGCTCGTCGCCGATGATGATCTCATCGGCGCCGCCCCAGGCCGGCAGGCCGGGACCCGGCCCCGCGATCCGCGGCTCGAGCATGCCGATCAGGCCGGCCATGGCCGGCCGGAATTCGCCCAGCCGGGCGTCGTCAGGCAGGATGAAGAGCTGCGGCTCGCCGTGCAGAACCCCCGCCGCCGCGAGCAGCGGGGCCACGATCAGGGGCCCCGTCGGGTGAGCGGAGCTGGTCTGATCCTGCACCACGCCCGCCACAATGGTCCCCACCATTTCGGGCGGCAGGCTGGGAGTGGGGTCCTTGTCGATCGAGCGGAAGTAGTACTCCCGGCCATCGGCGGCGCGGAACCGGAGCGAGGCGGTCTGCTGCCCGCCCCCGCGGGAGACGGGAGTGAGGCCGCCGCCGTAGCTGGCGAGATCGAGCACCGGAATCGAGATCGGCGTGGTCCACAGCGAGCGGTACTCCCGGC
>DAINRP010000123.1:0-3019 GCA_036741755.1 Gemmatimonadales bacterium
GCAGCCCCAGTTCGTCGAGCGTCTTGCCGACCATCACCGCGGCCGCCAGGCTCGCAAGAGCGACGCCGGTCGTCTTCGAGACGAACGGCACCGTGCGCGAGGCCCGTGGATTCACCTCGAGGACGTAGACCACCCCGTCCTTGATGGCGTACTGCACGTTGATCAGCCCGATCACCCCGAGCCGCGCTGCGAACGCGCGGGTGTACTTCCGCATCTGCTCGACCTGGATTTCGGAGATGAGGTAGGGCGGCAGCACGCAGGCCGAGTCGCCCGAATGGATCCCCGCGTCCTCGATGTGCTGCATGACGCCGCCGATGACGCACCGCGTTCCGTCGGCGATCGCATCGACGTCCGCCTCGAAGGCGTCCTCGAGGAAGCGATCGATCAGGACGGGATGGCCCGGCGCCACCCGGACGGCGCGCGTGAAGTAATCGCGGAGGGATGACTCGTCGTAGACGATCTCCATCCCCCGGCCGCCGAGCACGTACGAGGGGCGGACCAGCGCCGGATACCCGACGTGCTCCGCGACGGCGAGCGCCTCGTCGAGCGACATGGCCGTCCCGGCCGGCGGCTGGGTCACACCCAGGTCGCGTGCCAGCGCCTCGAACCGCTTACGATCCTCGGCGGCATCGATGTTGTCAGGCGAGGTGCCGAGAATCCGGACCCCGGCGGCCTCGAGGCCGCGCGCCAGCTTGAGCGGCGTCTGGCCACCGAGCTGGACCACGACACCGAGCGGCTGCTCGACGTGGATGATCTCCAGCACGTCCTCGAGTGTCAGCGGCTCGAAGTAGAGCGTGTCGGAGATGTCGTAGTCGGTGGAGACCGTCTCGGGATTGGAGTTCACCATCACGGTCTTGTAGCCCAGCTCGCGAAACGCGAGGGTCGCGCGCACGCAGCAGTAGTCGAACTCCACCCCCTGCCCGATCCGGTTGGGCCCGCTGCCGAGGATGATGACCGTCTTGTCCCCCTTGGACTGGGCCTCGTTCTCCTCGTCGTAGCAGGAGTAGAGGTAGGGGGTCTTCGACGGGAACTCCCCAGCACAGGTATCCACCGTCTTGTAGACGGGCCGCACCCCGAGGTCGAGCCGGATGCTGCGAATCTCCGACTCCTGCATGCCCCGCAGATCCGCGAGCTGCCGGTCGGAGAAGCCCATCTGCTTCATCCGCCGGATGAGTGACGCCTCACCGTAGACCTCCGCCCGGACCGCCGCGGCCCAGGTCCGCTCCGCTTCGATCAGCTGGAGCATCTGGTCCACGAACCAGGGATCGTAGCCGGTGCGCTCCGCCACTTCCTCGACGGTGACACCCAGAAGCAGGGCGCGCTTCACCTGGAAGACCCGCTCGGGCGTGGGAGTGCGGATCGCGGCCTTGATCGCCTCGAGCGAGGTGTCCGTCAGGCGGTCGTCCCCGGGCGTCTTGCCGAGTTCCCAGCCGGCGCGATCGATCTCCAGGGCACGGAACCCCTTCTGGAAGGCCTCCTTGAAGGTGCGGCCGATCGCCATGGCCTCGCCGACGGCCTTCATCTGCGTGCCGAGTCGGGGATCGGCCGTCGGAAACTTCTCAAAGGCGAACCGCGGGATCTTGACCACCACGTAATCGAGCACCGGTTCGAAGGACGCGGGCGTCGTCTTGGTGATGTCGTTCGGCAGTTCGTCGAGCGTGTAGCCCACGGCCACCTTCGCGCCAATCCGCGCGATAGGGAACCCGGTCGCCTTGGAGGCGAGCGCCGAGGAGCGCGACACCCGGGGGTTCATTTCGATCACGAGCTGTTCACCGGTCGTGGGGCTGACGGCGAACTGAATATTGCAGCCGCCGGCCGCGACACCGACCTCCCGGATGATCTTGATGGCGCCGTCCCGCATGGTCTGGTACTCGCGGTCCGTCAGTGTCATCGCGGGCGCCACCGTGATCGAGTCGCCGGTATGCACACCCATCGCATCCAGGTTCTCGATCGAACAGACGATGACCACGTTGTCCGCGCCGTCGCGCATGACTTCCAGCTCGAATTCCTTCCAGCCCACGATGCTCTTCTCGACCAGGACCGACCCGACCGGTGAAAGCTCCAGCCCGCGGGTGATGATCTCGGTGAACTCATCCCGGTTGTAGGCGATGCCGCCGCCGGTCCCGCCCAGCGTGAAGGAAGGCCGGATGATCGCGGGGTATCCGGTGTCCGCGACCGCCTCGAGACCCTGTTCGAGCGAACGGATGACGCGGCCGCGCGGGGTGGCGAGACCGATCCGCACCATCGCCTTGGCGAACTCCTCGCGATCTTCGGCGATCCGGATCGCCCGCTCGTTGGCGCCGATGAGTTCCACACCGTACTTGGCGAGCGTCCCGTCCTTGGTGAGCGCCATCGCGACGTTCAGCGCCGTCTGGCCTCCCATCGTGGGCAGCAGCGCGTCGGGGCGCTCCCGCTCGATCACCTTGGTGACCCACTCCGGCGTCACCGGTTCCACGTAAGTGGCGTCGGCGATCTCCGGATCGGTCATGATGGTGGCCGGATTGGAATTCACCAGAATGACCCGGTAACCCTCCTCTTTGAGCGCGCGCACCGCCTGCGTGCCCGAGTAGTCGAATTCGGCGCCCTGCCCAATGACGATCGGGCCGGAGCCGAGCAGGAGGATCGAGCGAAGGTCAGTCCGTTTGGGCATTGACGAGGTCCTGGAGGGTCTGGTCGAAGGCGATGCTGGGGCGCCAGCCGGTCACGGCGGTGAGGCGCGAGGCGTCGCCCACGAGGTGCGGAACATCGGAAGCGCGGCTGAGCTGAGGGTCGACTTCGGGCACGGCCCGCACGCCGATGATCTCGGCCAGGCTGGCGAAGATCGAGGCCAGGGAATGGCCCATGCCCGAGGCGATGTTGTACACCTCGCCCGGCTGCCCCCGGCTGAGCAGAGCCAGATAGGCGCGCACCACGTCGCGGACGTCGAGAAAGTCGCGGATCGGCTCGAGGTTGCCAGTCTTCACAACCGGCGCCCCGATCCGGCGGGTGGACGATGAGCGACGACACCGCGGCGACCGAC
>DAINRP010000123.1:3029-9062 GCA_036741755.1 Gemmatimonadales bacterium
ACGCGGTCGGCATCGTGGAACAGTTGAGCTGGCACTACGACGAGCCGTTCGGTGATTCCTCGGCGGTGCCGACGTACTACGTCTCGCAGCTGGCCAGCCGGCACGTCAAGGTGGTGCTGTCGGGCGAAGGCGGGGACGACATAGCGATCGGTCTGGTGCGGACCGGTGTGCGCAAAGGCCCGGGCGATCACCACCCGAAGCCCGGTTCGCCGGGCGGCTTCGAGCGCCGCGACTTCGGCGCCGACCTTGCTTGCCGCATAGGGCGAGATCGGCACTACCGGGTCCGACTCGACGCGGGCCCGCGCAGGTGCCACGGCACCGTACACCTCGGCCGTCGAGACCAGCAGCAGCAGCGGGTCACCCTCCCCGGCGGCACGGCGGTCGCCGAGGACATCAGCGAGGCGCGCGGTGCCGGCGGCGTTGACGTCCCAGGCCAGCCCCGGATCGCGCCGTGCGTCCGCCCCCGACGCGATCGCGGCGAGGTGGATGACTGCGTCAGGCATCTCATCCACCGCGGCACGTACCGAGTCCGTCTCCCGAAGCTCCATCGGCAGCCAGCGCACGTGCTGACGCTGACCTTCGCCGAGGAAGTCGGGTGGCGCCTCACCAGGCAGGCGGGTACCGAGCACGTCGTGGCCTTCCGCCACAAGCGCGGGCAGCAGCCAGCGGCCCACGAACCCACCCGCTCCGGTGACCAGGACCTTCATCGACGGCGCCCCAGTTCGGCAAGATCGGCGTCCACCATCATGGTCACGAGCCCCTTGAAGTCCACCGTCCGGGTCCATCCCAGCTCACGGCTGGCCTTGGTCGGATCGGCGAGCAGGATGTCGACCTCGGCCGGCCGGATGAAGCGCTCGTCGGTCTTCACGTATCGCTGCCACTCCAGCCCCAGATGGGCGAACGCGATCTCCACCAGCTCACGCACGGTGTGGGTTTCGCCGGTCCCGATCACGAAGTCCTGCGGCTTTGGCTGCTGCAGCATGCGCCACATCGCATCGACGTAGTCCCCGGCGAAGCCCCAGTCGCGGCGGGCGTCGAGATTGCCGAGCCGGAGCTCTGTGGCCAGCCCGAGCTTGATGCGTGCGGCGGCGTCCGTCACCTTGCGGGTCACGAACTCGATGCCGCGACGCGGTGATTCATGATTGAAAAGAATCCCGCTGACCGCGTACATCCCGTAGGACTCCCGGTAATTCACCGTGATCCAGTGTCCGTAAACCTTGGCCACTCCGTACGGGGAGCGGGGATAGAACGGGGTGCTCTCCCGCTGCGGTGTCTCCAGCGCGCGCCCGAACATCTCGGAACTGGATGCCTGATAGAAGCGCGCGGTCGGCCAGGCGAGCCGGACGGCTTCGAGAATGCGGGTGACGCCCAGCGCCGTGAACTCGCCGGTCAGGACCGGCTGCGACCAGGAGGTGGGAACGTAGGATTGCGCCGCGAGATTATAGACCTCGTGCGGCTCGGTTTCCTTGATCACCATCGTCAGGGAATGCTGATCCAGCAGGTCTGCAGGGAGGATCTGGATCTTGCCGAGCAGATGCTCGATCCGCTCGTAACTGTGGTGGCTGGTGCGCCGGACAATCCCCACGACCTCATAGCCCTTGCTGAGCAGCAACTCGGCAAGGTAGGAGCCGTCCTGGCCGGTGATACCGGTAATTAGCGCCCGGGGCATGGCGGCTCTGACCTCCGGAGTTGTGCCAAAGGGTTCACGGGATTATAGTTTTGGGCTCTTTTGGCAGTCTTCATCGACCGATCTCTGGAAGGAAGACCCGTATGGCCCGGGTATGTACCGTGTGCAAGAAGGGGCCGATGACTGGCAACAACGTCAGCCACGCCAACAATCGCAAGAAGCGCCGCTGGTATCCCAACCTCCAGACCGTGCGCGTGCTGGTGGATGGCGCCCCCCGTCGGCAGGCTGTCTGCACCCAGTGCATCAAGTCTAACCGAGTCAAGAAGGCGACCTGATCTGGTCCCGCCGAGGCAGGCCTCGGCGGCACAGCACGCCTTGGCGACTCTCATCGTCCGGCTAGAAAAAAGGGGACCAACCGGTCCCCTTTCGTCATTCCTACCACAGCCAATCGTCGCCACCGTCACTCGGCGAGCAGCTCGATCCGCGCCATCTCCGCGCCGTCGCCGGGCCGGTGGCCCAGCTTGAGGATTCGGATGTATCCACCCGGACGAGCCGCGAACCGCGGACCGATCTCGGCGAAGAGGCGGGTCAGCGCCCCGCGCTCCCGGATCTTCTGGGCGGCAAGCCGGCGGGCGTGCAGGTCGCCGCGACGCGCGAGGGTGATGAGCTTCTCGGCGTAGGGCCGGAGCTCCTTCGCCTTCGCCACAGTGGTCTCGATGCCGCCATGCAGCATGAGGCTCGTGGCAAGATTCCGCATCAGCGCGCGCCGGTGCTCCGAGGTACGCGAAAGCTGCCGTCCCTTTGCCTGGTGCCGCATCAGCCCTCCTCGACGTCGGCCAGCATGATGCGGGCGCTCGGCGGGGTACCGGCCTGCGCCACGCGGAGGTCGTCATCGGCCTCCTCGAAGAGCATGCCAAAGTTCAGTTCCTGTGCCCGGAGCAGATCGGCGATTTCCTTCAGCGCCTTCTCCCCGACATTCTTCACCTTGAGCAGATCGTCCTCGGTGTACTGGACCAGATCGCGCAGGGTGCGGATGTTGGAATTCTTGAGCGAGTTGAGCGAGCGGACCGACAGCCCGAAGTCATCGATCAGCCGGGCCAGCTTGTCCCGCAGGGCTCCACTGCCCAGACCGGCGACCGGGGCCTCGGGACGACCCATCGGGACCTTGCCGAACTCGACGAAGTAGCGGAAGTGCTCCTGCGCCAGGGCAGCCGCATAGGCAATCGCATCTTCCGGCGTGATCGTGCCGTTGGTCTCAACGCTCACGGTCAACCGGTCGTAGTCGGTCCGCTGCCCCACACGGGTCTCGGCGACGGCGAAGTTGGCGCGGCGCACCGGGTTGTAGATCGCGTCGATGCTGATCAGGTCGACCGGCAGCGAGCGGTCCCGGGAGTGGAGCTCGGACTCGACGTAACCCCGGCCCTTGTTGACGTACAGCTCGCCGTTCACTTCACGGTCGTCCTGCACGGTAAAGAGCAGGTGGTCCGGGTTCACGACACGCACCGAACCGCTGGGCACGATGTCGCGGGCATACACCGGCCCCGCTCCATCCTTCTTGATCTTCAGGATGGCCTCGTCGACATCGTCGGCGAGCACGATGGTCAGCCCCTTGAGCCGCTGAATGATCTGGTGCACGTCTTCGTGCACGCCCGGAATCGTCTGATGCTCGTGGACCACGCCGTCGAGCCGGAAGGCCCAGACCGCGCTCCCGCGGAGCGAAGACAGCAGCAGGCGGCGCAGGGAGTTGCCCAGCGTGTACCCGAACCCGCGCTCGAGCGGCTGCAGCCGGAACTCAGCGATGTTCGGGTTGTCATCCCGCTTGGTCATCTCGACCAGGTGCGGGCGGACCAGTCCAGTCAGATCAATGGTCATGGTCACTTGGAGTAGAGCTCGACGATGAGCTGTTCCTGAGCGTTGAGCGGGATCGCGTCGCGCGTGGGCCGCTCGGTCACCTTGCCGGACCCCTTCTCGCCATCGACCTGGATCCACGAAACCTGCTGGCCACGGGCGGCGAACTCCTGTGCCGCCTTGACCGCCGTGATCTCGCGGCTGGCGGTGGCGAGACGAATCTCCTGACCCGGCTTCACATGGAACGACGGAACGTCAACCTTGTGTCCGTTCACGTTCACGTGGCCGTGCCGCACCAGCTGGCGCGCCGCCTTACGGCTGGCGGCGAAGCCCATCCGGAAGATGATGTTGTCCAGACGGGACTCCAGCGCGATGAGCAGGTTGGTGCCCTTCACGCCGGACTCGCGGGAGATGCGGTCGAAGGTGTTGCGGAACTGGCGCTCGGTCAGCCCGTAGATCCGCTTCACCTTCTGCTTCTCACGCAGCTGCTTGGCGTACTCCGACGCCTTGCGCGGGCGCCCGCCACCGGACTGCCCGTGCTGGCCTGGCGCATAGGCCCGGCGCTCGACGGCGCACTTCTCGGTGAGACAGCGAGTGCCCTTCAGGAAGAGCTTGGTGCCTTCGCGACGGCACAGACGGCAGCTGGGACCGGTGTAGCGCATGGCTCAGACCCGCCGCTTCTTGGGAGGACGGCAGCCGTTGTGCGGAATCGGCGTGACGTCACGGATGGAGGCCACCTTCAGTCCGACGGACGCCAGGGCCTGGATCGCCGATTCCCGACCGCTGCCGGGGCCCTGCACCCGCACGTGAACCCGGCGTACGCCGAGGTTCATCGCCTCGCGGCCGCAGTTCTCGGCGGCGACGGTGGCGGCGAAGGGGGTGGACTTCTTCGAACCCTTGAAGCCCGCCTTGCCGGCGGAGCCCCAGACCAGGGTGTTCCCCTTCATGTCGGTGATCGTGATGAGCAGGTTGTTGAACGTGGCCGCGATGTGGGCCACCCCTTCGCTCTCAACGATCTTCTTGCCCTTCTTCGCGGCCTTGACTGGCGCGGGCGCTGCCGGAGCGGCTGGCGCTGCAGGCGTCACTGGAGTCGTCATCTTACTTCTTCGTCACCTTCTTCTTGCCCGCGATGGCCCGACGTGGGCCCTTCTTTGTGCGGGCGTTGGTATGCGTGCGCTGCCCGCGGACCGGCAGACCGCGGCGATGCCGAATGCCGCGATAGCTGCCGATGTCCATGAGCCGCTTGATGTTCATCGCGACTTCGGTGCGGAGAGCACCCTCGACCTTCAGGGCGCGCTCGATGAACTGACGGAGTCGCGCAACTTCCGCGTCCGACAGGTCACGCACTCGCGTGTCCGGACTCACCCCGGTCTCCGAGAGGATCCGGTTGGAGGTGGGACGACCGATGCCGTAGATGTAGGTGAGGCCGATTTCGACCCGCTTCTCGCGCGGAAGGTCCACGCCTGCAATACGTGCCATCGCTTAACCCTGCCGCTGCTTGTGCTTGGGATTGCGCTTGCAGATGATCCGAAGCGTTCCCTGACGCCGGACCACTTTGCAGTGCTCGCAAATGGGCTTGATGCTCGAGCGAACCTTCACGGACAACTCCCAGGAACCGGGTTACTTTAGAGCCGGCAAGTATATCCGCGGGTTATGGGTAATGCAAGGGATCATCGCGGCTTAGCGGGCGTCCCCGGCGATCTCCCGAAACACCGCGCCCGGATCGGCCGCCTGCAGGATCGGCCGGCCGACGACCAGGTGGGTCGCCCCGGCGCCTGCCGCCTGCGAGGGGGAGGCAGTCCTGACCTGGTCGCCGGAGGTGTCGCCGGCCCGGCGGATCCCCGGCACCACGATCCAGGCCCCCGCCTGCAACTGATTCCGGACGGCGCCGACCTCCAGCGGCGAGCAGACGACCCCTCTGAGGCCCGCCTCGCGCGCGCTCCGAACCAGTCGGGCCACCTCGTCCAGAACGGTCACCCCTTCGCGACCGACCGCCCCGCCATAACTCTCGGCACTGTGCGAGGTCAGGACCGTCACCCCCACGATGCCGAGGCTGTCTCCCGCGGCACGGGCTGCCGCCGCCATCATGGCCTCACCGCCCAGGGTATGCACCGTCGCCATGGTAACCCCGAGATCCCGTGCGGCCTCCACGGCGCCGGCCACGGTATGGGGGATATCGTGCCACTTGAGATCGAGGAACACCCGCAGTCCGCGGTCGACGAGTTCCCGGATCAGGCTCGGTCCCTCCCGCGCGAAGAGGATCGATCCCACCTTGACCCAGCGCGCTTCCGGGATCTGCTCCAGCATGCGGCGAGCGTCGGGACCAGGAAGATCCAGGGCGAGGATGACGTCAGACACCGTGCAGCTCCAGGTCGGCGACCACACGTTCGGGCACCCGAGGATCGGCGAGGGCCGCAGTGCCGATGGCGACCAGGGCCGCCCCGGCGCGCAGATACTGGCGCGCATCGGCCCCGGACCGGATGCCACCCACCCCGATCACCGGCATCCCGCCGCTCCGCTCCATGGTCTTCCGCACGGCGAGCACACCGATCGGCAGG
>DAINRP010000124.1:0-6384 GCA_036741755.1 Gemmatimonadales bacterium
GGTCACCGAGCGCTGGCTCGGCGGCATGCTCACGAACTTCCAGACCATCAAGAAGCAGATCAAGCGGCTCCGTGATTTGGAGCAGGGGTCGGAGGAGGGCGATTTCGAGAATTACACCAAGAAAGAACGCCTGATGTTCGAGCGTGAGCGCGAGAAGCTGCTGCGCAACCTCGAAGGGATCAAGCTGATGGGCCGCCTGCCGGGCGCGCTGTTCGTGGTGGACGCCAAGAAGGAGAAGATCGCGGTCCAGGAAGCCAACAAGCTCGGCATTCCGGTCGTGGCGATTGTCGACACCAATGCGGATCCGGACGTCATCAGTGTGCCGATCCCCGGTAACGATGATGCGATCCGTTCGGTTGCACTGATCACCAGCGCGCTGGCTGAAGTGATCCGCGAGGCGCGGGCCCAGAGCCCGATCCGCGGCGAAGCGACCGAGGACGCCGACGGCGAGACTTACAGCACCGACGGCGGTTCCGAAGGCGATCCCGATGCCGACCGCAAGAAGCGCCGGCCCCGCCGCAAGCGGCGGCCGAAGACGGACGCGATCACGGCGCGTATCAAGACCGGCGACGAGCCGGCGGGTGATGCTGAGCCGGCGGGAGAGCCGGAAGCGTAACCGGAGGCCGATCGGCCGACACGAGCACCGCCGCCGTCCTGGCCCGCTGGGCTGGACGGCGGCTTACTATGCGGGGCGACCACACGGGCCGCCCGCCTGGATCAGTGAAAGAGGAAATCAGATGAGTCTGCCGATTACGGCGAAGATGGTGGCGGAGCTTCGGGCACGCACCGGCGCGGGCATGATGGACTGCAAGGCGGCGCTCCAGGAGGCCGAGGGCGACATGGACCGGGCGGTGGAGATCCTCCGCAGGAAGGGGATGGCGAAGGCCGACAAGCGCAGCGACCGCAGTGCGTCGCAGGGACTGGTCGTCATTGAGGCGGCCAGCAGCGGGCGCGCCGCCGCCATGGTCGAGTTGAACTGCGAGACCGACTTCGTCGCCAAGAACGACGACTTCATCCTGCTGGCGCGCGACCTCGCGAAGCATGCGCTGCAGCACGCGCCGGAGGGCAACCATCCGGGCAGCGCCATCGAAGGCCAGCCCTTCCGTGGCGGGACCGTCGGTGAGGCGGTGAAGGAGATCTCCGGCAAGACCGGTGAGGCGATGGCGCTGAAGCGAGTCGCGCGGTTTCACATCGCGGAGGGTACCGTCGGGCATTACCTGCACCACAACGCGCAGAGTGGCGCGCTGGTGGAGCTGGCCGGCCTCCGGGGCGATGCGGTGACCCACCTCGGTCGCGAACTTGCGCTCCACATCACGTCGACCGATCCGCTCGGTGTGAGTGAGGCGGATATCGCGCCGGAGCTGCTCGCCACCGAGCGGCGGATCGCCGAAGAGCAGGTCGCCCAGGAGGGCAAGCCGGAGAACATCCGGGCGAAGATCGTGGATGGCAAGCTCAGGAAGTTCGTGGCCGAGCGCACGCTGCTTGGTCAGGTGTTTGTCAAGGACGACAGCAAGAGCGTCGCCGATCTGGTGAAGGAGGTGGCCAAGCAGGTCGGCGGGCCGCTCACCGTCACTCGCCTGGCACGCTTCAAGGTCGGGGAGGGCTGATGCGGCGCGCGTATTCCCGGGCGCTGCTCAAGCTGTCCGGTGAGGCGCTCGCCGGCGAGAAGGGCTACGGTCTCGACTACAAGGTCGTGGACGCGTTCGCGGAAGAGCTGCTGCGCGTCCACGCGCGCGGTGTGCAGCTGTCGCTGGTCGTGGGTGGCGGCAACATCCTCCGTGGCACGACCGCGAGCCAGCAGGGGCTCGACCGGGTGTCCGCGGACTACATGGGGATGCTCGCCACGGTGATCAATGCCCTCGCGGTCCAGGACATCCTGGAGCGCAAGGGCGTGCAGACGCGCGTCATGACCGCGATCCGCATGGAATCGCTCGCCGAGCCCTATATCCGGCGGCGCGCGCTCCGCCATATGGAGAAGGGCCGTCTCGTTATCTTTGCGGGAGGTACGGGCAATCCGTACTTCTCCACCGACACCGCCGCGGTCCTGCGCGCGCTGGAGGTCGAGTCCGAGGTGATTCTGAAGGGGACCAACGTGGAGGGCATCTTCACGGCGGATCCGCGCAAGGACCCACAGGCCAAGCTCATTCCCGAGCTGACCTTCCAGGACGCGCTGGTCAACGGCTACGAGGTCATGGATCGCAGCGCCTTCGGGCTGTGCCAGACCAACAAGCTGCCCATCGTCGTCTTCAACATGAACATTCCGGGCAACCTGGACCGGGTGCTCCAGGGTGTTCCGGTCGGAACCATCGTCCAATGACCACGATTCCGGAACTGATCAAGCAGGCGAAGGACCTGATGCACAAGGCTGTCGAGAACACCCGCAAGGAGTTCTCGGCGATCCGGACCGGCAAGGCCACGACATCGCTCCTCGATATCGTGCGGGTCGAGGCCTACGGGAACACCATGCCACTCAATCAGGTGGCGATGGTCGCGGCGCCGGAGCCCCGGATGCTCACCGTCCAGCCCTTCGACAAGGGGCTGGCCCAGGTGATCGAGAAGGCGATTCGCGATTCCAATCTGGGCCTCAATCCGGCCAGTCAGGGCGGCCTGATCCGGGTGCCGATTCCGACGCTCACCGAGGAACGCCGGCGGGATCTGGTGAAGGTCATGCACAAGCTGGGCGAAGAGGGGCGGGTGGCGGTCCGTCATGCCCGGGGCGAGGCCCATGCGAAGATCAAGAAGGTCGAGAAGATCTCTGAAGACGACCGCACCCGCGGCGAGAAGGACCTGCAGAAGATCACGGACGAGCACATCAAGCAGATCGATCAGCTGATCGCCGCCAAAGAGGCGGAGATCATGGAAGTCTGAACGGATGAGCGACGAGCTGCTCCGGCAGGTAAAGCTCAACGGCAGGCGTCCAGCCCACATCGCGATCATCATGGACGGGAACGGCCGCTGGGCGCGCGGGCGCGCGCTTCCGCGGCCGTTCGGCCACAAGGCCGGGATGAAGGCGGTCCGCGAAGTGGTCGAAGGGGCCCTGGCTGCCGGCGTCGAAGTGCTGACCCTCTTCGCCTTCAGCCAGGAAAACTGGCAGCGGCCCGCCGACGAGATCGGCGCGCTGATGGGGCTGCTCGAAGAGTACATCGCGCGGGAGATGGCGGAGCTCGAGACACAGGGTGTCCGGGTACGCTTCCTCGGCGACCTGGACCGGCTGCCGGCTTCGCAGCGCGGGGCAGTCGACCGGCTGATGGCGCACACCGCCAAGGGGAACAAGCTCGCGCTCAACATCTGCATCTCCTACGGCGCCCGGGCCGAGCTGACCAGGGCCGCCCGTCTTCTCGCCGCTGATGCCGTGGCGGGCCGCCTCGATCCGGCGGATATCGATGAGGAAGCCATCTCCTCCCGGCTGTACACGGCGGCTTTCCCCGATCCGGATCTGCTGATCCGCACGTCCGGCGAGCTGCGGATCTCGAACTTCCTGCTCTGGCAGCTGGCCTACGCCGAGCTCTTCGTCACGCCGGTGCTGTGGCCCGATTTCGGCCGCGAACAGCTCTACGAGGCGATCCTCGAATACCAGCGGCGCGACCGGCGGTTCGGGAAGGTCTCGGTCTAGCGCCCGCGATGGCTTCCAATCTCACGCAGCGCGTCGGCTTTGCGGTGGTCGCCATTCCGCTGGCGCTGGGCGTGGTGTACCTCGGTGGCTGGCCCCTGGTGGCCGTCATTTCGGTCGCCGCGACCCTCGGCGCGCGGGAACTGTACGACTTCGCCAGGCGACAGGGTGTCGAACCGCTGACCCGCACGGGGCTCGTGTCGGCCGCGCTGCTCCCGGCGCTTGCCTATCTGAACGTCACCCGAATGGTGGATCTCGCCGAATGGGGCTGGTTCGTCGGCGGACTCTGGCTGGTCGGGGTGCTGACCATCACGCTGTTCCGCCGCCCGCCGGCCCGCCGGCCCTTCGCCTGCACGGCTGCCACGCTCTTCGGCATTCTCTATCCCGCCGGTCTCGCCACCTTTCTCATCCCCATCCGCCATGCGACCCATCCCACGATGTCGTGGGCGGGAGCATGGATGGTCTTCTTCCCGCTGGTGATCACCTGGGTCTGCGACACCGCGGCGATGTTCGGGGGGAAGGCGATCGGGGGGCGGAAGCTCTGGCCCGCGATCAGCCCGGGCAAGACCTGGGCGGGCTCGATCTCCGGTGTCGTCGGTGCGCTGGCCACGGTACCGCTGATGAACCTGCTGATCCTCGACCGCGTCGGTGTGGCCCTTCCGCTCTGGCAGGGGCTGCTTTTCGCGCTGGTGCTCAGCATCGTGGGGCAGGTGGGCGATCTCGCGGAGTCACTCTACAAGCGCGAGGTCGGGGTCAAGGACTCCTCGGCACTCATTCCCGGCCACGGCGGTGTCCTCGACCGGTTCGATTCACTCTATTTCGTGCTTCCGGTGTCTGCCGCGCTGTACCGGCTGTTTGGCGTGCTCTGATGCGCGGTGTCACGATCCTCGGCTCCACCGGCTCGATCGGGAAGAGCGCGCTTGCCGTGCTTGCGCGCCAGCGCGACGAATTCCGCGTCGTGGCGCTCACCGCGCGTGAGAACGGGCCGGCGCTCGCGCGGCAGGTCGCCGAGTGGCGGCCGGCGCTGAGCGGTCTGGTGAGTGAGGCGGGGGCGGAGCTGCTGGTCGAGGCGGCGACCCACCCGGATGTCTCGATCGTCATCAACGCGGTCGTCGGTGCAGCGGGGCTGGACGCCACGCTCGCGGCCCTCCGCAGCGGCAAGCGGGTTGCCCTCGCAAACAAGGAAACGCTGGTGATGGCCGGCGACCTGGTGCGGGTGGCCTGCCGCGAAGGGGGCGGGGAGCTGATTCCGGTGGATTCGGAGCACAGCGCCGTGCTGCAATGTGTCGCCGGGAGCGACGCCGCGCTGGCCCGTCTCATTCTGACGGCCTCGGGGGGGCCGTTCCGGGAGTGGCCGGAGGCGCGGATCGCGGCGGCCACGGTCGAGGAGGCGCTCAACCATCCCACGTGGCGGATGGGCAGCAAGGTCACGGTGGACAGCGCAACACTCGCCAATAAGGCGCTCGAGGTCATCGAGGCGCATCACCTCTTCGGCGTCGGGTACGACGCGCTCGAGGTCGTGGTGCATCCGCAGAGCATCGTCCACGCGTTCGTGGAGTTCTGTGACGGGAGCGTGATCGCGCAGTTGGGATTCCCAACCATGGAGCTGCCGATCCTGTACGCGCTGACGCATCCGAAACGGATGGCGGACGGGGGCACCCGCCGGTTCGATCCGGTCGCGGCAGGCAGCCTCACGTTCGAGCCGGTGCGAACCGATGTCTTCCGGGCGTTCCGTGCCGGCGTCGACGCCGGGCGGGCCGGAGGCACGGCACCGGCCGCGTTCAACGCGGCCAACGAAGTCGCCGTGGCCGCGTTTCTGTCCGGCGCGATCCCCTTCGGGCGGATTGCCGAAACCATCGAGCGGGTCCTGGAGGCGCACCGGATCGAGCCGGTGCGCGATCTCGAGACGGTGCGCGCGGCGGACCAGTGGGCCCGCGGTCGCGCGCGTGAGGTGCTGGCGTGACGATTCTCAACAACATCTGGCCCCTCGCCGTCACCCTCGGCGTGCTGATCTTTATCCACGAGCTGGGCCATTTCCTCGCCGCCAAGTGGGCCGGGGTCCGGGTGCACCGGTTCGCTGTCGGGATGGGCAATCCGGTGCGCTGGCTGTCCTTCCGCCGGGGGGACACGGAGTACGCGATCTGCTGGCTGCCGCTCGGTGGCTACGTCAAGATGGCGACCCGCGAGGAGGGGAGCAGTTCGAGCGCGCTGGAGGGCGGCGCGGTCGAGGACGGACGCCTCCCCGGCGAGTCCCCGGTCCGTGAGGACGAGTTCTTCGAGGCGAAGCCGGTCTGGCAGCGGATGATCGTGATCATGGCCGGTGTGACCATGAACGTGCTCTTCGCGTGGTTCGCTTTCACCTATCTGAGCGCCAAGACAGGTGAGCAACTCGAGCCGACCACGACCATCGGCCGGGTCAACCGGGACAGCCTGCCGGCGGGCGCCGAATCCCTGTCCGAGCTCAAGATCGGTGATCGCATTGTGCTCATCAACGGAGACACGGCGCGCTCCTGGGAGGATGTCAGCTCGGGTCTCGCCTCGGGCTCCCGAGACACGGTCAGCCTGGGGCTCGCTGACGGCCGGGTGCTTCATCTCCCCATTCATCCCAGCGCGCTCGCCGAACGCTATCGCGCCTCACTCGCGTTGCTGCCGTTCCGCGCGCCCGTTATCGGACAGGTCCTGCCCGGGCGCCCGGCGGAGAGGGCCGGGATGACGACGGGGGACACCGTGCTCGCGGTGAATGGCGACACGGTGGTCCAGTGGTACGATCTCGT
>DAINRP010000124.1:6484-9044 GCA_036741755.1 Gemmatimonadales bacterium
TGCTCTCCGCCAGGATATCGAGCCGGGAAGTCGGCGGACCGATTCTCATCGGCCAGATGGCGGCACAGAGCGCGCGTCTCGGTTTCGATTCGCTGCTGGCGCTGATGGCGCTGGTGTCGGTGAACCTGGCGGTTCTCAACCTGCTGCCGGTTCCGGTTCTTGACGGCGGCCAGTTCATGTTCCTCCTCGCCGAGGGCGTGCTGCGCCGGCCGCTGTCGCTCAAGCTCCGCGAGCGCCTGACCCTGGTGGGGCTGGTGCTCATCGTCCTGCTGATGGTGCTGGCGTTCTCCAATGATTTTGCTCGCAACTGGGACAGCATCACCGGGTTTGTCCGGCGCGTCTTCCCGAGCTAGTCGTGCCCGTGCTGGCACGCCGGCTGCACTTACCCGTCGCTGGGTGCAGAAACCGGTGCCAGGTTCTCCCGGCGGATTTGCCGGAGGACAGGACTGGCGGGTCATCCTGTCCCCGGCGACATTCTGTCGCCCGTGCTCTCTCCGTGGAATCGTGCAACAACAGCCATGACACTTCTTGCGCTTGAGGCAGTCACCAAACGCTACGGCAGCGTGACCGCGGTGGATGGTGTGACGTTCTCCGTGGACCGCGGCCAGGTGGTCGGATTTCTGGGCCCGAACGGGGCGGGGAAGTCGACGACCATGCGGATGATCACCCAGTATCACGAGCCGGATGCCGGCCGGATTCTCTTCGATGGCGTCCCGCTGGCGGAGGCCGGCCGCGAAGCGAAGCGCCGGGTCGGGTACCTCCCGGAGAACAACCCGCTCTATCCCGACATGCTCGTGTCGGAGTATGTCGGCTTCGTGGGGAAGCTCCGGGATCTGGCGGGCCAGGCGCTCGCGGTCGCCACGGACGAGGCGGTGGCGGCCACCGGTATCGAACCGGTCTACAATCGGCCGATCGGTGAACTCTCGAAGGGATACCGCCAGCGGGTGGGGCTGGCCGCCGCGATCCTGCACAAACCCGACCTGCTGGTGCTCGACGAACCCACCGAAGGTCTCGATCCCAATCAGCGCGTCGAGATCCGGAAGTTGATCAACGATCTCGGCCGCGACCGGACCGTCCTTCTCTCGACCCACATCCTCTCCGAAGTCCGGCATGTCGCCTCGCGACTGCTGATCATCAATCGCGGCAAGCTTGCTGCCGATGGTCCCGTCGACGAACTGATCGCGCGCGCGGGCGGCAGTGTCCACCTGTCCGTCGAGGCGGAAGGCGCCGACGTCGTCGAGCGGTTGCGCGGGCTGCCTGGCGTCCTCGCCGCCGCGCCGGCGGAGCCGGTCGATGGCCGGGTCAAGGTCCGCCTGACGGCCTCGGCCGCGACGGACCTGCGTCCGGAGATCTTCCGTCTGGCCGCGCAGTCGGGCTGGACCCTCTACGAACTGCACCAGGAGGCAGGCAGCCTCGAGGATCTCTTCCGCCAGCTCACCGGGAAGGCGGAGACCGCATGAAGGCCCTCATGATCATCGCGCGCCGGGAACTCCGGGCGCTGTTCGACAATCCCGCCGGTTACGTGCTGCTGGTGGTGTTCCTCGTCGTGAATGACTTCCTGTTCTTCCGTCAGGTCTACCTGACGAACTCCGCGACGCTGCGTCCGATGATGGACACGTTGCCGTGGCTGATGCTCTTCTTCGTGCCTGCCGTGGCGATGCGCACGCTGGCCGAGGATACCCGCACCGGTCAGCTGGAGGTGCTGCTCTCCCAGCCGATCACCGAGTTCGAGCTGCTGCTGGGCAAGTACCTTGGCGCGGTGTTCTTCCTCTGGACCGGGCTGCTGCTCACCCTGCCCATCCCGCTCGGGCTCTCGCTCGGCGCCGATCTGCACTGGGGGCCGGTCGTCGCGCAGTACGTGGGCGCCATGCTGTTCGCGGCTGGCTTCGCGGGCGTCGGTGTCTGGGCTTCGTGCATCACCCGGAGCCAGATCACGGCCTTCATCGTCGCCGTCGCGGTGATGTTCCTGCTGGTGCTGGTCGGCCTCAACCCGCTGGTAGTGGGGCTGCCGCCGCAACTGGGCCTGATCGCCGCCCGCCTCGGCGTGCTGGCCCATTTCGACAGCATCGGCCGCGGGGTGATCGATCTCCGGGACGCGATCTACTTCGTGTCGCTCGCAGCCATCTTCCTCACCCTCGCCTATGGCTCACTGCTCGCCCGAAAGCTCGCGGTCGGGCAGGGCGCGGTGCGCCGGCTCCGGCTGGGCGTGCTGCTTCTGGTCGCGGTGCTGGTGGTCGTGAACCTTCTGGGCAGCTACATCAGCGGCCGCATCGACCTCACGCCGGGGCGCGCCTACACTCTGGCGCCGGCGACCAGGACGCTGGTCTCGTCCCTGGATGACATTGTCACGATCAAGCTGTTCGCCTCCAGCGGATTGCCCACGGAAGTCGCGCTGATGAAGCGCGACCTGGACGATCTGCTCGGGGACCTGCGCTCGGCCGCCAAGGGAAAGGTCAAGGTGGTCGAGAAGGATCCGGCGGAGGACCCGGCGGCCAAGCAGGACGCGCAGTCGCTCGGTATCCAGCCGGTGCAGTTCAACGTGGTTGGAAAGTCGGAACTG
>DAINRP010000125.1:0-8936 GCA_036741755.1 Gemmatimonadales bacterium
TCGCCGTCGGCATCCTTCGCCAGCGGGCAGCCGGCAGCATCCACGCGCGTCCCGGCCGGAGTGTTGGGGCAGCGGTCGAGGTTGTCCACCACGCCGTCACGATCGGCATCCTTCGGCAGGCTGCAGCCCCTGGCATCGACCGCGTCCCCCGCTGGAGTATCGGGGCAGGCATCGATCGAGTTCTTCACGCCGTCCCGATCGTGGTCACCATCGCGCTTGCCGCCGAGGAGCAGCGACAGGCCTGCCTGGCCACCAAGGTGGAAGTTCGACTTCTTCGCCTGAACCCCGGGCAGCTGCGGATTGACGGTCTCCGCCGTCGGGATGTAGTCCCCGAAGGCATCCAGGCGCAGGGCAGCCAGGCTCCCCAAACCGAAGCGGACTCCGAACAGTCCACCGATACCGTGGTTGGTTTCACGATAATTGGCGCGGAAGATATTCCGCACGTAGCCCGCGCCCACCAGCACCGCCGCGTTGTCAGCCAGCGGAATGTTGTAGATGAGGCGTCCGTGGACCGGGGTATAGCGAACGTCGAGGTTGCCCTTGCTCTTGGTCCTCGTGTAGGACACATCCCCCTCAAGGGCCAGATTGGGCAGCACGAACACCCCCAACCGACCGCCGACCCCGAAGCGGTCATCGAAGTTGAGCTTGCTCTCGAACTTCGTGAAGCGGCCGAAGGCGCCGATTTCCACCGTTCCCGGCTTCTGGGCATGCAAGGGCATCCCCCCGGCCAGAAGCAGCAGAGCCGTAACAAGACCAGTTCTCACATGCATGAAGCCCCCTTGGTTAAGAGCACGAATGGCACCAGTCAGCGCCCGTTAGATCGATGAACCGCCGCTCAATCAGCCGACGTACCGTGGCCCCGGTTCTCCGACCCAGGCCGCCGGAATATCTCTCCGGTCGCCCCGATTTTCACCTGGCCGACCGGCCTCACAACCGGGCATGAACGCAGGCAGCCGCTATTCCCCAAGGGCCCCCGCGGCGCGCTCCTCGGGCGACTCAGACCACGCGCCGCAAGGCTAGCACGGCGAGCGTGTCGAAAAGCTGAAGAGTGGGTGAGAATTTGACTGGAAGTCCGGCAAGTCCATATCTCTGCCGTAGTTCCTCGCTGCCGGGCGCCGCGCCGCTCGCCTCCGGCGCAGGCGATTGGAGGTTTGAATCGCCCCGGGCGCCTGGATCAAAACGATCCGCCGTCCCAATGAGCCGCGCCGACTCCCCTAGTCAGCCTTGCGGTATATAGCGCAGCACTATACGCTTCGAAACGGGGCACCGCGATTGCGAGCAGGCGGCAGCGACCGTTGATTCGGGCTCGGAGTGATCGCGTGGCCCCCTGCTCTTCTTCAATTCAGCCCGGCTTCCGGGACCGACCGCTCAGAGTCGGCACTTCCGAAGGAGGTCGCGCTCATGGTCCCGCTTCCGCTCTCTCCCGTCCGTCTCTTCCGGATTGCTCCACCCGCCGCGGGCGACCGTGGTCGGGTGCCGAATGTCTTCGGGTTTCCAAGCCGCCTGAGCGATGCCGGCCGCCGAACAAGGACACGCGCATGACGATCGCCCGCCGCCGGCGCGGCCCCGCGCGGCAGGGGAACACTGCCGCCGCGACTCGGCTCGACACGCGCGCCCTGCCCAAGGCCCCGACCGGCATCGTTGGTCTGGATGAAATCACCAATGGAGGCCTGCCCCGGGGCCGGCCGACGCTGGTCTGTGGCGGTGCCGGCTGCGGCAAGACGCTTCTCGCCATGGAATTCCTGGTGCGCGGTGCGCTCAAGTATGACGAGCCCGGGGTGCTCATGTCATTCGAGGAGACCGCCGAGGAACTCGAAGCGAACGCCCACTCCCTCGGATTCGATCTTCGAAAGCTGAGCCGCAACCGGCAGTTGGTCATCGATCATGTGCACATCGACCGCAGCGCGCTTGTCGAGTCCGGCGAATATGATCTGGAGGGGCTGTTCATCCGGCTGGGCCACGCGATCGACCGGATCGGCGCGAAGCGCGTCGTGCTCGACACCATCGAGCTGCTCTTCTCCGGATTGTCCGATACGTTCGTGCTGCGCGCCGAACTGGGCCGGCTGTTTCGATGGCTGAAGAACCGAAAAATCACGGCGATCGTGACCGGCGAACGGGCGGGCGACCAGCTGACCCGACATGGCCTCGAGGAGTATGTCTCCGACTGCGTGATCCTGCTCGATCAACGGGTGACCGAGCAGAACGCCACCCGGCGGATCAGAATCCTCAAGTACCGCGGCTCGGCCCATCGAGCCAACGAGTTTCCATTCCTGATCGATGACCAGGGCGTCTCCGTGCTGCCGATCTCGTCGCTGGGACTCGAGTACGCCGCCTCCACCGAGCGGGTATCCAGCGGGGTTGCGGGGCTGGATGAGATGCTGTCAGGGGACGGGTACTTTCGCGGCAACAGCGTGCTCGTGTCCGGCACGGCGGGGACCGGGAAGTCCAGCCTCGCGGCGCACTTCGCGAGCGCCGCCTGCCAGCGGGGAGAGCGCTGCCTCTACTTTGCCTTCGAGGAGTCGGCCAGCCAGATCACCCGCAACATGCGCTCGATCGGCATCGACCTCGAGCCCTGGATGCGCCGGGGCCTGTTGCGGGTCCACGCCCAGCGGCCCACGGCCCACAGCCTGGAGGCCCATCTGGCGGCGATGCGACGGCTGGTCGACGAGTGGCAACCCCGGGTGGTGATCGTGGACCCGGTGACCAACCTGGGCGCGGTCGGCAGCAACACCGAAGTGAAGACCATGCTCGCGCGGCTCATCGATTTCATGAAGTCGCGGCAGACGACCGCGCTCTTCACTTCGCTCAGTGACGCGGGCGAAGCGGCGGAGCGGACCGACGTCGCCGTGTCGTCCCTGATGGACGTCTGGATCCTGCTCGGCAATCCGGAGGCAAATGGCGAGCGCACGCGGGGGATCCAGATCGTCAAGTCCCGGGGCATGGCGCATTCCAATCAGGTCCGCGAGTTCATGATGACCAGCCACGGGTTTTCACTGATGGATGTCCGCCGCAGCGTCGACGGAAGAGTGTCGATCGGCGCCACCCGGGACGCCCGGCGGGACCGCGAGCCGGACGGGGCCTCCGGCCGGAAGCAGGAAGCGGGATGACGACTCGGAAGAACCCGACATTGCGGCTGCGGCTCTACGTGGCTGGCCAGTCGCCGAAGTCCATCGCCGCGCTCGCCAATCTAAAGCGGCTGTGTGAGGCGCGGTTCGACGGTCGCTACAGCATTGAAGTGGTCGACCTGCTGGATCGGCCCGCCCTGGCGCGACGGGATGATATCGTCGTGCTTCCGACGGTAGTCCGGAGGCTGCCACCGCCGATCCGCAAGATCATCGGCGATCTTTCCAATGATGGCCGCGTCCTGCTCGGGCTGGACCTGCATCCGCGCGCGCCACGCGCCGCGACCCAATCCACCGTCACCCCCAGGCGTTCACGGTGACCAGCGGCGGCAAGGCCACGCGGCGCCCACGCGTCGGACTGCCCGAGCTCCGCAGCCGGCTCCGCGCCGCCGAGGAGACGCTGCGTGCCATCCGCGCCGGGGAGGTCGATGCGGTGCTGGTGACGAAGCGTACCGGCGACCAGGTGATCACCCTCGCGGGCGCCGAGCTGGCCTACCGTGTCCTGTTCGACCAGATGAACGAAGGGGCGGTGACGCTGACAGCAGACGGGATCATCGCCTACTGCAACCGGCGCTTCGCAGCCATCGTGCGGACTCCGCTGGCGCGGGTCGTGGGTTCCCCACTGCGCAAGTTCGTACCGCGCGTGGGGCACCGGACGCTCGATGCCTTGCTCGAAGGCGGCAGCAGGGAGGGCACCCGGAGTGAACTCACCCTGCGGACCGGGAATGGTACCCGGGTGCCGGTGGCCATTTCGGTGGGTCCGCTGCGGCTGGACGAGGACGAGCAGATCAGCGGCATGATTGGCGTGGTCACGGACATCACCGAGCGCAGGCGGGCGCAGGAATCCCACACTCGGCTGGTCCGGCAGGTGATGACCGCCCAGGAAGAGGAGCGCCGACGGGTCGCCCGCGAGCTGCATGACGAGACCGGGCAGTCTCTGACCGCGCTGCTGGTGGGGTTGCGGACCATCGAGGGATCCCAGTCGATCGCGGAAGCGAGCGACCTAGCCGCGCGGCTGCGGGACGTGGCCGCCCGAACCCTGCTCGACGTGGGGCGCCTTTCCCGGGGCCTGCACCCGAGCATTCTCGATGACCTGGGGCTCGGCGCAGCCGTCACGCGACATGCGGAGGAGTTCGGCCAGGTGCATGGCATCGCGGTGCAGTCGCGAATCGATGGGTTCGATGCCGACCATCTTCCGCTTCTGGTGCAAACCACGGTCTATCGGGTCCTCCAGGAGGCGCTCACCAACGTGGCGAAACATGCAGGCGCCCGACGCACCAGCATTCGGCTGATGCGCGACGAGTCGGCGGTGGAGTTGCAGGTCCAGGATGATGGGACCGGCTTTGTGCCGGCACCGGCCCGGCCCACGGCCAAGCAGCGCCGGCGTCTCGGGCTCCAAGGCATGCGGGAGCGGGCGGCGCTCCTCGGCGGTTCGATTCGCGTCGAATCGAGCCCCGGCAATGGCGCCACGATCACGGCCCGCTTTCCCCTGAACGAGGCGCCCCAGCCGGGGGCAGGGCGTTCGCCGGGCAGACGGGGGGGAGGGCGATGAGCCCAGTACCGAAGATCCGAGTTCTGATTGCCGATGATCACGCGGTCCTCCGAGCCGGACTGCGGTTGCTCATCGGCACCCAGCCGGACCTCGAGGTCGTCGATGAGGCCGGAGACGGCGAGGAGGCGGTGCGGCGGACGATGCAGTCGAAGCCCGACGTCGTGCTGCTCGATCTATCAATGCCGGGTCCCCGCGGCACGCGGACGATCGAGCGGCTCGTGCGGCTCGATCCGAGCCCCCGTGTGCTCGTTCTCACGATGCACGACGACCCGGCCTACTGTGAGTCCGCCCTCCAGGCTGGCGCAGCCGGCTACATCGTCAAGAAGGCCGCGGATGTCGAACTGCTTACCGCAATCCGGGCGGTACACCGCGGCCGCACCTTCGTGGACCTCACCCGCCCCGACCGGCCAACGGAAGGCCGCTCCATCCCGCGGCCCAGCAGCCCGTCATCGGGCACGGTGCGGCGCAAGGAGCTCAGTCGGCGGGAGACCGACGTGCTCCGCTTGCTCGCGCGAGGGCATACCAACCAGGCCACGGCTGCCCTCCTGGCCATCAGTGTCAAGACGGTCGAGACCCACCGGAAGCGGCTAAGCGACAAGCTCGGCCTGAAGAGCCGTGCCGAACTGTTTCGCTTCGCCGTCGGCTCCGGCCTGCTCGAGCCTGCGGACGTGACGGACGAGGCCTAGCAGCCGCCCCCGACCGTCCGTTGAGGTTTTCCCTGACATCCCGGTGAGTTTGGGGCACTTCACCCGACACCACCTCCCGCCTCGCAGTGCCAGTTTCCTACTGGGATAGTAGGCAAAGCCCTCTCGGGGTCCTTTCGCGGAGGGCCCAGAGCCCACCGACCCGGGTGGCACCCATACGCCTTAATCGAGAACACGATGGCTTCAGGATTCTCCCCGCCGTCACACCCTCCGGTCCCTTCTTGCCAGCACCGGCTATCTCGGCACGGTGGCTGGCGGTGCCGGTCCTCCGGAGATGCGGCGCGATGGGGGTGGAGGTGAATGCCGTGAAGACCAAACCGTCGGCCAAGCAGGAGACGGTTCCGGTCGTCGCGCCGACGCCGGAGCCCGCTCCCATATCGCTGGTGCTCGTCGAGGACAACCGGCTGCTGCGCGAAGGGATCGCCACCCTGATCCACGCACAGCCGGGCTTCAAGGTCCTCGCCGCATCCGCGGATGTCGAAGAGGCGCTCCAGAAGGTACGGGAAGCCAGGCCGGACGTCGTCCTGCTCGATTTCGGGCTGGAGAACCACGACAGCCTCAGCCTCACGGCGACGATCCACGCGGAGGTCCCCCAGGCGAAGGTGATTGTCATGGGCCTGCTGCCCGTGCAGGAGGAGGTCGCCAATTTCGTGCGGGCGGGCGCGTCCGGTTTCATCATGAAAGACGCAACCTTCGAGACCTTCTTCGCGACGATCCGGGCCGTCGCGTCGGGGGTCGAGGTCCTGCCGCCGGAGCTGACGACTTCGCTGTTCTCCCAGATCACCAGAAACGTGGCCGGCGGTGAGAAGGCCCATATACTGGAGTCGGTCCGCCTGACCCAGCGAGAGCGCCAGGTCATGGACCACCTGAGTGAGGGGTTGAGCAACAAGGAAATCGCGATCCGGATGCACATCGCGGTGCATACGGTCAAGAGTCACGTGCATAACATCCTGGAGAAGCTGGCGCTGCACACCCGCCTCGAGGTGGCCGCTTTCTCTCATGCCCGGCGGGGGCCACAACAGCAAGGCTGACCTGTTTCGCTCGCGCGCTGATCCCTCCTCCGACTTCCGCTCCGGCCGGCTGCACCATTCCCTTCCAGTGAACGTCATCGTCGCCGGGGCCGGAGTCGATGCCGCGGCTGGCTTGACCCGGGAACCATCTGGTGCCGGTGCCGCTGCAGCAGATCCGCACAGACAGTTCACACTCGTTTCACAGGCGCCAGCCTACCTTGTCTCATAGTTGCATGAGGCCGACTTCACGGCGCGGAGCCCAGCGCAGACCCACATAAGGAGGCATTTCCCATGACACCCTACATTGGAGCGATCGAGAAGCTGGCGATCAAGAACGAGAATTTCCGCCAGGTCATGTTCACCGGGGCTCATGCACAGCTGGTGCTGATGTGCCTGCAGCCGAGTGAGGATATCGGCAACGAGATGCACGCCGATGTCGACCAGTTCTTCCGCATTGAAGAGGGCGAGGCCAAGTTCATCTTCGGCGGCAAGACGGTGCACCTGGTGCATGCCGGGGATGCGGTGGTCGTTCCGGCCGGCACCTTCCACAACGTGATCAACGCCTCTCCGACCAAACCGCTGAAGCTCTACACCCTGTATTCTCCGCCGCAGCATCCGGAGGGCACGGTGCAGAAGACCAAGCCCCAGCCCGAAGTCGCCTCCCACCACTAGAGGCGTTGCCGGAATGATCAGAGCCCCGCCGTCATCACTGACGGCGGGGCTCGGTGTTGCTCAGGCGCGGGGCAGCCAGCCCAGGCCCGCGGCTCAGCCGGTCCGCTGCAGCGTCACCAGCGCCGGCTCGCTATCCTGGCTCTTGAGGTAGGCCAGCGGATCGTGCTCCATCCCGCCCTCCGGGATGTACTGGGCCAGGGAGCCAAGTTCGGCGATGAGGCGGTCGGTGTAGAACGCGGGCACCTGGTCGCTCTCGCCCTGCAGGAAGGCGAGCATCGTGGGGTCGGTATCGAGCCGGGCGCGGAGCTCGGTGTGATACTTGAGCCGCCCGAAGCCTTCGGTCGAAATCGCCCGGACCACATTCAGCCAGCGCGGAATCGAGAGCCGGTTCGCGGCGAAGCGCAGTCCGATGCGCTTCCACGAGAACGAGTACGCGGTGAGATCGACCAGATTGTCGTAGAACTCCCGCCACTCGTAGTGCAGCGGTCGCACGTTCATGGCCCGGTTGTTGTCCAGGGTGCCGAACGGGAAGTTGAGGACCCGGCCATTCCTCTGATAGTCCAGATTGAGCGGCGCCGCGCGGCCAAAGGCCGAAAGCAGGGAATACGCCGGGAACGCGCCCGGGGTCAGTTCGAGAAACTTCTTGGTCAGCTCGAACGGCTCCTCCCCCTGATCGGTATCCATGCCGAGGACGAAGTTGGTCTGCACGTAGGGGATGTATCGCATGATGAGGTTCACGTGCTCCGACACCTGCCGGACCTTCTCCATGCCCTTCTGCCGGGTCTTGGCCTTGTTTCCCATGTCGTACCAGGACTCGATCCCCGGGAGGATTGCCTGGAAGCCATTCCGGGAGAGGCGCTGCAGGTGCGGCTCCGACATGAGCGAGAGGCTGCTCTCGGCCACGTGCCGCATCTTGCCCGCCGGCACCACCGCTTCGATGGCGTCCATGTAGTCATCGAACCGCACCCCGAAGTTGGGGTCATGCCAGCCGACGATCGGATCCTTCTTCTTGGTGAGCAGGAAGCGCAGATCCTCGGACATCCGCTCGAAGCCGAGTGGCTGATAGTCTACCGTGGAGTCGATGCAGAAACTGCAGGTGTACGGGCAGCCGAGACTCCCGAGCATGGGGATGAGCTGGAACCACGGCGCCTTCTTCATGTTGGCTTCGACGTACTTCCACCGCTCCTCGAGCATGGGCAGCTCGAGCGGGTGTTTCGCCGCGGAGACGGACACACCCATGGGGCGGTGCGGCTCGTCATCGGCCAGCACGTCACTGATCGTGGTTTTGTCGGTGAAGCCGAGGACGTGATCGAAGAAGCGCTGGGCATCTTCGGGATAGCAGCGCGCATGCGGTCCGCCGAGGACCGTGATGGCGCCGCGCATCCGGAAGAGGTTACTCAGGGCGTAGGCGAGATGCGCCGCCGTGGTGAACGCCGCGACGAAGAGATAGTCGAGATCGTCGGGGAATTCCTGCGTCAGGTCCTCGACCCCAGTATAGCAGACGAGATGGACCTGGTGGCCCATCTGCTCGCACCAGACCGCGATGGCCTGCGGCATGACGCCGGCGAAGTTGGCGTTCATGATCCGGGTGTACAGCCCCGGCTTGGTCGTGTTCTCGACGATGTCGATGATGCCAATGCGGAGTCGCCGGTTGTTCCGGGACTGCCGGGATGAAGCCATGTGGTTGTGGGGTCAGGGAGGCCAAGCTCGGAGGGCCGGACCTAAGGATAGGCAGGTGTACCGCGTCCCACCAGAGCGTGCGGGCGACAGCCTGTCAGCCCTCCCAGCTCCTCGCGAACAATATGGCGGCAACCGTAGCGATCTGAGCCAGGCGCTGGGCGATCGCCATTCGACTCCAGATGACAAGGCGACCTCC
>DAINRP010000126.1:0-8837 GCA_036741755.1 Gemmatimonadales bacterium
CGCCCTTGGCCGCGCCGTAGACGTAGTTGCTCTGTCGTCCCCGGTCCCCGGCCACGGAGGTGATCACGGCGATGCACCCGTGTCGCGCCGCCTCGAACCGGTTGACCAGGGGAGTGAGCAGCGCGACGACCGAGGTGAAGTTCACGTCGAGGGCCGCCACCGCCTCGGTCACGCTCGCTTGGCATCGAGCCTGGTCGGGGAGCACGCCGTGGGCGATGAGCGCCACGTCCAGCCCCCCGAACGCCGCCCAGGCCGCCTCGCCCACCGCCTCGCACCGCCGGTGATCGGTGGCGTCGAGCACGACGGTCTCGACCGCTGCGGCGCCTCGCACGCGGAGGTCGGCGGCGACGGCCGCGAGGCGATCAGGGTTGCGGCCGGTAAGAAACAGCCGCGCTCCACCGGCGGCGTAGGCACGGGCGGTTTCCGCGGCGATCGCGGAAGTGGCGCCCACGACGAGGACCCGGATCGAAGGCTCAGGAGGCATGCACCCGCCGCCAGAAAGAGGACGAGAACTTGGCGTCCTGGTGGGGACGAAAATGGTCGAGAGCCGGGAAGAACGCGCGGAAGCTCTCCGGACTCATGCGCGCGTCCTTGGCTGGATAGACGGCGCCCCCCGCCTCGCGCACCACGGCGTCGAGATCGTCGAGCAGGGCAAAGGTGGCGCGCCCGCGGACCGCGAAGTCCACGGCCAAAGTGATCCCCTCGCGTGGAAAGGACAGCATGCCCGGCGAGCGGGGCGCGCCGAACCGCTTGAGCACCGCCAGCGAGGCTGGCTCCCCCGACCGGGCGATGCGCTCGAAAATCGTACGGATCGGGGCGCCGCCCACAACGTCGGGAACGACGCACTGATACTGGAGGAAGCCGCGCGGTCCGTACAGCCGCCCCCAGTCGCCCACACCATCGAGCGGGAAGAAGAACGGCGCGTAGGGCACGGTCACCCGCCGGCGGGCGCCGGGCTGGGCGCGATAATAGGCCTCGTTGAAGAGGCCGAGCGTGAGCCGGTTGAGCAAGCCGCCTGGCGCGTTCACCGGCACCGTGAGCCGGGCGGGGCGCACCGGCGACGGCGTCGGTCCGTCGAGTGGCGAGTGATCCCCGCGCATGTAGATCCCGCGGCCGAGCCGCCGGCCGCGGGCGAGGCAGTCCACCCAGGCCACCGTGTACTCGAAGGCCTGATCCTCGGTGGCCAGGTCGAAGAACGCCTGGAGGTCGGTAAAGCGGATCCGCTCCATGGCGATCCCGGGCCCGGGTATGCGCTTGAGCCGGATCTCGGCCCAGAGAATCAGTCCGGTGAGCCCGAGGCCGCCCACCGTTGCCCGGAAGAGCTCGTGGTCCGGCGTGCAGACGATCCGCTCACCGGTCGACCGCAGCAGCTCCAACCGGGTGACGTGACCTCCGAACGTGCCGGCCCGATGGTGGTTCTTGCCGTGGATGTCGTTGGCGATAGCTCCGCCCACCGACACCCAGCGGGTCCCGGGCACGACGGGGAGGAACCAGCCGCGCGCCGACCCAGGCACCGCTGACCTCGTCGCAGGGCAGCTCGAACTTGAGCCGGGTGAGCCGCTCGAACAGGGCCTCGCGGGCGCCGGGCCCGGCGAAGGTGTCCACCAGGTCGGCCGCGCTCCGATCCTGCCAGTCAGACCAGTCCCGCTTGTTGAAGGCCTTGAGCATGAGCCGGACGAAGCCCGCCTTGTCACGCAGCGACATCGGAAACGCGAGGAACCCGCGTGGGGAGCCGAGGTCGTATGCCCGGCCCCCGAGGTGGAACAGCATCCGCACGCGGCGCCAGCGGACGTCGGGCAGCGCGCCGATCAGATCGAGGAAGAAGTGCAGGACGCGATCGCGGTGCAGGATGTGGTGGTAGCCGAGCGGGTAGAAGTGGCCGTCCCGTTCGAAGCTGCTGGCGAGCCCGCCGAGGGTGTCGCCGCGCTCCAGCACGGTGATGTCGGGGACGCCGGCGCGCGCGAGCGTGTAGGCTGCGGCTACGCCGCCGAGCCCGCCGCCGAGCACGACGACCATGGGGCGCGCCACCGCTAGCGCTCCGGCACTGCTCTCTCCGGCCAGCACACACGGCTTGGCGCCCGCCGGTCCGTCAAGGCTCCGCCAGGGCAGGCCGCTCTTCCGGCTTCGGCTCCCCCGTGCCGAACGGCCCGATGCCGGCATCGTACAGCTGTTGCAGGCTGCCTATCATCAGCGGCTCGTGCGTCTCACCTAGTCGAGCTATTCATGGGACATACCACTAGCGTGCGACCTCCACCTTGTTCAGGATGGTGAACGAGCAGGAGTAACCATCTCCGGCGATCCGGCTCAGCCAGAAGGGTTAGCATCCTCTGCTCTGCGCCAAAGCTGGCGCCATCACCAAGCTAAGGACCGTGCGAGTCACAACTCGATTTGGCTTGCCAGCGAGGCCAGCCGTCCGTCGGCACCGTGCTGCTCGCGCAACGCCGACAGCGCCCCGAGCCAATAGCAATAGTCCAGCGCCAGCGCGTAATATCGGTCCAGGCGCGTTGGCCGCCGCCGCTCCAGCCAGCGCATGAATACAATTACCCCGGTGGGCGTGCCCGCCCACAACCGGCTTAGCCTTAACAAACCGGCGCGCAGCCAGCGCCAACGGAACGATCCCTGCCGATAGGTGCTGAGCTTCAGATCGCGGAAAGTCTCCGGGTACTTGCTGGCCAGCAGCACGGCCGTCCGGCCTTTGGCAATGTTGTCGCGAGCCAGCGCGGCGAAATCCTTCGAATAGTGCTGATAGGCCAATGCTTCCGGGCTATATACCAGCTTCACTCCGGCTTTCACCAGCCGCAGGGAAAGGTCGAGGTCCTCGTTGCCGTAGAGCTTGAAGGCTTCGTCGAAGAGGCCCACACTCAGCAGAACCTCGCGCCGGATAGAGAAGTTGCCACTATAGAAGTCGCGCAAGCCCAGGCGACAGTCGGGTTGGGCCAGTTTTTCCAGATGTCCATTGAATTTTCGGCCGATGTAACCCATCACGGGCGAGGAAGCCTGGTCAAGGCCGATGGGCACAGCGCCCATCACGCCCAGGCGTGATCCTTCCGGGTGCATTCGCCAGTGCGCCGCCAGGAATCCCGGAGCCGCCTCCATATCATCGTCGAGCAGCACGACCACTGCCCCCACCGCCGCGCGGATTCCGGCGTTGCAGGCCCCAGCCCGCCCACGATTGGGTCCTTCGACAACCGAGAGGGCGTAGGGAGCGGCAAATCCGCGCACCCCCTCGGTAGTGCCGTCGGTGGAACCATCTACGGCGGCGATCACCTCGTACTCGTCTGCGGGGAGGGTTTGGGTGCGCAGCGACGCGAGCAGGCGCAGCAGCGAGTCCCGGCGCTGGTAGGTTGGGATGACGACGCTGAGCAGCGGCCGAGTGGTCACGGCCGAGAGCCGCGCCGCCGGCGGAAGCAATGCACCACGCCCCCGAGCACCTGCCCGAGGCGCTCGCGAACAGCCGTGCCCGTCCGCAGCCGGGAGACGAAATCGAGTAGGGAGTCGTGGCCGTGGATCGCGACGCGGGGAAGAGCCAGAAGGTCGTCGTCCGGCCCGGAGAGCCCTGCTCGTGTGGAGCAGGCTGTCAGGTAGCCCGCCTCGGCAGCGACAGCCTGCACTGCCTGGTCGGAGGAGCCGAACGGATAGGCCAGGTGGAAGGCGGGACGGCCCAGCTCGTCCTCCAACCGCCTCCGAGCATCCACCAAGTCGCCTCGGCAGCGTGCGGGGTCGAGACCCGCCAGCCGCGGGTGCGTGACGGTGTGGGCACCGCACTGGAGGCCTTCCGCAGCGAGGGCTCTGGCGGTGTCCCGGCCCATCAGTGAGAGCGCCAGCCCGAGCTCCCGTAGCATCCAGCGGCTGGTCTTTCCCATAAGCCCCGTGACGAGATGGAAGACCGCCGTGAACTCGCAGGCCCGGGGCACCGGTACGGCGTGGTCGACGCACCCCTGAAGGCCATCGTCGAAGGTGATGAGGACCGGGCGCTTCGGCAATGAGCTCCAGCCCATGCGCGCGCGGACCCGGGCGTCCATGTCGATGGCCTCGTATCCGAAGGCGGTGAGCCACCGTATTTGCCGGGTGAACTCCCGGACGGTGACCGTATACCGCCGAAACGAGGGGTGCGAGTTCGGGGACACCTCGTGGTACACGAGGACGGGCACGGACGTGCCGGTCATGAATTCGCTCCTGTGCTGCCGATCTCCGACGGCGTCCCGGCCGGGCCGCTGCGGAGGAGATGCAGGGGGAGGAGGGCCTGCCACGCGTGGATGCCCGAGGACACGCTGGCCCAGGGCCGCGCGGCCCGGTACGCGGTCTTGGTCTGCTGCCGGCAGGCGGCCGCCAACGGGCATGCCACCAGAGGAGCCCTCACGAGCGCCTCACCCACGGGAATGCGCAAAGCAGGCGTCCCGCCGGTCCGAGCGTGCCCCAGCGGTCAGGCGTGTCGGCATGGATGAGCATCACTCAAGGTTGATCGCAACAACGAGGTGGCTGAGCACGGTATCGGCCGATGCCAAAGGCCGAAGCATTGGCCGCCGAGGAGCAGAAAGCATACCATGCATGACCTGGCCGAGTGAGTCCGGGTGCCCCAGCCATCGAATGGAGTGTCGTATGCCACTCGGGAATGATCTGTCAAGGCGGGCTTCCGCGCACCGGCACGGTGGACTGGGCGCGTGTCCCCAGCGGCCGAACCTGCTGACCGGTGCTTTCCCGTACATCGCCTTGGTCGCTTGGTATTCCTGTGCTGTTGCGCGGGAACAGAATGTTCATTGGGACAGCCCCCCGACAACCCTCCAGCCGAGCGTATGAGCAGACGCGACACAATCTGGTCATCCACGATACCACGGCGCTACATGGCGCAGCTGGACGCGCTTCGTGCATTCGCCGTCGCGATGGGTGCTCGTCTACGATTGCTGACGGCCCATCCGTGACAATGTGCACTTGGGCGGGATAGGCGTCCGGGTGTTCGTCGTCTCAGCGGGTCTCTCATCCCCGGCATGCTCCTTCAGTTCCGGAAACCGGTGGATGGCAACGAGACATCGGCGGGAGGCGCGCTCCGTCGTTTCTGCATCCGCCGTTTCCAGCGGATCCTTCCTCTCTACCACCTCACGCGGGTGATCGCATGGTGGGGGCGCGTCTCGGGCACGCTGCCCGTCCCGCTCGAAGCCGCGGACGAGCCTGCCGAGGTTGTCGCCGCGTTCCAATAGGGTGATGTCAGTGGCGCCGGCACGGGCGAGCTTGTAGGCTGCGGCCACCCCGGAGAGCCGCGCCAGGAGGATGCTCTCGAGGGTGGCGCCCAGACCACCCAGACGAGGCTGGCGGGCGCCAGAGCGCTGACTTGGCGCATGGCGCGGTTCCGTGTGCCGCCGCGGTTCACCGCCACCGGCGCCACAGCATCGGCAGAAGTTTGGCCAGCCTCGACAAGGCAGTGCGCGAGCACACCCTTGCATCTGGTCCCACCGAGATTCGGTTTACAAGCCGATCAACTTCAGGCACTGGAATTTCGAGTGTGCTTTGCAGGATGAAGAACAATGCTCCGGATGCCTCACCCCCCGCCGCGTCAGCAGGGCATCGTGCCAGCGACGCCAGGTGCTCCGGATGCCACGCCCCTTCATATAAGGGGCCGGCCACACGGTACAGCTTGTCCTGGAGCCCTCGCTCGAGCACGAACAGCCAGTAGAGCGAGTACTCGGTCCAGCCCACCTGTTGGGTCTCGAACAGAAACTGCTCCGGCCGTGCGGCCTGGTTCCGTTTCCCGATCTCGGCCAATAGCTCCAGCGTAGTATCGCGGTGCAAGATCTCCGGTGTCACATCCATCATTACCATGTCTGGATGGAGCTGGACCGGACTATGGAGGATGGATTTGCTACCCATCCACCATTCCCAGTGACGGGCAGCCTCTAGTGGATGGAACCTGGCCTTGCCGTCACGAATCAGATCGTCGGGTGAGGCCGCGCGGTGGAGCATGACGTCGGCATCGAGAGTGAGATACCACGTCGTGGGAACGACTCTTGCCGCAGCGAGCTTGATGATCTGCTGCTTGTGCCAGCCGTGCGTGCCGCTGAGTTCCGGGCACACGGTATCCTCTGACAGCACACGAATCGAGAACGGGCTCTGGCTTGCGACCCGTGCCTTCACGGCATCCACATCACCGGGCGGCACGATGATCAGAAACTCGAGTCGCTCGGGATAGCGCCAGAATCGAACGAACGAGGGAAGCAACAGTCGTTCGAGCCGATCAAGGTCCGACGTCTTCTTCTGTGCCCGGATTCGCAGGGGCAGCACTGCGGTCATGGCGTCGTTCCACATGGAGCCCTGGTCGCCCGCGATCGAGGTCACGAGGCGATCCCGCGCTCCGCGCTCCGCTCTGGTGCTCCGGCACCGGCGGGCTGGAGCGCCTCCTGGGGCACACGGACCACGATGAAGAACAGCAACAGCGCGCTGGGCCAGAGCTTCAGCAACAGCTGGTCGAGAGAGCTGTCGAGGAGCCGGGACAGCTGGTGCACGATGCTGGGTGCGCGAGATGGACGGCCAGCGGTTTGCGGGAAAGTCATCAGGACAATCCAGGCATCCTCTCTCAGAGCACTTGAGTGCTACCATCGCCACAGAATCAGCAAGAATCTGGCCCAAGCAATCGAAGCCGGTCATGGCACTTCCAGAAGCCCCAGCGACCGCTCTCAGCCACCACCGTCTGTAGGGCGGTGGTCGTCGGCAAGTCCCGCTCGGGATCGGGCTGCGGCGAACCATAGCTGGCTGCCCGCGACCGTCCGGCGATCCGGCAGGCCCGCTGCACCGATCGCTGGTGATCGCCCACCAGGATCGCCACGACCTGCCGTTTCGCAGACGGCGTTACAGTCCTCGGCTCGGCACGCCCGTGATGGCCGCGTTTTCCAGGGCCATCTCCGCGTTCCGCCGTTTGAGCTTAGCGTTCTCCGCCTCCAGTTCCTTGAGCCGGACTAGATCCGTGACCGAGGCCCCTCCGTCCTTCGTCTTCCAGTTGCAGTATGGCGCTCGGCTGATCCCGTACTTCCGCAGCAGCTCCGCCGCGGGGACGCCGGCCTCCACCTTCAGGATCGCGACAATTAGGGACTCGGTGAATCGGGACTTCCGCATGGTGCCTCCTCCGCACCCAGAAGTCTACCGACGTCGGTCTGGCTGGTGGGGGAGCTTACGATATCTATTCATCGGATCGCGGGTCGACACCGGGTGGCCTAGTGACGCGACCGAGCCCTCTATCTCACTCGGAGAGAATCTGTTAGCTCGACCTGCGATGCCTTCCTTACTCACCCACCCCTTCCGCGCTGTTGCGCTGGCACAGCATATGCCATGAAACGCTCCCTCGACAACTCTCCACAGAGCTAATGAGCGCACGCGACCGGCCATGGACGTGCGGGTCTTCTGCGTCCTCAGCGGGTTCGTCGTGCCAAGCGGTCGGCTACAGCGACCATGTGGCATTCTTGGGTGCCCGGATCTGTTCGCCCCGCCGGGGGATCAGACGGTGTGGTAGCTTATCTTCTACAGTGCCACGTCGGTTGCCGTCGCCGTTATCACCCGGCACTGTCCTCGGCCAGCCGATCAGTCGCCCGAAGGCGGTTCGAGTACCGCCAGCCTTGGGCGCACGAGTTTGAACCGATGAAGATCCGTGAATCCGGCCTACGTCGGGAATCACCGATCCGGCGACCCTCATGAGTAAGATACTCCTCATCGCGCCCGTTCCGACCCACCCCAGTAGCACCGGCGCCAGTGCGCGGGTGAGGTACATGGCGGAGGGATTGGTGTCCCTGGGGCATGATGTGCACTTTCTGCACCTCCAGCAAGCCCTGTGGCCTGCTGATACGGCGATGCGGCTACACTGGGAGGATCGCTTGCATGTGTTTCGCGGCCTCTCACCGGCGAGCTTCCTCGGCCGGGGCCGACGGAAGCTGTTGAGGGTGACGGGCAAGACGCTCCACCTGAACCTGCCCGTGGACAGCTACTTCGAGCCGGCATGCGCCCGCTATGTGCGCGAGCTGCTCGCCCGTTTCGCCTTCGACGTGGTCATCGTTTCCTATGTCTTCTACTCTAGAATCTTCGAGTCCGTGCCAGGCTCCGTTCTCAAGCTCATCGATACGCACGACGTATTCTCCGACCGGTATCGTCTCTATCGAGAGCATGGCCAAGCCCGGGAATTCTTCTCGACTGGGAGAGCCGAAGAAGGAAGGGCCCTCGATCGAGCTGACACCGTGCTGGCTATTCAGGAGCAGGACGCGAGTCACTTCCGATCGCTGACCAGGACGCCGGTCGCGGTCGTTGGGCACCTGGCGCCGGCCGCCGATGCGGCACCGGCGGGCGTGGCGCCCGGCACGCGCGCCATCCTGTTCGTGGGCGGTCCGATGGGGATCAACGTTCATGGCGTGACCTGGTTCATCGATCAGGCATTCCCGGCCGTCCGCCGGCACGTGCCCGATGTCGAGCTGTGGCTGGTTGGCGGCATCGGCGCCCGCATCGACCGCGCCGCGCCCGGCGTGCATCGCTTCGGCTTCGTCGATGCGCTTGACGACCTCTACCGGCGGGCGGCGGTCGTGATCAACCCGCAGCAATTCGGGACCGGCCTCAGCATCAAGTCCATCGACGCATTGCGGCACGGACGACCGTTGGTGACCACCGCGTCTGGCGCCCGAGGGCTGGAGGAGGGTGCGGGGACCGGCTTCCTGCAGGCCGGGTCGGCCGAGGAGTTCGGCAATCTGCTGGTCGAGCTGCTGCGGAATCCGGAGCGGAGAGCAGCGCTGGGCGAGCGCGCGGCCGACTTCGCCCGTCGCTACCATCAGCGGAACCTCCAGGCCTTGGCGGACGTGGTGAACGCCGGCGCT
>DAINRP010000127.1:0-8414 GCA_036741755.1 Gemmatimonadales bacterium
CCGCTCGGCGTTGAGCCGGTTCAGCGCCTCCACCGGAAATCCGCGGGGGAGCGGAAAGGTCACCTGCTCGAGGATATCACCCGCATCCGCCTGCTCCGTGACCCGGTGCACCGTGACGCCGGTCTCCCGGTCATCGCGGTAGTAGATCCAGAAGAGCGGGAGCGGGCCCCGGTGCCGCGGCAGGAGTGCCGCATGGGCGTTCAGGGCGCCGGCCGACGGGAGCGCCAGCACCTCCGGGCCCAGCAACCACGGAAAGCCGGCGATGCAGATGAGATCCGGTCGCACCGCGGCGATGCGGGCGGTGATCTCGGGGTCCTTCCCGGAGCGGGTCTCCCACAGCGGCGCGTGCAGCGACCGAGCCAGACCGGGCAGCGACGCTCTCCGCCGCCAGCCCAGCGCCCGGGCGACCCCACCGAAGAGTCCGCGCGCCGTGGGGGCGCGCGGATGGGGGACTGGCTTCGCTGTCGCGCGGACGACGCCTGCGACTTCGTGGTCGGGCCCGATTGCTCGGAGCGCATGAACGGATAGAGGGCCGTCCGTGCCGAAAAAGACGAGGCGCACCGTGGACCTTGTTAGAGTTGGGGTTCTTGGAAATTGCAACGGTCGCTAAATGCCGACTGTCACCGCCGATTTTGTCCCGATTCGATACAGACCCGGGGGGGGGCTGTGTGATGGCGATCAACCGAAGGGACGAGGCACCATTTCCGCTCCCTGAATATTCATGCGCCAGGAGTGTCGCAGACCATTGACAGGCTCGTGTCGCAGGTAGTAGGCTGGTAAGGTAATTGGGAAGCCTGCGACTTCGGTCCCTCCCCATCCACAATCCCAACTCGGAGCAGTCCGATTCTTCAGCTCGATGGCGTGCAGCGTGTGAGTGCGGCGTTCCGGCTCCGGGATCTCTCTGCCTGGCTGGCCGACGGTGTGACCGCCATGCTGGGACAGGTCTTCCCGGCGGAAACCGTCACGCGCTTCACCGTTGCGATCCACCTCCCCGAGCTGGCGCACATGACGCTGGCGACGATCCTGATGGTGGGCGGCCTCTTTGCCGTCATCTTCTCGCTCGAATGGCTCTCTGGCGCCAAACGCACCAGCTACCGCTCGCGGACCTTCGCCCAGGATGTGCTGTACGCCCTCTTCTATCAGGGAGGGGTGTACACCATTCTCATCTGGGCCGCGCTGGCCAATGCGATGGGGAGCCGGCTCGATTTCATGAAGATCGAGATCCTCGCCGGCCTCCCGGGACCGCTGCACTGGCTGCTCTACTGGCTCGTGGTCGATTTCTGCACCTACTGGTGGCATCGCCTGCTGCATACCTGGGAGCCGCTGTGGGCGTTCCATAGTATCCACCACGCCCAGGAGGAGATGAGCTTCATCAGCTCCTACCGGCTACACCCGATCGAGCAGATCGGACAGAACCTTATCATGGTGGTGCCGCTGCTGGTCCTGGGCGTCCCCACCTTCCGGTGGCTGCCGCTCTACGCCACGATGATGATCCTCGAGGCGGCACAACACTCGGCCCTCGACTGGACCTACGCACGCGCCTATTTTGTGCTGGTGAGCCCGCGGTTCCACTCGATCCATCATTCGACCGAGCCGCGCCATCACAACCGGAATTTCGCGAAGATCTTCAGCATGTGGGATTTCATGTTCGGCACGGGGGTGTACGAAGCTCACCGTCCCGAGCGGTTCGGCGTCGAGGGGATGCCGGTTCCCCGCACGATCAGGGACCAGTTGGCTGCGCCCTTCCGGATGCTCTTCCGGCGGCGGCCGCGGGCCATAGCGGCGGTCACCCCATCGGCGTCGGTGCCGGATCCCCGGTCGGTTGCCTAGGAGCAGGACATGAGTACCGCCTATAGACGGAATCCCGCGATCGAAGCCGCCCCGCTGCAGGGGGAGTCGATCCTGTTCAATCCGGCGAGCAACCAGTTCTGCCTGCTCAACGGCACGGCGGCCTTCGTCTGGGAGCGGCTGGTGAAGCCCGCCACGGTGGAGGAGATCTCCGCCGAGATCTGCCGGCAGTTCGCCGCTCCCGAGCCGGCGCAGGTCCGTGAGGACGTGCGCGCCGCGCTGGAGAAGTTTGCTGAGCTTGAACTCGTTGCTGCTGACGCAATTGCTTAACCCCTCATTCCCTCAACCTCAAGGAGCACACATGGAGAAGGAACTCAGCCGTACCGAACCGGAGAGCCGCGCCGGTTTGAAGCCGTACCAGCCACCCCAGGTCGTGGTGGTCGATGAAAAGGAAATGCTGAAGGTTTTCCAGGTTACCAGCGCTGGAAGTTCGTGGTGGGGCTGAGCCCCGGGCGCGGGTCTTCCCGCGTGCGATAGGTGGCCGGCTCAGAGGCCGGAAGGCCTTTGAGCCGGCAGCCGGACGAGTGGTGGCGGGGGGTCTGTCTCCTCGCCGACACTCTGGCTGCAGTACCCGGGCGGTCACGCCCGCACCGGTACCGGCTCGGCGATGGGTATCTCGAAGTCCGGTCCGATGACACACGGCTCAGCGACCGATTGCGCCTCCTCTTTCTGGAGTGCGCCGTCGATCAGATCCCGGAGGACGGCCTCCCGCGGGTCGGCTGCACGGTGCATGCGCCGGCGGGTGAGGAGTTCGCGCTGGTCGTGTTTCAGGATCCCGAGCCGCTCGACCAGGTTGCCTTCACGCTGCAGGTGATGTCCGACCGCGGCTACCAGGAGGCGGCTTCTCCCGTACCAGGCTGGCAGATGATCGAGATGCCCACGCCTGGCGGCGTGGGTCATATGGCTGTTTCCGGTGACCGCCTGCTGGTCCATCGGGACACGCCCTGGCAGGCGCTGGTGGGGAGCCTGGCGATGAATCGGCTCTTTCGCCTGCAGCGCGGAATGGTCTTCCTGCACGCCGGATCGATCGGTATCCGCGGGCAGGGCCTGTTGCTCATCGGGCCGAAAGGCGCGGGCAAGACGACGCTTTCCCTGGCGCTCGCCGCCCGCGGCCACGGCTTTCTGGGCGACGAGATCGCCGGGGTGAGGATCAGCTCCCTCGAGCTGGTGCCTGTCCGCCGGTCCCTCGCGGTGCGGGATGGGCCGCGGGCCGGCGCCGTGGGCGATGCCCTCGACCGGGAAGCGGCGCCGTACGAGCCGTTCCCGGACGGGACGCAGCGTCGTCGGGCCTATGCAGACCAGCTCTTTCCCGGGGCGACCGTGATGGCGCTGCCGCTCCGACGGGTGGTCTTTCTGCGAGGCTTTGCGCCGGAGCCGAGTCTCGAGGTGGTTGCGCCGGGACGCGAGCATCTCTCGATGCTCACCCCGCTCGGCGCCACGCTCTGGGGGATGTCCGCGTTCAGTCGGACGCGGGATCTCCTGAAAATCATCACGGAGGTGCCCTGCGCCCTCCTGCATCCCGGTCCGCCCGAGCTGACGGCCGAGCTGCTGATCAACTCTTTGGAGGTTTGATGGGTCTCACCATCCGACAGAAGGCCGATCGAGTCGGCGCGTTCCGATTCATCTCGGTCTATCTCATGGAAACGCTGGCGCGCTGGATCCCGACGACTCCCGAGCTCGAAGCCAAGGTGCTCTTCGGCCGCCACGTCTGGGACTTCGCGCAGCACGCCGACATCCTCGGCCGGCGGACCGGCGAACTGCGGGCCCCGCTGCAGTACTCGGTGCCGCCCGCTGACGGCTACATGCGGGTGCTCGAGACCCTTGCCGGGGCCAGCGGCACGGCAGAGCGGGTGGCGGGCTTCTACGACGGCATCCTCCACGACCTCGAGTCACGCTACCGGCAGTATATCGCCAGCACCGATCAGCTCAACGATGAGCCGACGGTGCGGATCATGGAGCGTATTCTCTTCGATCTCCCCCGGCTGCACGCGGACCGGGCCCGATTTGCGGAGCAGCGGCCCGACCTGCGGCTGCACGACACCACCTGGCCGGTGCGGCTCGCCGATCTCGCCCGGGCGGAGATCGATTTCGTAACCGATCGCCAGCCGGCCCGGAGTTCCGCGTGAGCGGCACGGGGAGCGAGACCAAGGTGGTCCGCGGGGTCGTGCTCCGGAGCGACCCGGCGCGCGAGGCCTGCTTCCACGTCGTCCAGACCGATGACGAGATGCAGGACTGGCCGGACATGTCGGAGATCTCCCGCCGTGAGCGACTGCACCGGCACATGAACAACGAGACCGGCGCGATCGAAATCGCGGCCCGCTGCCTGGTGGACTTTCCCGACGCCTCCTGGGACCTGCGCATGTCGCTGGCGCGGCAGGTGGCCGATGAGTCACGGCACGCGAGTCTGCTCTATCGCCGGCTTGCGGAGCTCCAGGGCTTCAAGGGCGAATTCCCCATTGCGAACTTCGAGTGGGGGGTGACGCTGATGCTCGACAATCTGCCCGGCCGGCTCGCGGTGCAGAACCGTACCTTCGAAGCCGGGCTGATCGACATCCTCGGCACGATGCGCAATCGCTGGCGTGAGGCGGGCGATCACGAGACCGCGGATCTGCTCGAGGGGATCCTCGCCGACGAGATCACCCACGTCCGGTTCGCCAACCGGTGGATCAAGCGCGTCACCGAGGAGGACCCGCGGATCCTGCTCAAGGTGGCGATGGCGGTTCGCTATCTCGGCCAGGTGCTGAATCAGATCGCCTCGAAGGTCGGTGAGCAGAATGCGGCCGGCGTGGCAATCAGCGAGGACCGGCACCTGCCGCCCGCCATCAACATCGAGGACCGCCGCGCCGCCGAATTCACCGAGGAGGAAGTCGCCGAGGTACTTCGGCAGGCGGGGTTCCGTTCGATCCTTCCGTCGGTCAGTCAGGGGAACTAGCCGAATGACCACTGCCCACCCGGCCCTCGATCCACGGCTCTTCGGCGAGGGCCCCGCGCGGGACGAACGCTTCACGGTCCGCGAGGTCTGGGCGGATCTCGAGAACTACCCGGACGGCACGCCGGAGCGGGATCACGAGTTCCTGCACCGGCAGATGAATGAGGAGATGTGCGTGATGGAGAACGCCGCGCGCAGTCTGGCGGAGTTCCCCGACGCCGACTGGAGCGTGCGCAAAGGCCTCGCCCGGCAGTGTGCCGACGAGGCCCGGCATACCATGAACTACCACCGGCTCTTCGAGAAGCGCGGCGGCACTCTGGGACAGTATCCGGTCCTCAACTTCCAGTATCGCCTGCTCGGGAAGATCAACACGCTCGTGGGCCGGCTCTCGGTGCAGAACCGCAGCTTCGAGGCTGACGGACTCGATGCCGCGACCCACGCCCGCGATGAAGCGCGGGCCAGTGGCGATCACGAACTCGCGGACATGTACGACGCCCAGCAGGCCGACGAAGTGGTCCATATCCGCTTCGCCAACGAGTACATCAAGGCCCAGATGGCCAAGCACCCCCGCATCGCGCTCGACATGGCCCGCGCGCTCTCCCAGTGCGCCGAAGCCTTTGCGCAGGTCTTCGCGGGAGGCGGCACGGATGTCGAAAAGTACGGCGTCGCCGTCGAGGCCCGCCTCGAGGCCGGCTTCTCGCCGGAAGAGGTGGAGATGGCGGTGAAGATGTCGGATGAGCGCCGCGCCGCGGTTCGCGCCCGGCTGGGCATAGCGTGATCGTCGCCGTCGCGGGTGCCGGGATGGACGCACTCTGGCAGAAGCTCGTCGATTTTGCCGCGCTCATTCACCTCGTACAGCTGGCGAAGTCCACCGTGTACGGCATCCTTGTCTATACGGCCTTCCTCGGCGCGGTCTATATCCTGGAGGGCCGCGCCGGTGCCGATCCCGGCCGCTACCGCACCCGCAATTTCGCGAATGATGTTGTGTACACCCTCTTCTACAAGGGTGGCTACTACAACATCCTGATGCTGGCGGCGCTGACCAACGCACTCGAGCCGCGGCTGGGCTTCATGCAGCTCAATCTCCTGCGCTCCTGGCCCTGGCCCATCGGTCTCGCGGTCTTCTGGATCGCCGGCGACTTTGTCACCTACTGGTGGCACCGGCTGCAGCACACCAGCCGTTTCCTCTGGGCGTTCCACAGCATTCATCACTCGCAGGAGCAGATGACGCTGTTCACCGCCAGCCGGCGGCATCCATTCGAGAATCTCAGCATGGATGTGCTGCTCTATTTCGTGCTCTTCCACGTGCTGCTCGGGATTCCTACCCAGAGCTGGATGCCGCTCGGCGTCGCGGTCACGTCGATCGCCGCCATCCAGCATGCCCAGCTCGACTGGCGCTTCGGCCCGCTGTACCGCGTCATCGTGAGCCCGCGCTTCCATGCCTATCATCACTCGGTGGAGCCGGCCCACGCCAATGCCAATTTCGGGTTCCTCTTCAGCTTCTGGGATTATCTCTTCGGCACCGCGGTGGTGGAACAGCCGCGTCCCACGCGGTTCGGCGTCGACGGCCTGGACATGGCGGAGCGCCTGACAACTCACCTGGTCAACCCCTTCCGTCTTCTCTGGGCCTGGTGGCGCCCGGGCGCGTCACCGGCGGCCCCGGTTGCGGCTGCGGCCCAGCCCGCCGAGAGCCCGGCCTCAAGGCCGTGATCACCCGCCGGTCCGGGCCGACGGCGGGCACCAGGCAGCGTGATGGCACCCCCCCGCTCTGACGCCGAATGGAGCCTCGCCCTCGCCCCGCTGCTGCAGCGGACGGGGCGGGTGATCGAGTCCGAGATCTCCGGTGTCAGCATGGGTAGCACCCTCCCCGCGGGTACCCGTATCAGAATTCAGTGTGAGGACCCAGCCTCGGCGCGGCTGGGCACGGTCGTGGCCATCATGGCGGAGCGCGGGCTCTTCGGTCACCGCCTCCTGTGGCGCGGCACCGATCGGCGCGGGTACCCCACGGTCCTCACCCGTGGTGACGGCTCGCCGGTCTGCGATCCCCCGGTGGCTGCCGACCGGATCCTCGGCGAGATCACCCACTGGTATGCGGCGCCAGAGTGGCGCCCCGTGCCCGTGGCAGATGCCGCGCCGCGGCTGCGGCGTGTCCCCGCCGGACTGATGCTGCTGGCGGTGCGGCTCGCCGTCGCTATCGACCTGCGGCTCGCCACCCGCGTCGCCGCGGCGTTCGCGGCGCTGCATCGTCGCCTTGCCGCCCGGAACGCCTCCACGTGACCGAGGCTCACCGACTGCTGCTGGCGCTGCTCCGGCGCGACGCGACCCGCGAATCGCTTCGCCTCATCGGCCAATCGGCATTCGCGCCGCTGCTCGAGGTGGCCCCGCGCGACCTCCATCCCTACCTCGCCTGGCGCATTCCCCAGCTGGTGGCCCCGGCCCTCGTGCCGCTCGCCGTTACCGAGGCGCTCTCGCTCGCCAGCCGGGGCGCCGTGCTGCGCCATCTGCAGCGCCACGCCGTGCTGCGACGTCTGGCGCTGGCGCTCGACGCAGCGGGCGTTCCCTTCGTGGTACTCAAGGGAGTGGCGCTCGCCCACATCGCCTACCCGGCTCCATCGCTCCGGTCGATGGGCGACATCGATCTGTGGACCCTGCCGGAGCACCTCGAGGCCGCATCGGGGGCCGTGCTGCACGCCGGCATGCATTACCCCGAGCGATTGCAGTCACGGATGTCCGCCGCCGACCGGCTCGAGGAACGATCGACGAGAGTATTCGAGTCCGATGGCGGCGAGGTGGTGCTCGAACTCCACGGCATCGTGCAGTCAATGCGCACGGCGGCCCCCGGATGGAGTGAAGACGCCTGGTCCCGTGCGGTGGAACGGGACCTCGGCGGAGTCCGCGCGCGGGTGCCGCACCCCGAGGACATGCTGACCCACCTCGCGATGCATTGCAGCTCGCACCACCGGTTCGAGATGGGACTGCGCCCGCTGCTGGACATCGCACTCTGGCTCGAGGCCACTACTGGCGAATGTGACCCGGTGGCGCTTGCCAGCCAGTGGAAGCGCTACGGCTGCGCCACCTGGAATCACCTCACGCTCACCCTGGTCCGCGATCTCCTCGGCGCCGATGCCCTGCCGACGCTGACTGCGGCCGTTGAATCGATGCCGCGCGGCGAGGAGCTGCGCGAACTCGCGACGGCGCAGGTGATGGATGCCGTGCTCACGATGCCGCCGACGCTGGCCCGCCTCGCGGCGACTCCCACGACCGCCGGCCGCCTCCGCTGGGTGCTACACCGATTGACGGCGTGGTACTGGCAGGGCCCGCCGGGCAGCAGGCGCACGGCCCTCGCGGCGACGCGCGAGGCCTTCACCCGCATGCTCAGCGACGTCCGCACCAAGCTGCCGACGTATCTCCGCGGCCTTCGCGACGGGTCGCTGCGTGGCGACGCTCTCCGCCGGCGACAGGCCCTCGCGGTAGGGCGGCGCCGGCTGGGCGAGCTCGTCGACGAGGCCGAGCCGCACCCGCCATCCCCCCGGTGAGTGGCGCCTCCCTTCCTTGACCCATCTTCCTGCCCCCCGGCGACTCGGTAGCCGTCCGCCAGGCCTGGATTCGCGCACAAGATCCGGATAGCCGGTACTCC
>DAINRP010000127.1:8424-8789 GCA_036741755.1 Gemmatimonadales bacterium
CTGGGACTCGCGGAGGTTGTGGGCGAGCATCTCACGGCCCCCTGGCCAACCAGGACCACCCTGATACCATGCTCGGCGGCTAGGCCGGGATTCCCGCACAAGATCCGGATAGCCGGTACTCCGGCCCGGCGCTATTCTCTCCCCATGCAGACGACGTCGCTTCCCCCCGCTGACCGTGCCTGGCGTGCCATACTCGAACGAGATGGCGCGTTTGATGGGCGATTCGTCTACGGGGTGACGAGCACCCGGATCTTCTGCCGGCCCTCCTGTCCCTCCCGGCACGCCCGGCCCGACCGGGTCCGCTTCTTTTCCGGGCCGGTCGAGGCGGCGGCCGCCGGCTTCCGCGCCTGCAAGCGGTGCAGGCC
>DAINRP010000128.1:0-8736 GCA_036741755.1 Gemmatimonadales bacterium
GCGACACCACCACACCCCCGTCGAACGGGACCGTACTCCTGACCGAAGGCTTCGAAGATGCGAGCGTCGGCGGGCGGGGCTGGTACGATAACACGGCGCCGGCGATCTCCACCGTCGAGCACCGTGGCGGCGCGGGGGCGCTGCAGATGGCATTCGCGGCTGGCGGCACCAAGCCGGTCAAGGGCGGCGCGCTGCGCCACAAGTTCGCACCGACCGATCGGGTCTTCCTCCGTTACTGGGTGAAGTACAGCAGCAACTGGATCGGCTCGGGGGTGAACTACCATCCGCATGAGTTCCACTTCGTCACCAACCTGGATGGCGACTGGGTCGGGCCCTCGGCCACCCATCTGACCACCTACGTGGAACACGTCTACCACAACGGCGGCTTCCCCAGACTCGCGCTGCAGGATGCGGTGAACGTCGATACCACGAAGATCAACGTCGATCTCACCAGCCTCACCGAGCAGCGGGCCGCGGCCGGCTGTAATGGCAGCAGTGACGGCTACACGACCAACTGCTATCAGACCGCCGGAATCTGGTACAACGAGAAAGGGTGGAGGGCCGCCCAGCCGGCCTTCACCGCGACTCCCGGTCCCGGCTACAAGAACGACTGGCATAAGGTCGAGGTGTACTTCCAGCTCAACTCGATCCAGAACGGGAAGGGGCAGAACGACGGTATCGCGCAGTACTGGTTCGACGATCAGCTCCTCATCGACCACCAGAATGTGCAGTTCCGGACCGGCGCCAACCCGACCATGAAGTTCGACCAGTTCCTGATCGCGCCCTGGATCGGGGTCGGTTCCCCGGTCGCGCAGACGATGTGGGTGGATGACGTCGTCGTGGCCACCGGTCGAGTGCCCTAGCGCCGAGCCACCCACTCACCGGGGTCTCACGTCAGCCGTTAGTATTGGGGAGGCAGCTTACCGGCGCCTCCCCTTTGCTGTAGGCGACTGATGGCCCTCACGCCCGCCCGGCGCACCCGCTCGTTCCGCGAATCGGTGATTCGCGGCATGTCCCGTCTTGCGGCGGAGCATGGCGCGATCAATCTCGCGCAGGGCTTTCCCAACTTCGCCGCCCCCGAAGTGCTCAAGGAGGCCGCGGCGAAGGCGATTCACGACAACATTAACCAGTACGCCATCACCTGGGGCGCGCGCCATCTGCGGGAGGCGGTCGCCCGCAAGTACCACGGCTGGTATGGGCTCGAGGTGGACCCGGAGACCGAAGTCACCATCACCTGCGGCGCCACCGAGGCGATGATCGCCACCCTGATGGCCCTGGTGGATCCGGGCGATGAGGTGATCGTCTTCGAGCCGTTCTACGAGAACTACGGGCCGGACACGGTGCTGTGTGAGGCAACCCCCGTCTACGTCCCGCTCTTCCCCGGAGCGCCGGTGGATCTCGACCGGCTTGCCGCGGCATTCTCGCCACGCACCCGCGCCATCATCGTCAACACCCCCGCGAATCCCGTGGGACGGGTACTCACCCGCGCCGAGCTCGAGGGGATCGCGGCGCTCTGCATGCGACACGATGCCTGGGCCATCACCGACGAGATCTACGAACACATCCGGTATGAGGGGGAGCACATCCCGATCGCGACCCTGCCCGGGATGCGGGAGCGGACGGTCACGATCAGCGGTGCCTCGAAGACCTTCAGCATCACCGGCTGGCGCATCGGGACCGTCATCGCTCCCGCCGCCGCCACCGATGCGATCCGCAAGGTCCACGATTTCCTGACCGTCGGCGCGCCGGCCCCCCTCCAGGAGGGGCTCGCCGTCGCGATGGATGCGCTCGGCCGGGAGTACTACGATGCCATGGCCGTCTCCTATCGCCGGCGCCGCGATCTGCTGTACGCCGCCGTAGTACAGGCGGGCTTTCGCGCTACGGCGCCGGAAGGGGCGTACTACATCCTCGCCGATTTCTCCGGGCTCTCTCAACTAGATGACACCGCCTTTGCCCACTGGCTCGCCAGGGAACGCGGGGTCGCCCCGGTCCCCGGCTCCAGCTTCTTCAGTCGGCCGGAGCTCGGACGCAAGTATGTCCGCTTCGTCTTCTGCAAGACCGACGATCTGCTGCAGGAAGCGGCGGCGCGCCTGACGCACAGCGGCGCCTCCGGCGCGCGAGCCGCCCGCGACCTGCAGCGCTGAAGCGCCGGTTGCCGCCGGCCTCCCCGATCAGTATTCTGCACCTTCGATGACCGGCCGACTTTCTCCCAGCCTCCGCCTGATCGCCCTGCTGCTGGCGCTGCTCCTGCCTGCCGGCCAGCTGGTCGATGGCGCAGGACTGCATCACTGCCCCGATCACGATGCCGGGCTGGGTGTCGCGCTGGGCGGGAGTCATGCGCATCACGGCTCGTCGCACGACGGGCCGAGCGATGGGCACAAGGGTGGTTGTCCCTGCCTCGGGGCGGGGCACACCAGCCAGGCCGCGATTCTCTCCGCGGCCACGCGGCTCCTGGTGGTGCGCGCCACCATCGCATTTGCCCCCATGTTCGCGGAGCCGGCGGTTGTCTCGTCGGCCTCCGCTCACCGTCTTCCGTTCGCCATCGGCCCTCCCCGCTCCGTCCCGTCCAGAATCACCTGAGCCTCCCGCACGGCGCGCGCCCTCGGTGCGCCAGCCAGCGGGCGCGTCGCCACTCCAATCCGGGGTTGGGCCGCGTTCCCCTCACATTCGACGAGACAGGAACCCATGTCTTTCCAGTCTGCCAGCAGGGTGGCGCGCCTGGTGCTGCTCGCCTGCCTGCTTCCGACCGCCGCCCGGCTCGCCGCGCAGCAGGCCGACTCCACCCATGCGCACGGGGATACCCTCACCCGGCCGGTGAAGCTGGGAGAGATCACGGTGACGGCGACCCGGGCCCGTCGCGATGCCCCCTCGAGCAGTGTCACCGTTTCCGCGGCCGAACTGCGAAAGGTCACGGCCCTCAACGCCTATGACCTCATCCGGCAGACCGCCGGGATCGAAGTGCACGACCAGGGACAGGGCCCCGGCTTCGCCTCGGACGCCTCCGTGCGCGGCTTCAGTTCCGACCACTCAACCGACCTCGCGCTCTGGGTGGACGGCGTGCCGATCAACGAGCCGGTCAATGGCCACTCCGAGGGCTACAACGACTGGGCGCTGCTGTTTCCGCAGGCCATCAGCACCATCGACGTGATCAAGGGCCCTGCCAGCGCGCTGTATGGCAACTTCGCGCTGTCGGGTGTGGTCAACGTGCGCACGCTCGAGCGTATGTCAGGCGCTGAGGCCTGGGTCAAGGGGGGCTCCTATGGCCGGCTCGAAGGCGCGGTCCTCACCGGATTCGACCACGGCCGTACCGGTGGCGTGATCGGCATTCGTGGTGAACGGGAGGGGGGCTGGCGGCCGAACTCCGGCTACAAGCTCGGGCAGTTCCACGGTCGCATCGTGCACGATCTCTCCGACCGCACCAGCCTCGATGCCGGCGTGGAACTCTATGCCGCGGGGTGGAACAGCCCCGGCTTCATCACCGACAGCCAGTTTGCGGCGCGGCAGTTCAACGTCGTCTCCAACCGGACCGACAACGGCTTCAAGCGTCACGGGCAGGAGCGGGTGAGTCTCCGGGTCGTTGCCCGGCCCGACCTGCTCTGGCGGTCCACCGTCTATGCCACGCAGGGTCGCTGGCAGCTCTTCCTCACCACGCCCCCCGAGGGCGGCGGGGGAGAGGGATCCGGAAGCCAGACGGAAGAAGAGGACCACCGCTACGGATTCGGCGCCACCAGCGCGCTCACCCTCTCCCGCGAACGGGTCACGGTGACGGCGGGCATCGAGGCGAGATACGATCACTCCCACTACGAGAACTACTTCACCACCAGCACCGCGCGGGACTCGGTGCAGACCGCGGTACGGGCCCGGCAGGCGACGGGGGCGCTGTTCCTCGAGTCTTCCACCAACCTCGGTCACCACTTCCGCATGGACCTGGGGGCCCGCCTCGAGGCCCAGGATACCCGTGTCAGGCCTGACGCTGGGGGATCGGCGCACGCGAGCAAATCGATCGTCGCGCCCAAGGCTGGCCTTCTCTATCATCTGCCGCGCCTGGCCAGCCTCTACGCCAACGTCTCGCGGGGCTTCCGGCAGACGGACGGGATCGTCGAGGACCCGACGCTGCCATTCATCACTGCCTGGGCGTATGAGACGGGCGTCAAGGTGGACGCCCCAAAGGTGAGTGCCTCGGTCGCCGTCTTCCGCACCGACGTCAACAACGAGCAGACCTTCAACCCGATCACCCTGACCTCGACCAGCGGCGGCCGGAGCCGGCGCCAGGGCGTCGAGCTGGAGCTCCGGTTCCGCCCGACAGAATCCGTGAACCTCACCGGCGACTGGACCTTCAACGACGCGAAATACCGGCGGCTCGTGACCGCCGACGGTGACACGCTCGACGGTGCCCGGGTGTTCAACACCGCCCGATACATCGGCTCGGCGGCTTTCGAGGTGGCGCCACCGTTCTCCATCTGGCGCCTCCGTCTGAGCACCAATGCGGTCGGACCCTACAGCCCATTCGACATGCCCGGTGTCGAGATCAAGCCGTATGCACTGGTGCATGCCTTCGGCAGCGTGCGCTTCGGCCTCGCGACGCTCGGCCTCGGTGTCCGCAATCTGCTGGGGCACCGGTACCGCGAGCTCGAGGCGGGCGGCTTCGCCGTACCGGGCCAGCCGCGGACGGTCTACGGGTCGCTCGACTGGATCTTCTGAGACCCACGGGCCGAGAACCGTTTCCCGGCCCACCTCGTTGAGGGGGTGCATCGCCGGCGAGCACCCCTGCTTCGAGGTCTGACATGTCGCTGTTTCTCCGAGCCGGTCTCTCCGCCGCGGTGCCCCCTCGCCACGCAGGATCGCAGAGCTGGCGCTCGCCGGCGCGATGATGCATAACTGAACCGTGCCCGACCCCGAGTCAGGTCCCGCCAATCACTCCCGACCGGACCGCCTCGATGGCGGGCCGGCCGGCCGGCTGCTGACTCTCGAGCGGGAGGCGTCGCTGCAGGCCCGCCTGCTCGCCCGGGACGAGCGTGCCCTGGTCGAGCTGGTCGAGATCGCGACGCCGTGGCTGCTGGCCGTCGCGCAGGGCATGCTCGCGGACCGCGACGAGGCCGAGGAGGTCGTGCAGGAGGCGTTCACGATCGCGTGGCGGCGGGTGGACCTCTTCGACCGTGAGAGCGGCCGGCTGATCCCTTGGCTCCTGCGCATCACCCGCAACCGCGCCATCGACCGCCTGCGTGGCCACCGGCGCCGGGCGCTCAAGGCGCGCCGGCTCGAGAGCTTCCAGGTGTTTGGCGAAGGTTCCACCGCGCCTCAGGAGCCCGACGAAGCCGCCCGCCCCGGATGGCACGTGCACGAGACCGTGCATGCCGCGCTCCGGCAGCTGCCTGTCGACCAGCAGGCCGTTGTGCACCTGGCCTACTTCGAAGGCCTCACCCATTCCGAGATTGCAGGACGTCTCGGAATCCCCCTCGGCACAGTGAAGACGCGGCTTCGCCTCGCGTTCGACAAACTCCGGACCGGACTCGCCTCGATCAGAGAGTGGGTGTTATGACACCGCATGAATGGTTCATCGAGCATCGTACCGCATTTGTCATCCGTACCCTGGAAGCCGACGAGGAGCGGAGCTTCCGCGAGCACCTCGCCGGCTGCGCCGAATGTCGCAGTGAGATCGAGCGTGCCGAGCGGGATCTCGCGTGGCTTCCCATGGGTGTCGTGCCGGTGACGCCGCGTCCGGGGCTCACCCGCGCGCTGGTCGATGGCGCGCTCGGAATGCGGCGCACGTCCCCCTCGTGGCTCGTGCCGCTCGCCCTGGCCGCCTCATTCCTGTTGTCGGTCGGGTCGTGGTACTGGGCCTGGTCCACGGTCCGGGGCTTCGAGGATGATGTCGCGGTCGAGCGGGAGCGCATCGGCCGGGAACTCGCCATGACGCGCGACACGCTGGGCATCATCCGCCAGGCGGCAATGGTCCGCCACGCGGATATCACCATGGGCGGGCACAAGGGCGGCCTGATCATCTTCGCCGACACCGAGACCCACCGCTGGAACGTCATGGTCTACGGTCTCCCCGCGCCGCGCCCGGGGCAGGTCTGTCAATTCTGGTTCATCACCGACTCCGGCATGGTCAGGAGCGTCCCGGTCCAGACCCAGATGGGAGCGCCAGCCTTCCTGACCCTCGGCATGCCCAGCGCTCCGGGTAAGGTCATGGGCGCCGCGCTCACGGTGGAGTCCGCGGGATCGAGCAACTCCGCGCCCCAGGGTCCCCAGCTCGCGCACCTGATGCTGTAGGCCGGAGCGAGTAGCGGCATCGCAGGTGCCCGATATGTTTGAGGGCCATGCCGCCTCCCTCGCTCTCCGCCCTCTCCCGCTACTTCCTCCGGCTTGGCGCCCTCGGATTCGGAGGGCCGATCGCGCTGGTCGGTGCCATGCATCGCGACCTCGTCGAGGATCGCGGCTGGCTCAGCGAGGTGGAGTATCGCGAGGGGATGGCCCTCGCCCAGCTCTCGCCTGGCCCGCTCGCGGCTCAGCTCTGCTTCTACATCGGCTACGTACGCGGAGGGTGGCTGGGCGCTGCGCTCGTCGGCGCGGCGTTCGTCCTCCCGAGCTTCCTCATGGTCGTGGCACTCGGCTGGGCGTACGTGCGCTACGGCGGGATGGCGTGGATGCAGGCGGTCTTCTACGGCGTCGGCGCCGCGGTCATCGGCCTGATCGCCCGGAGCGCTTGGAACCTCACCCGGAAGACCCTCGCCAGCGATGCACTGCTCTGGGCGATCGCCCTGGTGCTCGCGGCGACGACCATGGTCACCGGACGCGAGATCGCCTCGCTGATCGTCGCCGGTGGCGCCATCGTCTGGCTCTGGCGTACCCCACCCCGCTGGCTCCGTCCCGGCACGCACCTGTTCGAGGCTGGCAGCGCCCTGCTGCTGTTGCAGCTGCTCGGATTCTTCAGTTATGCCGGGGCCTTCGTCTTCGGCAGCGGCCTGGCGATCGTGCCGTTCCTGCATGGCGGCGTGGTGCAGCAGTATCACTGGCTTACGGAGAGTCAGTTTCTCGATGCCGTCGCTGTCGCCATGATCACGCCCGGTCCGGTGGTGATCACCACCGGCTTCATCGGCTATCTCGTGGCCGGTTTCGCAGGTGCCTGCATTGCCGCAGGAGCCACCTTTCTTCCCTGCTTCCTGCTCACGGTCATTCCCGCACCCTGGTTTCGTCGCCATGGGCAGCGGCCGTGGCTCAAGGCAGTGGTCGATGGCATCACCGCCGGGGCCGTCGGTGCGATCCTGGGTGCAGTGGTGGTGCTCGGACGGCAGTCTGTGCGGGACCTGCCTACATTTGCCATTGCCGCGGCCGCTCTGGCGGTGGCAGTGTCAATGCGCAAAGTGCCCGAGCCCGTGATCGTCATTGTGGCGGCGATGGCAGGTCTGGCGCTCCGGGGCTGACTCAAGACCAATCCATGCCGCGCCCTTGGGGCGGTCGACCGAATGTGCGGCGAGCGGGGGATACCACGGTGAACTGGCTCGATCCGCGCACAGCGCGCCTTGTGCTCGGGTGCGGTCTGCTGGCGCTCGTCATGGGGGGGTGTGGCCGCCCGGTGAAGCCGGCTCCAGGTTCCTTCGGTAATCTGGATTCGCTGGTGCGTGTGGCGAAGACTGACGGCAAGGTCTGGTCGCGAGTTGCTGCGGCGGTCACCCTCGGCGACAGCGCGGTGGCCATCCATGCGTCGGAACTGCTGGCCCACGCCGGACCGGCAGCCCTCCCGGCCGTGCGACATCTCCTCGGCCAGCCGGATGCCAGGAGCCAGCTACTCGGCGCCTACGCGCTGGGCTCCCTCGGCCGGGTGGGTGAGCCGGCCGTCCCTGACCTCATCCCACTCATGGGTGGCGCGGATTCATCGGTGGCGAACATGGCGGACTGGAGCGTGACCCGGATCGCGCCGCAGAACCCGCCACGACTGTTGACCCTGGCTCGCGACATCCGCTACGGAGACGACGGGGTTCGCCTGGAGGCTGTGCTGGCGCTGAAGCGGTTCGATGGTGACCTGGATCCAGTCTGTCCGCTGCTGGTCTCGCGCCTCGCCGATCCGAGCCCCGCGGTGCGGAGCGCCGCCTTCGCTGTACTCGACCGGGCGGGCGCCACGGTCCTCCCCTGTCTGCGGCATCCGCGAAACGAGACAAATCCCATGGTCCGATCCGCGACGCTCCTCCTGCGGATTCGGAGCGACGGCGGCGGGCTGGGTAACTAGACCGGAGTGGGGATGCGGGCCGTGAACGACGCGCCAGGAGTTGCGTCGTCCAGTGTCAGGCGGCCACCATGGGCCTCGATGATCGAGCGTGCGATCGCGAGACCGAGCCCCGAGCCGGGCGTGCCAGTGTTGAGCCGTGCGAATCGCTCGAAGATTCGTTCGCGCTGTTCCACCGGAATCCCCGGCCCGAAGTCGCGCACCGTCACCCAGGACCACGCGCCGTCGTCGCCGGTCGTGGTGCCGGTGCTGACTTCGATGGCGGAACCCGGCGCATGAATCATGGCGTTGTGGAACAGCACCAGCATCGCGCGCTCGAGCAGCGCGGGGTCGCCATCCACCGGAGCGGCCTCGAATGCTCCATGCCGCATCACGTGATGCGCGGCCGCGGGATGCCCCCGCGCGCGTGAGAGTGCCTGGTTCACCACGTCGTCCAGATAGATCCGCTGCCGGGAAGGCTGGATCGCGTTCGCGTCTCCCCGTGCGATGAGCAGCAGGTCGCCGACCAGCAG
>DAINRP010000129.1:0-8735 GCA_036741755.1 Gemmatimonadales bacterium
AGAACCTCGATCGTGCCCGGGCACAATTCCGGCTGCTCGAAAGCCTGGAGTCCGAACGCTTGGCGCTCGAGGCGATGGTCGATCGTACCCTGCGGATGAGTCACGCATGAAGATCTCGCTGTGTCTGGCGCTGTTCGCCATCGGCCCGCTGCAGGCCCAGGAGCCGCGGTACGGCGCCGGCCGCTGGGACGCCGATTCGCTGGGCAATCACCGCGCGGTCGTCCGTGTAAGGCAGGCGGAGTCGGCCGTGCGCGTCACGATTCCGTGGCGGCGCCGGGACACGATGCCGGCGCAGCGGGATATCGTGGTGGTCTCCGCGGCCAGCGGTCGGAGCATGCGGATGGCCCGGGGGAGCATCAGCCGAGAAGCAGGGACGATCGCCTTCGAACCGTCTGACGGCCCCGGGGAGTACGACATCTATTATCTCCGATACACCGGAAGCGTCCGCGCCAATTACCCTCGCGTCTCCTATCCCCGTCCTGCTGCGGGTGACTCGGGGTGGATCCGTTCCCTCTCGCTACAAGGGGATGGGGCAGGCGACGGCTGGAGGAGCCTTCCGGAGGCGGAACTGGTCGAGATTCAGTCGGCTGGTGAGTGGAACAGCGTGTCGCCGATGGAATTGATCGCGGGATCGGTTGAAAGGCGGGCCCTCCTCGACAAACATCCGGGGGCAGCGATGCTGCTCTTTCCGGAAGATCGGGAGCACCCGATTCGCATGACCCGGGATCTGCCTCACCGCTGGATTCAGGCCGGGGCGAACACGCCGGTGCGGGTGGCTGCGCTCAGGGGAGAGTACCTGGCCTTTCAGGTCGGGGTCTACGCGGTCGACTCTCTCGACTCGCTTTCCGCGCGGGTCACCGCGCTCCGGCAGGGTGCCACCGCGGCGATCCCGGGCGACTCCGTCACCTGCTTCAACCTCGGGGGCGTGGACTGGAAAGGTCGCCGCTTCACGAGGCGGGTCGACGTTCCCCAGGGGCGGGTGCAGGCGCTCTGGTTCGGTCTCAGCGTGCCTGACTCGGCTCTTCCGGGGCGCTATGGGGGGTCGGTGACGATCGGAACACGGAATCATGGTACCCTGACGCTACCGGTGGTGCTGACCGTCGGGAACGGCTCGATCGCCACGCGTGGCGATGACGAGCCGGCACGCCTTTCGCGCCTCCGCTGGCTGAACTCCCGCCTGCACCAGGATGACGGCGTCGTGCGGCCCTATGACGTGGTCCGGGTGCGCGGGCGGAAGCTCTCGATCCTGGGTCGCGATGTCGTGCTCGGCGGGGACGGATTCCCGGCGAGCATCCGGAGCTTCTTCACGGCCGATATGACCGGGATCGGCCCGTCAGGGCGGGAACTGCTGCGCGGGCCAGTGGCGCTGGTGGCTGCGGATCCCGCCGGACGGTCGCTCCAATGGCGATCCGCGGGCGTCCGCTACGGCGCGCGTGGCGAAGGCGCCGTGCGCTGGACGGCGCACAACACCGCTGGGGCGCTCGCGATGCGCGTCTCCGGGACTCTCGAAGCCGATGGCAACATCGAATACCAGATCCGGCTCACCGCGAGCCGGAAGACGGCCCTCGGCGACGTGCGACTCGAGATTCCGCTCGATTCCGCCGTGGCGCGCTACATGATGGGCCTCGGAGAAAAGGGTGGCCGCCGCCCCGCGCCATTCGAGTGGCGCTGGTATCAGCAGGCCAACCAGGACGCGGCATGGATCGGCGACGTCAACGCCGGGCTGCAGTTCACCCTCAAGGATGACCACTACGTCCGGCCATTGAATACCAACTTCTACCAGCTGAAACCGCTGGTGCTCCCCGGTAGCTGGTACAATGAGGGCCACGGCGGTTGCCGGTTCACCCTCGAGGGTGCGACCTACCTGGTGCGCTGTTTCAGCGGTGCCCGTACGCTCGCGGCCGGCGATTCGCTCTTCTTCAATCTGCGTCTCGCCATTACGCCGTTCAGGTCTATCACTCCGGCCGCGCAATTCTCGACCCGGTTCTACCACGCCTACACCTCGCTCGACACCGTCGTCGCCGCGGGTGCCAACGTGGTGAACGTCCATCACGCGACAGCGATCAACCCGTGGATCAACTACCCGTTCCTCACGCCGGATACGATGCGGGCCTACATCGAGGCCGCGCACCAGCGGGGCATGCGGGTGAAGCTGTATTACACTGTCAGGGAACTCACGACCCGCGCTCCAGAACTGTGGGCCCTCCGGAGTCTCGGTCATGAGGTCTACGCACCCGGCCCCGGGGGCGGGTACTCCTGGCTGCAGGAGCATCTCGGCGAGGACTACATCGCCGCGTGGTTCGTGCCCGAACTCAAGGACGCTGCTGTCGTCACCAGCGGGGTCAGCCGGTGGCACAACTTCTACGTCGAAGGCCTCGACTGGCTCGCCCGGAACATGAAGATGGACGGGCTGTACATCGACGACGTCGCCTTCGACCGTACGACCATGAAGCGGGTGCGCAAGGCGCTGGACCGGCACCGGCCGGCGGCGCTGATCGATCTCCATTCGGCGAATCAGTACAATCCGAATGATGGCTGGGCCTCGAGCGCCAATCTCTACCTCGAGCACTTCCCCTATCTCGACCGCATCTGGTTCGGGGAGTATTTCGACTACGACAGCCCGCCTGACTACTGGCTGGTTGAGATGTCGGGAATTCCGTTCGGCGTCATGGGGGAGATGCTGGAGGGCGGTGGCAATCCCTGGCGAGGGATGGTGTTCGGGATGACGAACCGCCTGCCGTGGGCGGGCGATCCCCGGCCCCTCTGGAGGGTCTGGGACGACTTCGGAATCGGCACAGCCCGGATGGACGGGTGGTGGGATCCCCGCACGCCGGTGCGGACTGGCAACGCGGATGTCCTCGCCACGAGTTATGTGGCGGCGAATAAGGCGCTGGTCGCGATCGCGAGCTGGGCGCCTGACACGGCGCGGGTCCGGCTGCAGATCGACTGGAAGCGGATCGGCGTCGATTCCGCGAGCGCCGTCATCCGCGCCATGTCGATCCGCGACTTCCAGCCGGCTGCGGAGTTCGCGCCCGGCGACGAGATCGCGGTGCCGCCCGGGAAGGGGTGGCTGCTGGAGGTGCGGAAGCGGGACTGAGCCGCTACGCCGTCCGGCTGCCCCACAGCTTCGGCACCAGATTGATCAGCCAGATGCCGCTCACCGCGAAGACCCCGAGGAAGATCAGCGCCTGTGGGGTGCGACCATAGAGGAAGCTGCCGGTGCCGAAGAGCGCCGAGTAGATGAACGCGATCCCCAGTACCCACCCCAGGAGCGCCTGCGGCAGGCTGTCGGATGAGGGGCCCACGCCGGCGTCCGCCTGTACGTGGCGCCAGCCCGGGCCGGCCGGGCGCACCAGCCGGTAGAAGCTCACCAGGCGCGCGTGCTCGGTCGGTTCCGTGAGCAGCGCCGTCGTCACCCAGACCAGTGTGGTGATCCCGACGCTCGTCAGCAGCGCGACGGCGCCATTCACGGGGTGCCCCATCTTCGCGAGTGTCGCATAGGCGATCGCGAGCAGAAAGCTCGAGACCATTGCCGCGATCTCGCTCCACGCGTTGATCCTCCACCAGAACCAGCGCAGCAGGTAGAGCAGGCCGGTGCCCGCGCCGACCGACAGCAGGAGCTCGAACGCCTGCCGCGCGCTGTCCAGCACCAGGGTGAACATCGCCGCGACCACCATGAGGGCCGCGGTGACCAGCCGCCCCACCATCACGTAGTGCCGTTCATCCGCGCCCGGCTTCAGGAAGCGGCGGTAGAAATCGTGCACCAGGTAGGAGGTGCCCCAGTTCAGATGGGTGGAAATGGTCGAGACGTAGGCGGCCAGCATGCCGGCGATCATCACGCCGAGGAATCCGGTCGGCAGGAACTTGAGCATGGCGGGGTAGGCCATGTCGTGGCCGATCAGCTTCGGGTCGACGTACGGAAAGGTCCGCGCGATATCGTCCAGCGAGGGGAAGATGATGATCGAGCAGAGCGCCACGATGATCCATGGCCAGCTCCGGATGGCATAGTGGGCCACATTGAAGAAGAGCGTGCCCGAGAGGGCGTCGCGCTCGCTCTTCGCGGCCAGCATGCGCTGCGCGATGTAGCTCCCGCCTCCTGGTTCCGCGCCCGGATACCAGACCGACCACCACTGCACCGTGAGCGGCATGATCAGCACCGACAGGGTGAGGCCCCAGTCGCTGAAATCGGGAAGCAGGTTGAGGGTCTTCGGATCGGTCTTGGCGATCAGTCCGGCGAGTCCCCCGATCTCGGGCTGCCGGAGCGAGAAGACGGCGAGCGCGATCGCCCCGGTCATCGCGATGCCGAACTGGATGAAGTCGGTGACCAGAACGCCCCAGAGGCCGGAGGTCGCGGCGAACGCGACGTTGATCAGGGCGCAGATGAGGAGCGTCTTTCCGATCGGCCAGCCGAGGACCACGTTCGCAATCTTGGCGGCGGCGAGATTGACCGTCGCCATGATGGCGCAGTTGAAGAAGAGGCCGAGATACAGGGCGCGGAAGCCGCGGACGAGCGTCGCGGCGCGGCCGGAGTAGCGCACCTCGTAGAACTCGAGGTCGGTCATCACGCCGCTCCGGCGCCAGAGCCGGGCGTAGAAGAACACCGTCGCCATGCCGGTGAGCAGGAAGGACCACCAGAGCCAGTTGTTGGCGACGCCTTTCTCGCGGATCAGGTTGGTGACCAGGTTGGGCGTGTCGGTGCTGAAGGTCGTGGCGACCATGGAGACGCCGATCAGCCACCAGGGAGCCGCCCGCCCGGAGGTGAAGAACTCCGCCGTACTCGAGCCGGCCCGCCGGGCCAGCACGAGCGCCGGGATGAAGGACAGCACGACCGACGCGACGACGATGGCCCAGTCGAGCGGGGCGAGATGCATGACGACTCCCGGAGGGGGAAGGAGGCCTGGCTCAGGCCTGGCTGACGCGCCAGTTCGCGGCGGCGCCGGCCATGCGCGTCTTGGTTGGGCGAGGCTGGAGGATGCCCCGTCCGGCGCGCGGCGGCAAGGCCCGCCGGTTCCCCGCCGTCGCCGGCTGCGCTATATTCACCGCGCCCCAGGTCCGAAGGGCGCTGGCGCGCGAACCGCGTCAGGACCTCGCCGGTAGCAGCGCTAAGCGATGTCCAGTGTCGCTTCGGGGTGCCTGGGGCACTTTTCTTTTCCCTCCGCTATCTTCCCGCGCATGGCTCTCGCGCTCGCCCGAAAGTACCGTCCCCGACGCTTCAGCGACCTGCTGGTGCAGGATCATGTGGCCGCGGTCCTGCGCGGTGCGGTCGTCAAGAACCGCGTGGGGCATGGCTACCTGCTCACCGGGCCGCGCGGGGTCGGAAAGACGACGGCGGCCCGCATCCTCGCGATGGCCCTCAACTGCGAGAAGAAGGGCGAGACCGAGCCCGCCGGCGAGCCCTGCGGCGTCTGCGACAACTGCCAGCGGATCTGGACCGGGTCGGCGGGACTCGACGTCGTCGAGATCGATGCTGCCTCCAATCGCGGCGTCGATGACGCCCGCGACCTGCGTGAGCGCGCGATGTACGCGGCCTCCCGCGAGGGACACCACAAGGTGTACATCGTGGACGAGGCGCACATGCTCACCCGCGAGGCATGGAACGCGCTGCTCAAGATTCTGGAGGAGCCGCCGCCGGGGGTGGTGTTCGTGTTCGCGACCACCGAGCCACAGAAGATCGCCCAGACCGCCGCGCCGGTGCTCTCGCGCCTCCAGCGGTTCGACTTCCGCCGCATCGGGGCGGCGGCCATCCGTGACCGGCTCCGCGCGGTGCTTGATGCCGAACGGATCGAGGCCGACGACGATGCGCTTACGCTCATCGCCCGCCAGGCCGATGGGGGGATGCGGGACGCGCTGTCCGTGCTCGACCAGTGCCTCTCCTTCGGTGAGGGCCGGGTTACCGCCGATCGGGTGCGCGAGATCCTGGGGCTGGTCGCCGACCAGGTCTATGCCGAACTCCTCGACGTCCTGGCGACCCGCAACCCGGCAGGTGTCTTCACCCTCCTCGACCGGCTTGAAGATGCCGGGGCGGATCTCGTCGAGTTCATCGGCGCCACCGGTGAGGTGCTCCGCTCCCTGTTGATGCTGCAGGTCGGTGCCCGGCCGGAGGGGATCACCGAGGCCCTGCTCGCGGCGTTGCAGAACTATCAGGGCCAGCTCCCCACCGGCGACCTGCTCCGGATGCTCAAGCTGCTGGGCGAGTCCGAGTCGATGGTGCGCAGGAGCGCCAATCCGAGGCTGGCCGTGGAGACCCTGCTGCTCCGCTGGACGCTGATGGACCGGACGGTGGACCTGGAAGCCGTGCTCGCGGGCGCCGCTCCGGTCGGTCGTACCGGCGACGCGGGGGCATCGCCGCCGGGTCGGAGCCCCGCCCCCGCCCAGGGCGGCAGAGGAGAGGCGCCGGGGGCAGCCACGGCGCCCGTCCCTCGCCGGATCGCCGAACCATCGCCGCCGACTGCACCAGCCGCGCCCGTCGTTCGGCCTCCGGTACGGGCCGAATTCACTTTGGAGGGCCTGCTCCTCGCCTGGCCGGATCTGGTCGTTTCGGCCCGGGAGCAGAGCCGATTCCTCGGAGAGGCTCTCGCTGCCGCCCGGCCGAGTGCCGTCGAGCCGCCGAGTCTGAGCGTGGTGGTGCCGGATGGCAACCCGATGCACCTCGAGGCCCTCGGCCGGCAGCGGGACGCGGTGGAGCGGCTGCTCACCCAGGCGGTGGGCGCAACGGTCGCTCTGATTATCGCGGAGAACACAGGAGGGGCGGGAAGCCCGCCGGTACGTACCAGGCGTCTCAGCGAAGCCGAATCGAGGGCGGAGCGCCTGCGGGTGCTCAAGGCCCGGGATCCGGCGCTGGAAGCAGCGGCGGAGACCCTCGATCTGGAGGTGCTGGAGTAGCCTGTCCTTGCTTGCCTTGGGCCCTTCGGAGCCCTACTTTCCTCAGACTTTGCAGTCACTTAGCGATACTTCTCCCATGGCCGATTGGCAGCAACTCATTCAACTCAGCCAGCAGATGCAGGGGCGGCTTCAGCAGCTCCAGCTGGAGCTGGCCGAGCAGTCATATGATGCCCAGGCTGGGGCCGGGCTGGTGCGGGCCAGGGTAGATGGGAAGGGCACCCTCCTCGCGCTCACGATCGACCCGGAGGCGTTTCAGGGACGGGATGCCGAGTTGCTCGCGGATCTGATTCTGGGCGCTGTCGGCGAGGCTCAACGGCGAGCCGCGGAGGCCCTCCAGCAGGAAATGCGGCGGGTGTCCCCTCTGCCCCTCAACCTCCCGTTGTAACGTCGGTGGGCGCCCTCGACGATCTGGTCACGGAGTTCTCGAGACTCCCGGGTATCGGCCGCAAGACGGCACAGCGCCTCGCGCATCATCTGGTGCAGCAGCCCGCGGATCGTCTCACCCGGCTGGCCCAGGCGCTGGTTTCCGTCGGGGAGCGCGTGCGGCCCTGTCAGGAGTGCGGCAACCTCGCCGAAGGCGAGCGCTGCGACATCTGCCTTGACCCGCGGCGGGACGGCGGTCTGATCTGCGTGGTCGAAGAGGCCTCGGCGGTGACGATACTCGAACGTGCCGGGGAGTACCGCGGTCGCTATCACGTGCTCGGCGGCCGGATCGATCCCCTCGGCGGGATCGGGCCCGAGTCGCTTCGGCTGGACCGACTGGTCGCCCGGGTGGATGCAGGCGGGGTGCGTGAGGTGATCCTGGCGACCAACCCGTCCATGGAGGGTGAGGTCACGGCGACGTACGTGCAGCACCTCCTGATCGGGAAGGGCGTCAAGGTCACCCGGCTCGCGCGCGGTCTCCCCGTCGGCGGCGATCTCGAATACGTCGATGGCGTCACACTGGCCCACGCATTGACTGCGCGGCAGGAGATCGGTTGATGGCCCGGCGGAGCGGTGCGGTGCTGTTCGGAGTGGTAGCAGGTGTCGCGGCTGGCCTCTTCCTGGCCCAGCGTCACCTCGGCCGCCACCGGGAGGACCTCTTCAGCCAGCGCCCGCTGCGCCGCTTCGCGGCGCTCGGCAATCTGGCCGCGAATGAGGGAGTCGAGACCGCGGCGCTGCTCAGGGACTATCTGCAGTGGGAGCGCCATCCTGCGCTCCGGCGGCGGGCGGGCGCCATTCTCCGCCGCATGGAATCGGCACTTGGCTAATTGCAGGGGAGTCTGATGGCAGGTGCATCCAGCTGGTCATTCCGGGAGGAGGATTCCATCAGGATACATGGGATCCTCACCGCGTTTCTTCGTGAGTCCAACGCGCGGACCGGCATGATCGTCGACCGGACGGGGCAAATGGTCGCGGTCGTGGGCGAGGAGCCCTCCTTCGATCCTACCGCCTTCGCGTCACTGACCGCGGCGGACTTCAGCGCCAACGACCAGCTCGCCCGCATGATCGGCGAGCCGGAGTTCGGCAGTCTCTTCCATCAGGGCGAGAAGGAGTCGATGTATCTCGCCGACATCGCGCGGCGGGTGATCCTGGTGGTGCTGTTCGACAATCGGACCACGCTCGGGCTGGTCAAGCTCAGGGTGCGGCAGACCGTGACGGATCTCCGTCAGGTCTTCGAAGACATGTTCACTCGGGGAACGGCCGGTCAGACGCACGTGGAGACCGGCTTCCTCGGCGAGGCGGAAGATGAAATCGACAAGCTGTTCGGCGCGTGACGGAGAATAGACACCCATGTCGATGATCAACTACGCCTCGCGCGAGATCAACTGCAAGCTGGTCTACTACGGCCCGGGGCTCGGCGGCAAGACCAC
>DAINRP010000130.1:0-8698 GCA_036741755.1 Gemmatimonadales bacterium
CCGGCCTGGCGCCGGCCAGACACGGCGGCGGCGCAGGGGCCGGTCCCCACGTTCCCGATCGGAGACGGTACATTACCGTGGGGCAGTCGCGAGTAATCGAGTTTGAACCATTCTATGAGCTCTTCGACGAGCGCTGCGCCATCGACGGGCGCCTGACTCGCCAGCAAGGGCAGATCGATCGACCATGCCAGACGCTCTCGACCCTGACGTGAAGCCCTTCGCCAGCGACGACTCCAGGAACCCGCCGCCGACAACCTTCCTGGACCGGCTGGTGCGCCGCTACGCCCGCCCCGCCTACATCGTGGTCGTCCTGCTGCTCTACCTGCTGGTCTCGACCGTACTCGGCTTCGCCCTCACCCCGGCGATCTGGTGCTGGCAGTGGTTCGCGGAGCAGAGCCGGGCCCTCTCGTTTCCGGCTGCCGGCCTCCTGCTGGGGCTCGGTACCGCGCTCTCGTTCTTCATCTTCGGGTTCGCGCTGCTCTGTGTGATTCCCATCTACAACTTCATCCTGCCTACCCGCGTCCACCCGTTCCGGGGCGGATACTACACGCTCCGAGCAGCGCCCTGGCTGCTGCACAATGCGCTCTTCTATCTGGTGCGCTTCACCTTTCTGCCGTTCGTGACGCTGACGCCGTTCGGAATCTGGTTCCTCAAGGCGATGGGGATGAAGATCGGCCGGCACGCCTTCATCAATACCGAATACATCTCCGACCCGCAGCTCCTCACCATCGGCGAAGATGCCGCACTCGGCGGCAGCGTTCGGATCTTTGCGCACTATGGCGGCGGCGGCAATCTGGTCGTTGCTCCGGTGATCATCGGGGACCGCGCCACCATCGGGCTTGCGGCCACGGTGATGGGCGATGTCCAGGTAGGTCGTGACGCGACGGTGCTGCCGAACTCGGTGCTCCTGCCGGGCTCACGGGTCGGGGATGGGGAGATCTGGGGCGGAGTACCGGCGCGCCGGATCACGCGAGAGGACATGGACCTCTTCAAACAGGGCATCCGCGGCGTGCAGCAGCGCGAGAGCTGATCATCGTATGCCCGACCAGCGACCCGTCACGGCACCTCAGCCGTCACCGATCGACCCGGCCCTCCGCACCCGGCTCTCCGAGCTCAGCGCCGAAGGGTGGGAGCTGTGGGAGCGCTTCGACATCGAGGTGCGCCAGCGGGGGTTCCATCCGTTCGTCGCCGCCGACTACGACAAAGTGCTCCCGACGCTGATCTCGCTCCGCGAGCCGGGGCTCCGGTTCCTCGAATGGGGCTCGGCGACCGGCGTCATCACCATCATGGCCGACCTGCTCGGCTTTGAAGCCTATGGTATCGAGCTCGACCCCGGCCTGGTCCGCATCGCGCGAGGGCTGGCCGAGCGGTATCGGTCAGGGGCACGCTTCACGGAGGGGAGTTTTCTGCCGACGGGCTACGAGTGGAAACCGAGGACCAGCGATTCCAAAGTGCGGTACATCGGGAGCGGGGTCTCGGCCTATCCCGAGATGGGCCACCCGCTGGATGACTTCGACCTGGTGTTCGGTTTCCCCTGGGGTGGTGAAGTCTTGCTGATGCTCGACCTGATGCGCTGCTATGGGAACCCCGATGGCCGGCTGATCATCCACGACGTCGACCAGGGGATGCTGGTGTACCGCGGCGGCAAGCGGGTGGGGTAAGACACGCGGGGGCACGCGCCCCGCTATCAGCAGGCCTGTCCCGCCGTCAGTGCTTCGCGGGTGACGATCCCGGCCCCCGGGCCGCAGGATCGGTGGGGTCCAGCTTCACGATCCGGCCGTCGCGCCAGAGCACCAGCGGCACATGGCACTTCCGGTGCTCGGCAAGCACGGCGTGCTCGGTCTCGCGGCACGCCTCCTCGAGGTCCTCCGGCGTGGGCCGGGGAGACACTACCACGTCAGCGCGCATCCCGCCTCCGCATCCGCATGTTGACCCACAGCGTCAGATCGTCGATCGACACGTCATCGCCCGGCCCGCCCTGCGCCACCAGCCGCGGCCGCGGCGTCGAGAACGCCTCGTAGGCGAGCCAGCGTTCGGTCAGGATCCGCACCCCGCCCTCGAAGTTGCGGAGGCCACCCTCGTACTGCGCCCGGATGATCTGCGTCGGCACGTCGTGCCCTCCCTGCGCCACCCTCCCCGCCACCCGCTGCACTGCCATCTCGACAGCGGGCAACCAGAGAAAGTGCAGGTGGAGGCGGTACCCCTGGCCCACCAGATCGGTGAGCCGCTGCCGGATCGAGAATTCGGAAAGCGTCGGCTCCAGCGCGAAGGAATTCTTCTGCACCGCCATCGCCTTGATCCGTGCCAGGATTTCACGCCCCGCACCCATGCGGGCACCGGGGACATCAATCGAGCCGCGGGCCCGCACGATTTCATCGACGTCGAGATAGGGAAGATCGGAGGGATAGCGCCGGAGCAACGCCGGTGCGAACGACGACTTGCCGGCGCCATCCGGCCCAGCCACCACCACGAGGAGCGGTCCCGCATCTGGGTGTTGCATGGCTTAAGTGTACCCCCATTGCCGCCGCGATGCGGAGTGGAGCGTCCAGCGGCCGCTTCCTTGCCAAGCGGTGCCGCGTCTTTAGCTTGAGCACGGCATCCCGATCCCACGCGCCCCGCGTCCACGGCACTTCCAGGAGCATCCATGCACAGGGCCCACGCCCCCGCCCCTCCCCGCTTCGGCATTCTGCTCGCGATCGCGCTCGCCACGGTTGCGCGCCCCCTCCACGCGCAAGCGACGCTGCCCGCAGACCTCCGGGAGAAGATCGATGCGGCGGCGAGGGACGCGCTCGCCAGAACCGGCGTGCCCAGCGCCTCGATCGCAGTGGTTCGCGATGGCCAGATCGCCTATGTGCAGGCCTACGGCGATGCCCGCCTCGAGCCGAAGACTCCCGCGCAGCCGTCGATGCGCTACAGCATCGGCTCGATCAGCAAGCAGTTCACCGCCGCGGCGATCCTGCTGCTCCAGGAGCAGGGAAAGCTCTCGCTCAACGACAAGGTCTCGCGCTTCGTTCCCGGACTGACCCGGGCGAACGAAGTCACCATCCGCCAGCTGCTCTCGCATACGTCCGGCTACCAGGACTACTGGCCCCAGGACTACGTGCCGCCGTTCATGCTGCAGCCGATCAGCGCAGTGAGGATCGCGGAGCTGTGGGCAAAGAAGCCGCTCGACTTCGAGCCAGGGAGCAAGTGGCAGTACAGCAATACCAACTTCGTGATCGCGGGGATGATCATCGAGAAAGTGAGCGGCATGCCGCTGCTCCGCTTCCTGCAGGAGAAGGTGTTCGCTCCGCTCCACATGGAGGGAGTCGCCAACATCGACCAGGAGCGGCTGGGTGACACCGATCCGATCGGCTACATGCGCTTCGCCCTCGGACCGCTGCGCGCCGCCCCGAAGGAAGGCAAGGGGTGGCTCTTCGCCGCGGGCGAGCTCGCCATGCCGGCGGCGGAACTGGCCAAGTGGGACCTGTCGATCATCAACCAGAGCCTGCTCCGCCCGGCGTCGTACAAGGAATTCGCGACCGAAGTGCTGCTCAACAGCGGCATCGGGACCCACTACGGACTTGGCGTGGACGTCCGCATGGACCGGGGCCACCGCGCGCTGTCGCACGGCGGCGAGGTCTCGGGCTTCACTGCGCAGAACACGGTGTTCCCCGATGACCGCGCCGCGATCGTGGTGCTTACCAACCAGGACGCGGCGGGTGCATCGGGCGCGATCACTGCAGCCATCACCCCGCTCATCTTCACCACGACGCAGGATCCCGCCGCCGCCACGCAACTCGAGAAGGCGAAGGGGATCTTCGACGGGCTGCAGCACGGCACTGTCGACCCGTCACTCTTCACCGACAACTTGCGGGCCTACTTCAGCCCGCAGGCGGTGCAGGACTTCGCCACCGGCCTGGCCCCCTTCGGCACCCCGACGCAGTTCGTCCAGACTTACCAGGCGCTCCGGGGCGGCATGACGCTCCGGGTGTACCGGGTCGCATTCGCGGAAAAGGCCTTGAGGGTGTGGACCTACGAGATGCCGGATGGAATGCTGGAGCAGTATCAGGTCGCGACGACGGACTAGTGCGAACAGGGCCGCACCAGGCAGCGGTGGGCATCTCCAACGCAGTGAGGGATCTCTGCAGGTTGGGCACTGGGCCCACCTGGAGAGATCCCTCGTTCGCCTGGATCGCCCGGAATGAAAGCGGGCGCGTCGCCGCTACGTCCCGCTGTTCGGCTTGCCGGCCACCGCGGTGGTGGGCGACAGGAGCGCCGAGGCCGCAGCCTTGATCTGCGGGTCGCGCGGATACTGCCAGATGGTTGCGCCGCCGTTGCCGTAGCGAGCCTCGATCGCGCGCTGGGTCACCTGGGCATCCAGCCAGGGGGTGAGCCCGGCGCGGACGGAATCACTCAGCGTGTCGGTCTTCGCGACGACGGCCAGAATACGAGCGGCGCTGCCGGGCACCGGATCCAGGGTGCCGGGAAGCTTCGGATGGGCCTCGAGGAAGCGGCCGACTTCGTCATCCATCGCGAGGTAGATCGCCGCGGCAGACTTGCCCATCAGCTTGAAGGCCCGATCCGCAGCGTCCCCCACCGAGTCCGCCACGACCACGTCGGGCTGAATGCCGCCGCCGTGCGGGGCGTCCGGATCAAAGGGCTTGGTGCTGTCGACGCTCGCGTGAATGCCGCGATCGATCAACCGTCCCGCCGGCGTGAACCACTGCCCGACGGTGAGCTTCGCCATCCACCCCTGCGCGAGTGGCGAACTGGTCTGTACCAGACCCTTGCCGTAGGTCTGCCTGCCGACAATGACTGCGCGCTGCCGGTCCTGCAGCGCGCCGGCGACGATCTCGGAAGCGGAGGCAGTCTGCGGCCCCACCAGCACCGCCAGCGGAAGCGTCGGATACCGCGCCGGCCGTTCGGCGAGGTGGCGTTCCGGGGGCTGGCCCCGGTATCGGGTCTCGACCAGCAGACTGCCCTGCGGCAGAAAGAGGTTGGAGACCCGGATCGCTTCCTCGAGAAGGCCACCCGGGTTGCCGCGCAGATCCAGGACGAGACCCTTGAGTCCCTGCTGCCGCATCCGCTCGATCGTCTGGACCATGTTGGCCGCGAGATCAGGACCGAACTGACTGATCGTGATGATGCCGAGCCCGTTGGGCGAGAGACTCGCCGCGGGCACGCTGGGCGACTGCACACTGGCCCGGACCACCCGGATCAGCGTCCTGGACTGGTTGCGGCGGACCACGCCAAGGGTGACGGTGCTGCCGGGTGCGCCGCGGATGCGGCTCACCGCGTGCGGCAGCGACCACCCGATGATGGCGCTGTCGTCGATGCTGACGATCCGGTCGCGGATCTCGAGACCAGCGTTGGCCGCCGGCCCATCGGGGAGAATGTCGCCGAGGACGAGCGTGTCGCGGATGCGGCCAAGCACCGCGCCGATCCCGCCGAAGGACTGACCCAGCGCGACGGTGAACGACTGCCACCGGGTGGGTGAGTACACGTCGGTAAACGGATCGGTCCGCACCAGGGTCAGGAGACTCTCCATGGTGGTGGCCCGGGCCAGCGTGACGCTGTCGATCGGGGTGACGTAGTGCACCGCGAGCAGACGGCGAAATGCGGCGACCGCCTCAGGAGGTGCCGGCGTCGGCGCCGGGACGACCGCCAGCGATTTCGGGGCCGGGGCGTCCGGGGCGGCGGCGGGGGCCGCCTGCGACCACGCCAGAGCCGGACCCAGCGCCAGATTGACCAAAAGCGCGACGGCGGACAGGCGGGCCGAGCGAATTAGGATCATGAAAAGGCTCCCCAGGAGGCAAATCCGGCCATCGGAGCGGCGTTCCTTGCCGCCCCTGATGGCAACGCTGACGTGGAACGGAGTCACCCCGGTTTCAATCGCAAGAAGGGGGCCCACCGGACCTTGGTATGAGAGGATGCCCCTGTCCCTACTTGAGTCGCGGGTTGGTCGTCCGGGGTGCGGTGACGCATTCCGGCCAGGCCCGGGGAATCGGCCGCCCACCGGGCCCCTGTCCCGCCGCGTCGGCCTGCGCCGCGAGCGTCGCCAGATCGACCCGCCCGAGAGTGATCTTCGTCGAATCCTCGGCGGCAAGATAGGCGAGCATCGCGACGAGAGTGGCATTCCCGCGCAGGTCGTCGAAGACGATCTTGTCATAGGTGTCGCGGTTGGTGTGCCAGGTGTAGTTGCCATAGCTCCACCCCTGCCCGCCCAGACTGAACGCCGGCAACCCGCGGCAGGCGAAGGAGGCATCATCGCTGCCCCCGCCCGACGGGAATCCCGCGCCCGCGAAGGTGATCTGCTGGCGAAACTCGGTCGGAATCTTCCCCAGCCACTCCTCCACATGCCGCGCGGCGTTCGGCAGTCCGCCCGCCCCCATCCGCACCACCCGACCGGTGCCGTTGTCCTGATTCATCAGCACCATCATTCCCTCGAGCACTTCCGGATGATCCTCCGAGAACGCCCGGGATCCGACCAGTCCATTCTCCTCCGAAGTCCAGTGCCCGACCATGATCGTACGATGCGGCTTCGGATAGACCTGCCTCAGGATGCGCATCGCCTCCATCATCATGATGGTGCCAGTACCGTTGTCGGTCGCGCCGGAAGAGCCATCCCATGAATCGAAGTGGGCCGAGAGCATGACGTACTCGGTGGCGAGCTCACCGGGAATCGTGGCGATGGTGTTGAAGATTGGCCGCTCCGGGAGCCGCTGGGCGTCGAGCGTGAGCCGCAGCATCGGCCCCTGATTCTTCTCAGTGAGGCGATAGACCAGTCCGTAGTCCTCACAGGAGAGGGCGACGGCAGGAGCGGTCTTGTTGTAGGTGTCAAAGATCTCGATCGTCCCCCACGCATCCTTGGGCCGGGAAGTGATGATGCCGGCGACACCGGCAGCCTCCAGGCGAAGTCCGAGTTCACCGGTGCCAAGGGCGAGGCTGTACCCGGTGCCGCGCACGTCGGGGTTGGCCCACTCGCGCTTCACCTGGGCGCGGAGGGAATCCATCCGTTCCTTGGATGCCGGAGTCGCCTGCGCAGTCCAGTCGTCCATCGCTCGGCAGGTGGGTTGAGGGGCGGAGACCAGGACGAGACGACCCCGCGCCCGGGGTAGCCAGCGCACGAACTCGCTGCTGTCGGCGAAGCGTGGCAGGATGATCGGCCTCGCGGTGAGTGGCTTTCCGCCGGTCCCGGGGCTGAAGCCGAGCATGATCCCCTCCAGGGTACGCACCCTGGGCGCGATCAGGTCGATGTGCGAAACGCCTCGCCGCCAGCCGCGCCAGGTCCCGGTCTTCTCGTTCTTCGCGTCGATGCCCCAGCTCCTGTAGGTACGCACCAGCCAGTCATTGCCGCTCTTCTGGAGCGCAGTGCCCGTCATCCTGGGTCCGATCGAGTCGAAGAGGACCTGGGCGAGCGACTCGGTCCGGGAACTGTCCATGCCCAGACTCCAGATCCGGCGGAGGACCGGATCATCGACAGGGAAGCTCTGCGCGCAGAGGGTAGAAGCGGTGAGGCACAAGACAGCCACGAGCGCTGCGGATAATCGGCGCATGATCGGTGGAGAGTAGAAGAGTCGGTGACCGGCGGGATGACCCTGAATCTCGTGCAGAATGGTACGGGGCGCCAGCGCCCCCGCACTGATCGATCCTCGTGGGTGGGGCTCCCCCGCGCGGTCCCTCCAGGCTCGGGTGCGAATCCCACCCCGAACGACACGACTCAAACCGCGTCCTTCCCGCCGGCATCCTACCCCCAGACCCTTACAGGAGGATGGCATGCCCGTTCTGCAGAAGCTCGTGGTGGCGGCGATCGCGGGGATCGGTTCGTACGCGGCGGTCGGTGGGTGGACGGTGATCACAGTCGTGAACCCGCCAGACGTCCTCGAGGCCGGCACCACCTATCGCATCGAATACATGGTGCGTCAGCATGGCGTCACCCTGCTCGAGGGACTCCATGGCACGGTCGTGGCACAGCCGGGCGGGTCGCCGGCGGAAGCGGCTCCACTCAGCGTGGCGAGTACCCCCGGGTCGAGCGCGGGACACTACACGGCGACGATCCGGATTCCGGAGACCGACCGGATCACACTCAGCGTCCGCAGCGGCTTCGGTGGCAATGGCTGGGGTGATCTCACATTGATGTCGATCCCCGTGATCCGCGCCGGCACGGCGAGGCCGACGATAGCCGATTCGGAGCGCGGGCACCGGCTGTTCGTGGCGAAGGGGTGCGGCACCTGTCACGTGAATGGAGACGTTCCCGAATTCGCGGCGCTGAACCGTGGGTTCGGCTCGGCACCGGAGCTGACGGGGCGTCGGCTGGAAGCGGCGTACGTGCGCCAGCGGCTCACCAACCCGTCGAGCCTGCCGAAGCTGGGTGACTATCCCGCACGCATGCCCGACCTCGCGCTGTCCGAGGGAGAGGTGAAGGCCCTGGTGGCGCTCATCAGCGGAACCACCGATCGCGCCGCCCGATAGGGCATGTTCCGGGCTGCCTCGAACGGAGGCAGCCCCTGGTGACGGCGGCCACAATAGGGCGGGCCATGGCGCGCCGGACTGCAGTGACGGCACTCGCGCCGCCGACTGGCCTGATTCGATCGGCGGTGCAGGGTGCGAGGGGTTCGGGGGCAGAATCGGCGCGGCTACGGACTCGAAGGCCTTCCAGAGTAACCCTTTAGCGATTCGGGTCTAAGAGTTGCCATTCAGGGGGCGACCCGAATTC
>DAINRP010000131.1:0-1475 GCA_036741755.1 Gemmatimonadales bacterium
GCGGGCGAGACTCGCGGGGGTCCGCCCGAGACCGTGCACCAGAAGGACGCGCATGGAAGGAAGTTACCGCGGCCTGGCGATAACGGCACAGGTCTCGGTCGTACACCCGAATCGGGCCGAGCCGGTCTATCTGTCGTTCTTGAAGAGCACCTTCTGTGGTACCAGCCCCCGGCACGCAGAATTCCCGCTGTCCCGAGACGGGATGGACACCTCCGGCGCAGGCCGCGAACTTGGTAGGCGCGGCCCCGCCCCGCTGCCGCTCCGTCGCGCCTCGTCGAGAATGGAGGCCATCATGCTGGCCAACTGGATCACGCTCTCCCGCTTCCCGCTGCTGCTGATCAACGTCCTCGTGCTGTACCTCGGGTCGCCTCAGCTGCGGCTGGCCGGCGTCGCGCTGCTGCTGATTGGCCTGCTCCTCGATACGGTGGACGGCATGGTGGCCCGCAAGACGCACCAGACCAGTCTCTTCGGCAGCGTCCTCGACATCGCGGCCGATCGCACCTATGAACTGGTGCTCTGGGTCGTCTTCGCCGATCTCCGGCTCATTCCCGTTGCCATTCCGATCATCGTCATCGCCCGGACCACTCTCACCGACGCCTTCCGCGGGATCGGGGTTGGCCAGGGGACCGCGCCCTTCGCCCAGCATCGCACGCCGCTGGGGCGATTCCTGGTCGGATCCACGATCATGCGTACTGGCTACGCCGTGACCAAGGTCCTCACCTTCTGCGGGCTGGCACTGGTCCAGTCGTTCGCGGGCTTCGGCGCAGGCAGTACGCTCGCCTCCATCGCGGCACCGATGTCAGGGGTCCTGCAGGTGGTCGCCTGGGTGGCAGTCGGATTCTGCGTGCTCCGCGGCCTCCCGGTCATCATCCACTGGTTCAAGGAGTCCTGGGGGGCTTGAGCAGATCGGCCCCTGCACGGCCTCAGCGACGCCGGAGCCCGCTGCCCACCAGTAGCGCGACGCCGACCAGGGATGAGGCCGCGCCGACCCAGCCGGGGATCGGTCGGTACTCGTGCAACGGGGCGACGGCCTCGACGCCGGATGATTGTGCGGGGGTGGGGACCTCATAGACCGGCTTCAGGACCAGCAGCATGAAACCAGTCAAGGTCAGAAACCCGCCGATGACTCCGGGCAAACGCATGCTCTCTCCGCGAAATCCGGGTCGTGCCGTCCGCAGCGATTGATTGTGGGCCGAGTCGGCTGCACCAGCCTGCTCGCCAGGCGCTCGGTCCTACGGCCGCCGCAGGTGGAGCCTGTCGCTCTCGCGATACCCGGTGGCCGGGTAGCGGATGGTTTGCTGGACCCACACTGCTACCGCTTCCCCGCGGCGAGTCCCGGGGCGGTACCGGTACTTCGGTAACACCCGCGATACCGCCCACGACCAGAGCGCCGACGACTCTTCGACGACCATCACGGAGCAGGGCTCAATCTTGCCGGAACTGTCAACCACGAAGACCAGCGTCGTTGCCTGCGG
>DAINRP010000131.1:1575-8692 GCA_036741755.1 Gemmatimonadales bacterium
GCAACGCGAAGCGCCGCTATCTGCTGAAGTCCGCACGGAACTGGTCCGAGGCCCCGGGACCGTCGCCACCGAGCCAGAGTGAGATCGTGTCCCCTTGGCGCACTGCCCCGTACAGACTGAGGGGGAAGTTCCCGCTCCGCGGTGTGAATGCGAGGGAATCGCCGAACAGGCGGTAGCTGCCGACCTCGAACACCGTGTCGATGATGAGGTTGTTTCGGTTCTGAAAGAAGATGCGCACGTCATAGTCGGCGTCGGCGAGCCGGAGATAGCCGCCGGTATAGATGCAGCATCCGAGGGTGTCGTCGTACGGTACGGCGGTCTGATTGAGTCTGCGGAGGCGGTACATCCCGCTCTCGGGAGCAGACTCGGAGCAGGCGAGCCAAACGGCCAGGCCGATCAGCAGCGATAACTGCAGGGCTAACGCCGATCGTGGTGAGCCAGCGGGCATGCATCGCCTCCGGATGATGGCCGGGGCCGAAGCTCCATGCATTCGCACGACGACGGAGTGCCGGATGCGACGGCCTTCGCCGGCGGTGTATCAAAGGTACGGTGGGATACCGGGGCGGCAAGATGGTTCAGGAACAATAGAAAGGAAGCAGGAGGGTGAACGCCTCACCGGGGGCGATGCTGACGGTCGTGTCAGGCCAGACAAACCCGTTGACGACCCGGGCACCGAGGGTGTGAGTACCCGCGGTTGTCCGGAAGGTCGGTGACGTGGTATCGCTGGGCGAGATGTGAACCTGAAAAGTGTCGCTTCCCACCATCACGCTGTCGATCAGGAACTCCACCGGAATCACGGAACTGCAGAGCGGCGCGTCGAGGACAAACACGACTGTCCCGCCCGGGGCGAGCGGATCGTTGCCGCAGCCGAACAGACTCCACGCGCACAGGCCGAGCCCCGTCGCCGCCTGCCATGCCCGCCTCAATCTCGACGTCATTTGCATCTCCCGCAGCAAGAGAGCCAGGCTCCCGCTAATCCCCACCCCGCCCGAGAACCTGCGCCGCCGCTGCCACGGCGCGGTCGACATCCTGTGGCGTGGTCCGCCAGCTGGATACCGAGACCCGCATGCAGCGCATCCCGCGCCAGGTGGTACCGGTGAAGAAAGCCTCCCCGGTGGCGTTGATCCCCGCGATCACGCTGTCGGTCTTCCGGTCGTGGTCTACCTCGGTGGCTCCAGGATGGCGGTCGTAGAAGCGGACCAGCCCCTGGTTGATTTGCGGCACGGCCAGCACCCGGGCGCCCGGCAGCGTGCCGATCCGGGTCACGAGGTCGTGCGCATAGCGGCTGCAGCGCTCGATGAGATCGGCCAGGCCGCGGCGCCCCAGTTCCCTGAGCGCCGCCCAGGTCGCGAATCCGCGCGCCCGACGCGAGTGGTCCGGGGTCCAGTCGAGCTGGTCCCGCACATCGTCCGCATGCACCAGGTAGCTCGCGCGATGCTCCATCCCGGCGCGATGATGCTCGGGGTGCGCCACGAAGGCGTAGCCGCAATCGTATGGAACGTTCAGCCACTTGTGGCCATCGGTGGCCCAGGAGTCCGCCAGTTCGGCGCCCGCGAGCAGGTGGCGCAATGCGGGCGTGGCGTTGCACCAGAGCCCCATGGCGCCGTCGATGTGCGCCCAGGCCCCCGCGGCATGCGCGAGCGCGATCAGTTCGGGGAACGGGTCAAAGGCGCCGCAGTTCACGTCGCCCGCCTGCAGCACCACGATGGTGGGCCGCCCCTGCTCGCGCGAGAGGGCCTCCTCCAGGACTTCCGGCCGCAGACGCGACCCCTCATCGCTCGGCAGCACCACGATGTTCGCCGTGCCGAAGCCGAGCAGCTTCGCGGCACGGGTGCTCGTGCCGTGCACGGCGTCCGAAGTGAGGACCCTGATGGCAGGGCTGCCGGAGAGGCCGTCGCGGTTGACGTCCCACCCCACCCGTGCCAGTACCGCGTGTCGCGCCGCGGCGAGGCAGGTGACATGAGCCATCTGGCAGCCGGTCACCAGCGCGAACGACGCGGACGCCGGTAACCCCAGCACCTCCTTGAGCCATACGCCGCAGACTTCCTCGACCACCGCGGCGGCCGGGCCACAGGCATAGAGCCCCGCGTTCTGGTCCCAGGTCGCCGTGAGCCAGTCGGCGGCCAAGGCGGCGGGCAGCCCGGCGCCGATGACCCAGCCGTAGAAACGACCCCCGGCGCTGCCGAGCAGGCCCCCCGCGGCATCGCGCGCGAGGTCATCGATCACGGTGACGGGATCGACACCGTCGTCCGGCAGCGCGTGCGAGAACCGCCGCCGCAACTCGGCCAGCGATGCCGTCGCACACACCGGCGCCGCGTCGAGCGACCCGAGGAACGAGAGCGCATGCGCCGTGGCCCGCTCGAGCGTGGCCTGCTGCCGGGTCGTATCCAGGGTCATTGAGCCATGTCGGGAAAGCGGATGAGGGAAATACGCGCGAGGCTCACGCCAAGCGACGGGCACCGAGGTCGGTGACTGCCGTGAGCGTCGTACCACGGGGTGTCAGGAATGCGAGCGCCCCCGCGACCAGAAGCAGCGCCGGGACGTCGCCGAAGAGGTGCCCGGCTTCGGCCTGGTCCGCGATCGACTGCCAGCCCATGATCAGCGCGAAGATGGTGCCGGTCCCGATCGTGGGATAACGGACCTCGTTCCAGTCTCCCTTGACGATCGCGCTTCGGGCCGTCTCGATGAGGGAAGCGGTACGGCCGGAACGATCCATCGACGCTCTCCGGTTACCGGCTGTGGCTGGTCGTGCACGAATGGCTGACGCTGCGGGCCCGAGCCCAGGAACGGGGCGGGAGATCCGGCGTTCAATATAGTGGTCGTCGCGGGGGTCTACCGTGAGCCCCGGGGCCCCCAGCGGGGAAGCCACCGTGGCACCGCGAGCCGGTAGGCGGCATACGCAGCTCCAAACTGCCGCGCTTCTGCGGAGTATCGCTCACCCTCGCACCGGAAACAGAACACGAAGCCATTCGGATCAACTGCCACGTCGGGAGAGCAGTGCAGAGCTGTTGCAACGGTTGTTCTCTGGGCGGAGAGAGCTGCCGCGGTTCGGAGTCTCGGCGCAGAACAGTGGGCGGAGTCAAGACTGGTCTCACGTCAGGTCAGACCGCCGGCGGTTTCACCTGTCCGGCGGGGGTGCTGTCGGAGAGGTGCATGATGTCGCCACCCGTGCGGCCCGACTCGATTGCGGCGGCGATTCCACGCTCCAGCTCGCGGCACAGCGCGGTCGCGAGGGCCCGGTCCCGACGGGCGTACCAGAAGGCAACTACTCCCTGTTCCTCGCTGGGCACGACCGAAAGCGCGCGCACATCTCTCGCGCTGATTGCGAGCCTGGGGCGCCACCAGCCGCCGAGCAGCTCCGCCCTCCGGAGGCGGGCGAGCGGGATGACGAGGGTCTCGGCGGGGAGCGGAACCTGCTCGTCGCGAACGCTGAGAACTTCGACCTCCTGGACTCTCGCATATCCGATCCATTCGATCCGGAGCGAGTCGCCTTCCAGCCGGAGCCAGCCATGAAAGTGGAAGGAGGTGCTGATGGCGTCGACGCCATCGACCTCGTCCTTGCCGGCAACCTTCAGGGTGAATGGCAGTTCAGCGCTCATGAGTAGGGCCGATCCTTCCTGTCAGCGTGGTCCCGCCAGCGCCGCCCCACGCTCCGCAAAGGCCTCGCGGCCGTCGAGCCAGAGATAGGCAAAGTACGAATGGTCGCCCCGGGGCCGCCGCGGGTATGGCGTCACGGCACTCGCCCACGATCCACGCAGTGTACGTCTGGTACAGCCCGACGATGCTGCAGGGATTGTCCGCGGATATCAGGCATCCACGGTCGTCTGCCCGATGCAGCCTCCGGACCTACAGACACGACTCCTCGACCTGAGGAGCGCCCCGGATCAGCCGGAATGGGCCGAGCGTCTGCCCCAGGTCGGTCAGCGTGACCGTGAACACCAGGGTGTTCCCATCGATGCGCCCCGAGTAGCTCGCCGGATGCGGCGGGCGGCCCTGCGGTGGAATCGGACCGCCACCGAAGAAGTGCTTCCCTGCGGCAGCGAGTCGGCCGTCTTCAGTCACGACCCACAGTGAATCCATGGTGCCCGCGCCGCAGGGGTAGGAGAGCGTTCCGCCGGAACGAGACAGCGAGAGGCTCGCCTCTGGTCCGCCCCAGTCGCCCTGGGCCACAGGGGCGGTCGGCGCGGAGCAGGCAACGCTGATCGCAAGGAGGGAGAGGTAACGGAATGGATTTGCAATCATGGGGATCACCTCGACGACGGGGCCAGAAGGAAACCTACCCGGCGCCGACTCGCCGAGCCAGCCTGCGTCATGCGCCCGGCCGCACTCCTGCCAAGGTGAGTTCCATGCAGACATCGGCCCGGGCATAGTCGGTCTGGTGGAGGAGGGGGCGATGAACGAAGCCGAGCCGCTCGTAGAGCCGAATCGCTCCGGTGAGGCGGCTGTTGGTCAGCAGGAACACCGATTCCGCGCCCTGGCTCCGGGCCCAATGAATCATGGCCTCACCCAGCAGGCGGCCAAGACCTCGGCCCTGATGACTCGGGGCCACGGCCATCTTGGCGAGTTCAAACCGTGTGGGGGTTGTCCGGATTGCAGCCACCGTCCCCACGGGGCTGTCGCCGTCAAGCGCGAAGAAGATCTGGCCGCCCGGGGCGATGATCGCTGCTTCGGGATCGCCGAGCACCTTCAGATCAGCCGGCTCGATGCTGAAGAGTCGCTCGATCCAGGCTCGATTGAGATCAGCGAAGGCCGGAGCCAGACCGGGGCGGAATGGAACGATCAGAACGGACAATGGAATCAGCCAGTCAGGAAGAGGCGAATGCCAGCGAACTTACCTGGCACCACCCCGCCGTGCGAGGGAGGTCGGCCGCCTGGCCGCGCCTTCGCTACTGACGCTGCTGGTTAGCCGGCTGGAACGCTGCCTCAGGGGCCGTCGCAGTCCGCACAACACGATGATCGCCCCTGGATACCCTCCAGCCCCTCTCGGGTGATGAGAGGCACCATGGCCAGTGCGGCCACCGGATCGGCCCACCACCATCCCAGCAGTGCATTGAACCCGAGCCCGGCGAGCAGGATCGCCGAGAGGTAGGCGCAGAGTTGTGTCTGGGTTGCCTCCGCCACCAGGGCTCCGCTGTTCAGCTGGAGCGCCAATTGGCGTTTGCGGTGGGCCAGCCATGGCATGACCAGCAGCGAAAGCGCTGCCAGGGCGATGCCCACCGGACTGCTCGCGGGTGCCTGTCTGGTCCAGAGCGCTTCCGCGGCGTCGTAGACGACGTACCCCGCCAGCGCCAGGAAAGAGATGCCGATGAGCTGCAGGCTACGGCGCTCGACCCGGGCGCGCCGGGCCGGCTCAGCATCGGCGGCGAGCCGCCAGAGACCGGCGAGGCTGGCACTGAGCTCGATCAGGCTGTCGACGCCGAAGCCGACGAGGGCAATGCTCCCCGCGATCAAACCCGCCCCGATGGCGATGAGCGCCTCGAGGCTGTTATAGAGGAGGGTGGCGAGCGTCAGCCGCCGGCTGCGGGTGACGAGGAACTGCCGTTCGAGAATCTGCATTGGAGACCGCAATGCGGGCTGGCCGACGTCCGCCGGCATCGCTGCAACGGGCGCGAGTTAATCTAGCATGGCCCGCAGCCGGCTGCTGATGCTAAACCGCCAGTGGTCGTTCGGGATCCTCGTCCGTGCGGCTATGACGTGGGCCATAGGACTTGATGGTCAGCACGATACCGATCGCGATCAGCACCACCAGCGACGCGTACACGACGGCGGGGTGGCTTCCCGCCTCCTGGGCCGATCGCGGCGCGGCCATGCGGCCCAGGCCGCCAAACATGATCATCCAGCCGACCAGCGTGATCAGCACCGGCCAGCTGAGCGTCCAGTAGTTGTGGGCGCGGACGATCGCGAGACCGGCCACAAAGAGCAAGGTGCCGTTGAGGTAGACATGGGGAGCGAACGACGGGCCGATGGCGGCGGTGAACACCCCCAGGTTCATCCATTCGGTAATGCAGACGGCGAGCAGCGTCGGGCCGAGCAGTCCCGCGAGACGTGTCGAGTTGGTCATCGTGCCTCCGATGCAATGCCAGTCATCTGGCGACTTCGCACGCGCTGCGGGTCGCGGCAAGAGTCTCAACGCTTCGATGCGTTCCGCTCAGGCTGGCGCCTGTTGGCTCGCGGGTACCTCGCTCGCGGTGCGGGTCTCGCAGATGGGAGCCAGGCGCGGCTCCGCGCCGAGCCAGTAGAGGCCGTTGGCCATGATGCAGAAGCCGGTGGCGGAGAACCAGACCATCGCCCCGCCGACAAACCCCGTGAAGAGAAGCCACCAGGGGCTGTGCACCAGGGACAGGGTCGAGGCGATCGTGAGGTTGATGCCCACGGCGAGATAGATCCGCCGCTCCAGATACCACCGGTCCGTCTGCATGAAATAGAGCTGGCCCGGCTTCCAGCCCGCACGCGCCAGCATCGGCGTGAAGCCCAGGCGGGCAAGCACGTTCCCCACGATGCAGAACCCGGTGAGGGAAACGCCGATGGAGGCGAGCGCGGTGGCGACGACGAAGAGGATCCAGAACGGATTGACGAGCGCCGCGAGGGTGGTCGCGCTGAGGAGGACCACACCGGCGATGAGCCAGACGGTGCGCTCGATATACCAGCGATTGGTGGGTACGATGTAGATGCCGGAGCGTAGAGCCATGATGTAATCCTCCCCTCATGGACTGAGGTAACGAGGAACGAAGCGGTCTGACAGTAGTGTCTAAGCTGGCTGACCGCGTCTCGCTAGGCAAGCCACTCACGGAGATCGTTCCCGCGTGTGTGAACCTCGCAACGTGAAGAAGGAATCACACCATCTTCATCATGAAGTAACCTTCGTGGCCCTGAGCGGTGCACCGGGAAGTTCTCGGTCCCAGAGGCTGCGCCGCGGCGACGGGTCAGGGGATGAATGCCCTGTCGCCACCCGATGGCCCAGTGCCGTTCGTCGTGAAGCAGACGTCGCCGGAGAGTCCCGACCGATCTCCCCGGTGGCCCTTCACAGCCCGAATTGCCGAAGGTGGTGATCGGTGTGCCGAAAGGCCCACCGGTGCCAATCCGGCCGGGACATCGCGCCGAAGATCGGATGCCGGGC